>NZ_CP058566.2:1378881-1723601 GCF_014672715.2 Dehalogenimonas etheniformans | reverse complement strand
ACGGCTTCGAACAGGTCCTTGTCTTCGGTTGAAGTGGTAAGTATGACGATTTTGGCTTCGGGCATCTCCGCCTTGATGAGACGGGTGGCGCACAGGCCATCACATTTTGGCATGCGGACGTCCATGAGAATGACATCCGGCTTGAGCTGGCGGGCTTGGGTCACAGATTGCAGACCATCGGTAGCCACTCCGGCAACTTCAATGCCATGAGCATCCAGCAGGTTTTGCAACCCTTCGAGCATCAATCTGTTATCGTCAACCAGCAATACTTTCATCATAAGTTCTCCATCTAAGCATTCGAAGGGGCTTCGAGTCTGATAACCGTCCCACCTCCGGGCGTTGATTCAATGACCATGGACCCGTTGATCGCGTCAAGGCGCTCATGCATAAAAGCCAGACCCAGGTGGCTTCCAGGCTCTGGTTCCAATTTATTGAGATCGAACCCGCAGCCATCATCGCCGACTTCGATAAAGATTCTGCCGTCATTTGTCTCAAGGCTCAGCTTGATGTTCTGGGCATTGCCATGTTTTCGCGAGTTAGTCAGGGCTTCTTGAATTATACGGAATAGCTGTAGCCCTATGACAGGTTCGATTGATCGATTTTCATCGGTTTCGGTCAGGTTGAGATCTGTGTGGATGCCATAATTCGCTTCAAAATTTCGCAGGTAACGTCTTAGTTCCGGGATGAAGCTCCACTCCTCATGAGGATTCGATCTCAGGTTCAATATGGATTCCCGGATATCGGCGTGCGCGTCTTTAGCCACTTCTACTAGCCTGCCAAGGATCGAATCGGCTTTCTCTCCTTTGCCCTCGTTCAACAACTTGCTTGCGGTCTGTGCCTGGAGGCTAATGTAACCCAACACCTGGGCAATACCGTCGTGTAACTCTCGAGCCAGGCGGTCGCGTTCCTCCAGCATGGTCACCGCTTTTTGCTGTTCGATAAGTTGGATTTGGGACTTCTTTTCCTCCGTTACGTCGTGCAACAGGAGGAGTTGACCCACAGCTTCGCCACCTCGGTCTGATAGTAGGGCCAGACTCAAATTATAATGGCGCTTGTTAGGGCCTTCCCCCAAAATGATCTCCGATCGGGGATTACCGTTCTTGTTCCGTTGCTTCAGAAGGTCAAGATTAATTCCCAGGATTTTATCCACATGCCTGGGATTTTGCTTGATGCCCATTTGTCCCAATATTGCTCGAGCTGACCTGTTCATGTCGACCAGGTGCCCCGAAGGATCGATAACCAACATTCCCTCGTGCATCTGATCCAGAACCGTCGCCCTGGCTAGCGGGACCGGATCCAGGATGTGGAAACGGAATAGAGCGATAGTGTACATCACAAAAGCAAAGCCAAACATAAAAACAATCGGATCTATAGATCCGGGCAAATTCAACTTCTGTGAATCCATGACTACGAAAATCCTGTTGGCTACCTGCCCGACCACCATCAAGGCAACCGGCCAGCGGTGACGTGGCGAACGGATGAACAATCGTCCGAGGATCACAAGACCAATCACGGCTAGGATCAGCGCAAAAGCCAGGGCCAGCCAATAAGCCGGACCGCGCGGCGCGATCACAGTTTCGTTCACTTGAAAGCTTTGCCACATCAGGTGGTGCAGGTTGTTGGTGAGAATGATGGCAGCGACCAGGAATGAAGGTATGATCAACCAGGTCATCCTGGATTTGGTCAGCCAGTAGCCCAGACCCGAATATTGGACCACAAACAGGAAGATTGCGGTTCCCAGCGGCAACTGCCACAGCCCCTGAAATTCAAACCAGAAGATCTTCGTTGACGTCTCTTCGGCGGCACCCTCCAGGATCAAGCCTGTGATCCAGAGGACTCCGAAAAGGGCGGCGAATGCCAGCGGACGGGCTCCAGTGATATCACGCCGGCTCCAGATGTACAACCCGAGTAATGCGAGAAGACCGGCTGCAATAGCTGTAGGCCAGAAGCCCGGACTATAGGAGTATGATCCGATCATATCACCAAAATCGCCCGATAATCAGCCGATTGAAAAACAAGTCAAGTTTAATCCTATCGATTATCCATTTCAATACAATAGATGTTACGGATTGAACCGTGCCAAATTCGGAGTTTAGTTGTGTTGGGCCATAGGTTTTCGGATTAGCAGATGAGGTGGTCGACGGTTTTCAACGAAACAAAAGGGATCTTCAGTGACCCCGGCTAATTCTTATATAGAGGAAATTTAAGAGTGAACTATGGTCATGAGCGGGCAGAAATGATGCTCGAGACTCGTTGAGAGACGGTCGCCCGGGCATGGATATTCAACGGGCGACGCCGTAGCGAAGTGGAAGGCGGCGGTTAAAAATGAAATGGGGGATGGTTTTTGAGCCATCCCCCGCCGGTAATTAGGCGATCTGCTTCCCGCCGTTTGGGCCGGAAGACTGGTCCCAGATTGATTCGACTGTCACTTTTACCACGTACTTCGGCGCCGGTAGTTGGGGCATAGCCTTGTGGATGGCTTCCGCGGTCTGGTCATAAAGGGGACCGCTTCCGATTTGCTCTGTTGATCCCTTGAACATATAGCCCCGCTTCGAGGCTTCGTCGAAAACCATGATCGCGGCGACCGGATTTTCGGCCAGGTTTGTGCGGGTTTTCATCGAGAACAGGTCGGCAAACACCAGGTGCTCGTCGTCGAGCAATCGAAGCGAACCCTTAATCGAAACGTTGGGAACTCCATTTTTCGAGGATGTAGCCACCCATCCCTGCTTCCCTTTCATAAACTCCTGAAGATCCTGCGGGATTTTAACGGCCATTATTGCGTCTCCTTTTTCTTCTATAACTCAGGTTTGACGCGTGAGAAAGTTCAGCGCGTCTTGATATCATCAGGCATTACCAGCGGCGGACTTACGAAGCGCCTGTTGGCTGCGGCTTCTCTGATTGCCGTAACCACATACTCGACTCCAGCTTCTTTTAGGACGTAGCCCAAGGCTCCAGCAGTGAGGGCGCTGACCACGAATGGTTCATCAGCGTGCATCGAGAGTACCACCACTTTGCTCGGATAGCCTTTCTGTCTGATTATTTTGGCAAGCTCGATACCGGTTGGAGGTGGCATGCTGATGTCGGTCACCAGGATATCGGGTCTCTGGTTTTCAACCAGGGCTAGGGCTTCGGAGCCGTTGGCAGCTTCGCCGACAACCTTTAGGTCAGGTTCCATCTCAAGCAGATTGCGGAGTCCCTGTCGGACTACTTTGTGGTCGTCGGCAATAACGATTGTGATCATGCCAGGCTCCAATTCTAAAGAGTTGGCTGATTATACGGCTCATTTATCAACTCAACAATTAGTAAAACTACCTAATTTTTAAGCCGTTTTTTTGAACTAGATGAACACAGCCGCCAGTCCTCCCACCACCGCCGCGGTGCCGATGCCTTTCATGGCCCACCCTTTCGGGCTCAATTTTTCACTGACCATGAATCCTGGAGCCAGCTTGCCGATAACCGCCGAAGAAATAAAAATTAGCAGCGGCTTGGCATTGAATACCGTTGAAGCCAGCGCCACCGGTCCCAGCTGGATAGTCCAGAACGCCATCACCGTGGCCACGGTGGCGATGCCCTGGTTGAACACCGTCAGATTGATCGCCTGTCTGGAATTTACCATCGAACGCAGGCTGGCCAGCACATCCCTCCGCAGGCAGAAAGCCAGGATGAGTATCGAGGCGATGAGGAAATCGAGCCCGGCCGCCGTCCAGAACGACATGTAGTCAAGGGCATACTTATTTATGACACTGCTCACGGCGGCTATAACTGCGACGCTCAGCAGCATGAGGAATGGTTTTTTGTGGAAATGCCCTTCGCCGGCGGCGTCCCAATTGAATGAAATGATGATCGCCCCACCGATAACCGCCGCGATGCCAAACCACTGGCGCAGCCCCAGGCTCTCTCCCAGAAATATCGTCGCCAGGATAGCGACAAAAACCGGTGCCGTGCTGGTCATAGGTGCGACCCGGGCGACGTCCTGGCTTTTCATCGCCTGAAGGATAAGCACCGAGGCGAACGAGGTCAGGATAGCGGAGGCGACAATCGCCCAGATCGGTGCCAAGCCGATTCCGGCAGGCAACGGAAAGAATATGAGCATAACAATGCTCGCTGGTAGCGTGAAAATACTGCACACCAGGATGTACGCTCTCATTCCGGGCATGCGCCGGGACATGAAATGACTGTCCAGCAGGCTGACCAGGGCGGAGATTATTGTTGTTGAGAAGGCAAGAATAAACCAGATCGGTGACATTGAAAAATTCCTTTCTAACTTGTGGTGGACGAACCGTTAGAAAGGCCGCTAGTCGAAAACGCAGACGGGGATGCTCACCACGGCGATGACAACACCGCCGGCCGTTAAGGCCGGATGTAAGGATCCTAGGTTTGCCGGGGGTAAAATTGAGTTTTTCATCTGAACGATTCCGGTATTATAAGAGCCCCGATGCCGAAATTCAAAAGCCATTTTGGATTGTGTTTAAGATAACAAAAAGGCCGGCATGTTCGCCGGCCTTTTTGTAGCTAACCGAAGCAGCTACTATTTTTCCTTTTTCCCGGGAGCTTCGATCACCTTATTGCCGCTTTGAACGGCCACCTTGATCTGCTTGCGCTTTTTTTCCTCGGCTTTTGGTAACGTGACGGTGAGGACGCCATGTTCATACGACGATTGGATGTGTTCCGTGTCGACATTCTCCGGCAGTCTCAACGCTCGGAAGAACGAACCATAAGCCCGCTCTCGGACAAGGTATCCTGACTGTTCCGATTCGGTTTCGGTCGAGCTTTCAGCTTTGAGCTCCAATACATTGTCTTCAACCGTGACCTGGATCTCTTCCGGCTTGACTCCCGGCAAGGAAGCCTTGACGATAATCTCGTCGCCTTCCTTTTTGACGTCGATCGGGATATCCCACTTCTCTACCGTTGTCGGGAACCGTCCGAGACCGCGCCATAACCTGTCGAACGTCTTGTCCATCTGCCTCAGTTCCTGGTAGGGGTCCCATCTTTGCAGCACCATAGACTATCTCCTTCCTTTTATTTTATTACTATTTGTTAGCACTCTCATTGAGAGAGTGCTAATTTCTTTATACCAAACTATTAACATTTCGCCAAATCCATTTATATCGATATAGATAAGTCTACAATTAAATCTGGAGAAAAAGGGCGAAATTACGGATTGATTCTCATTGGAAAACGGCCGGAGTTAAAATATCACCAGATATCTCATAATATCTCCAAATCAAGCCACCTGCGATTATGATTGAGTTGCCATGTGATTGCGGGGGGCTAAAAAATTTCCACAAACTATTGTTTAGCCGCTGGGGTGGGACTAGAATTCAACGGGTTGGATTTGCCTCTTGAGAGGTAAAATGCGCTGCCTTGACATCGATTTGGATTTTTTCCTGAATCGGGACGCGTATTATTCAGGCGATGACGCGCTGAGACTCGGCGAAAATTATCGGCCCTGGCAGCCTCGGCGGGTTCGCAGTTTTCTCGAAAATAATTGCGGCTTATCATTGGAGGTACCAGTCATCGGCAGAGTAATAGAAAGCCACGATCTGGTCCTGAGGTTTTGGCAAGAATTGATCGATTCCGGTTATCTCAGGGTGCCTTTCGATGTCATTCACGTCGATGCCCACCCGGACTTGTCAATCAGGGGAGGGATTTACCTGGTCGAAGGCAGGCTTTATGTTGATCCGGTACAAAGTCCGGCTGTTTTTGAAGATGACTACGTACACTCGGGCAATTACCTTAGCTACGCCATAGCTATGGGATGGGTTGCCTCCCTTACTTGGGTTCCTTTGCATGAACCACCTATGCGATCGAAAAGTGGTGCGCAGGGTGTGGAAAAGGGACAGCCGGGAATTGTTCAGCGGGATTGGGGCCCCGGGTGCCCGTTTGAGGTATTGTCCCGCCATCATTTCCAGACTCGCCAGCCTTTCGACTGCCTGATCTTGAGTAAGTCGCCGGCCTTTACCCCGGTGGCAAGCGATGCCTTGATACCTTTGATATCAAGCTATATGAAGATGGTCTAGCGTCTGAGTTTTCAGGGCTGCTGCCGGAAGTGGACATTCCACCGCAGGCATAATTCGTTCACAAATACGTTGATTGCCGGATCAGGCGTATCGTGCAGCTCAGCTAAAAAGCCGTGCAGCAACTCCCCGCCGCTCATCCCTGGTTCCGGTTCAGCGGGGCCCGGTAAATTGATATAAACCACCTCTGTCATGACTTTTTGATAATCGATTGAGGTGCCCATATCCAACTCCTTCAGTCAAACAATGACTGAAACCACTTTAGTCCCAGAAGATACCGATGTCAACGATTTTGGCGTTGAAATTTGGCCCCGCTAATATATTTCCACCGTCAACCAGGGATTCCCGGATACGTTATCTTTTGGCCTTCTACCTTTGCCCAGGAGGTGATTTCGTGGGGTTTGGTGATAATCGCGCTAAAGATATCCTGGACTTGAAAACCCCGCACCACTAGCGCGTCCCCGATGAGAGACCGGTGGCAGCGCCACGGCACCGCCTCCGAACACATTATTGCAGTGATCTTCTGGCGGGCGATGCCGATCAACTCATCCAGGCTCTCCTCGAACTGCGCGGTTTGCATGTAATCGGCGTAGCCGCGGAATGACGCGTTCCGCCATGCGGTGTTGATTGATGTTTTGCTTGGTTTTCTAAGGCCTCCCAACCCCGCGAGGTGGATATATTCGATGTTGTCGTGGGACAGCGACGATGCCAGGGTTTCGGCGTTGAATTGCGGATTACGCGCTGATCCCGGGATGGTTCTCACGTCTGCAACAGTTTGGACATTGAACGCATTGAGGATTTTCACAAACTCGTCGATTGTGCGGGTCGAATGACCGATAGTGAACACAGTTACGTTCATATCAGGCCTCGTGATCGCAGCCGCTCGAGCAGCAAATGGAAATAAACCATGCCCTGGTATGGCTGCCATGCGGAAGTTAAATCTTTTATTTGTTCGTAGTCCGGCTTAGCGTCAAGGCTGAACATTCGCTGGAGGTTGTTGCCTGCACCGACGTCGTCTCCAGGAAAACTGTCCAGCCTCCCCAACCCCCTCAGGAGTGCATATTCCGCTGACCATCGACCGATGCCACGGATTTCCATGAGGCACTTGACGATAGACTCGTTAGGCATCCTTTCCAACTCATTGAGGTTCATGGTTTTTTCTTGTATCGTTGTCGCTAACGCCTTAATCGATCGGGCTTTTTGACTGCTGAAACCGGCTTTCTTGATTTCTGCTTCGGATGCATTGGCCAGATCTTCTGGTCGCGGGAAGGCATATAAAACGCCCTCATTTTCTTCGAATCTTGCGCCGAATTGAACACACAAACGGTTGAGTATCTGTATCCCGGCGTCCAGCGATACCTGCTGGCAGGCGATGGCATTAACCATGGCTTCGAAAATGGATGGGAAACGCGGCGGTTTGACACCCTTGAACTCCCTGGCTAAACGGGCGATGATCGCGTTGAATTCGGTTAGTTTATAGAAGAGGCCAAGGTCGACATTTAGTCCCAGGACTTTGAGTGCCCATTGTCTGATTTCTTTTTCAAAATCAGGGGGAAGATCGGATTTGCTTTTTAGCTCTGCGATGACTTTTGGATGCGCTTCGGTTCCCGTTTGCGTGAGGTTGATAAGGATGATTTTCCCATCATAAACCCACGTGCGCGAATACCGACTCCCGTCCCATCGATCGACGATGTTCTTGTCTCGTCTCCGGAGTGCCCACACCGTGAGATCGAGGCGAAAAGGCGGTGTTGCATCGATGCTAAATTTCATTTACATTTTGATAATATCACGTCCAAGTGTTTGCTCGTATGGAACGGCAAAAATCGAAGGGACAAAAAAGAAGGGAGCTCAAAGCTCCCTTCTTGAACCAGCCCGAAAGTAATGTCTATTCGATAGGCATTTTCTGGGCTTTTGCCGCTCCCTGGTAGCGGTAAATGACGTTCCATCTTAATGACAGGTGATTGACGAAATCCTTGACCGTTTTGTCGGGCGTATTGTGCAATTCAGCCAAAAAGCCGTGCAGCAACTCCCCGCCCCCCAAACCGGCACCAATCGTATTTCTGTGACGGGTTCGTCGAAAACAAGGGAATGCCAGGACTTTTGGTCCCGGCATTCCATAGACTATTAGTCCGAACCAGCTGCTATTTTGAGGGGACGCTGGGGGGAGGGAGCTTAACCCTCGGTGGTTCGACAGTTGCCGAAGGTACCTTCACCCTGGGGGATTCTATAGTAGTTGGAGACAATTTCACTCTTGGGGGCGCAACCGAAGTGGGAGGCAACTTCACCCTCGGTCCATCGACTGTCACGGGTGGCACTTTCACCCTTGGTGCGTCCGTTGTGGGAGGCGGTTTAATCGGGGAATCATCTGCGAACACGGGAACTGCCAATATTCCAATCGCGATCAGCACTACGATTATACAAATGGGGAAAACGATCTTTTTCCGCATGTTGGTCACCTTCTTTGCTGTCTATAAAAGTATCACTATGTTTAGGCATTATCAAGACCCTATAGAGCAAACGGCCGATTGCCTGCCGCTATTGAAGGGGAGGATTTTTAAACAGGCTCCCCCTATCCCCCGCCCCGCTGTCGTGGTAACATTCAGCGTATCGAGAATACTTTAGGTAATGGCGATTGATTCATTGAAAAGCGTCATCGATCCGCCCATCGCCCAACTGGTGGGCGATTTCACCCGCATCTGGATGGAGGCGGGAGAAGACGTCGATTTAGGCCCTGCGATTGATGACGCCGTTCACGCCGTTCGAGAATCGCATCTTGACCGTTTCCTGGACCAGGCTCTGGAGGAATTCCGGCATCCCTTCACAACCCCAGAAGGTTTCTCCCTTCTTGAAGCCCGCATGCTCATCGGTCTAGCCCAGCTTGGCCAGGACGCATTCGACTTAACCCCCGCCCACCTTGAAATCCTCCTCCAGCGCGGTATGCCCCAATCCCTTGTCCAGTTCGCGCGAACAGCCCGAACGCATCGATCTATATCGGATGCTGAGACCTTTCAAGCCTCCCGGAACGTCGGCGTGATGAACACTCTGCAATTGATGCTAGGTCAACAGTGCCGTCTGACGCCTGCGGTTTTTGCTTACAGCATGCTGTATCCCTATTCCGATAACTACCTCGACAACCCCAGGATCCCGGCGGCAACCAAACGGGAATTCAACGGTCGCTTCGGACGCCGGCTTGCCGGAGAAATTGTCGCCCCGGCCAACCGGCACGAAAAACAGATATTTTCGCTGGTGGCGACGATCGAGTCTGAAAAAGACCGCGAGCTTATGCCCCAGGTTTATGACAGCCTGTTAGCCATTCACCGCGCCCAATCCAAAAGCTTGGATTTGGAAGGCATAAAACAGCCTGTTAGGGATGATGTACTGGCAATAACCCTCGAAAAGGGCGGCTCTTCGGTGCTTGCGGATGCTTATCTCATCGCTGAGAACAGGCTCACTCCGCAGCAGGTTAGATTCATTTTCGGGCTGGGCATTTTTCTACAACTGGTCGATGATCTTCAAGACCTGAAGCCAGACCTCAAGGGCGGCAACGTCACTTTATTTTGCCTGGCAGCGAAAGATTCCCGGGCCCTGGAATCGCTCGCCAACCGGGCTATCGCCTTCGGGAGGAAGGTGATGGACGATCTCGATGCGTTCTCGGCGCCCGGTATCGATCCCTTGAAACAAGTCATCCGCATGAGCGTCGCCCAATTGATGATCGGCGCCGCCTACCTCAGCCGGGAGTTCTTCGGTAGCGACCATTTATCCCGGCTCGAAGCCCATTTTTCCTTCCGCTTCACCCACCTGGATAAAGTCACAGCGACCCTCAAGAAGCAAAAGGTTTCATGGAAAAACACAGGTCTTCACGGATGATAACTTGTTTTGCCCGTGGAAAGATTTGCGACAAATTTAATGAATCGGACCAGTATGCCGATTCCCGTGCCGACCGCCGCTAATATCAATACCACTCTCACTCCGACCCGCGTGGCATCGATTGAAATGGCGTCCGGGAACGAACTGAAATCGAATGGGAAAATGTTTATCAGGCTGATGATCGCGGCGAGGGAAAAAATGTCGATAACCATCTTGACAGGTTCCCGGAGCAGGTATTTATCCCAAATAATGGTCATGATATTTCCTGCTATACCCACAAACAGCGCGACATTAAGTATCGGCAACCATTGGTGAAAATCCTGGTTCAGAATTGGATCCCTGGTCCATATCGTGACGCCGTTCGAAGTACTTCCGTGGTAAATAGCAATGTACTGGTGGTAGAAATTCATGAATATCAGCAATGCCGAGCACCATGCGATTGAAATGCTGGAACCAACGAGCCTCCCCGCCCGGCTCCCCGGCACATACTTCTGGGAGTCCGTTGCCGGCTTTGAAGCATTTTCCGCGCTTGCGGTTTGAGCGCTGTTGCTTAGAGAAGTTGAAGTACCGGATATTCCCGTCAATTGTCTGGCCAGGTTGCTGACTACGGGTATTTCAAACTCTTCGCCCCGGTAAGTTTTGACCATTAAGACTATCCAGAGCACAAGAGCCACGATAGACACGATAAATGAAATGACCCCGCCTGAGACCGGGATCCAGCCGAGGATCCATCCTGCAACTGAGAGCGGACCGAAGATCAGGATGGATTGGGTGGCGTGGAAACGGACTTTGGCGTTTTTTTGTTCGATGATGAGAAAAATGACGCCGGTAACCCACATACCTAGGTAGCACAGAAATGCCTCGATATTCGGTGAAAGCCCCGTGCTTGTTTTCTGGGAAGAGTCTGTCGGTTTTACCGACGTCTGCGATTCCCTTTCAATCCTGGCCTTTTCTTCCTCGTATATTTTCCTTCGTTCTTCTGGCGAAATTTCCATATTTGTACCCCGAAAGTCCGATAATAATACTCTTCTAGATTATATGGTAAATCTCACGAAACGTGGCAATCGTCCTCCCCGGCACCAATCCAAGAAATTTCGGTAGGGGCGACCCAGTGGGTCGCCCGCTATGTTGGAACAGTCGCCCGCAATCTGTTCTTCCGGTGCTATAATTTAGCCCACTGCGGAATTGCCTTCAGGAGATGAGATGACAACGTTTTCAGATTATGTCGCTGACTATCGGGAGCAACTTGCTAAGGGTGGTATCCAGCGAGTCTACCGTGGCTTGATGGAATTCATGAATGATTTGAAAGCACAATTCAACAGAAACTGTCCTCAATTGGGTGTTTCCTCGGGCTTATATCCGGGGTACCTGGATATGACCTATTTTGCGCTCGTCCCGCCGTCGCTGAAAACCCGGCAACTCAAGATCGCTGTAGTTTTCATCCACAGCACCGCCAGTTTTGAAGTTTGGCTTGCCGCAGCCAACCGGCAGGTTCAGGCGAAATACTGGGAATTGCTCAAGGGAAGAGATTGGGGGGAATATCGGGTCGTGACCCCGGGAAAAGGTATCGACGCTATCCTGATATACAACGTTGCTCCACATCCGGACTTCGATAACCTGGGTTCCCTTAAAAAACAAATTGAAGAAGGGACATTGAACTTCGTATCCCGCATTGAAGAAGTTCTTCGATCTTGAAAAGCCCACTCGGTTTTTTCAAGTCTTTGAATAGCAGCCCACCCGCTTTTTCCGACCTGGATAATCGCTCCGCCTGATACTCATCATGGAGCCGGCTGCCAGTTCTAATTCATGGTGCTTGAAACGATGACACCCATCGTTTTAACATCATCAAAGAGCCGTGTGGGCTCGGCGAGTTGCCCCATCATCCACACTCCAGGACGTCGGATTGACCCATCGAGGTACTGCTTCAGGCAGGCAACTACGGGGATCGCTGTGAGCTCATATCCATCGGCATGGGAGATTTTCGCTTTGAATGTAGCTGGTTTTTCGCCCTTTGTTCCCGCCGCCTCCGCCTGCAGCATCACCAGATACGGTGGCGTGGGGAAAGTCTGCATGCCCCACCACATCAACTTCCCCATTGGGCGCAGTCCTCGCCGCGGAGCCACCTTCAATCCCGCCATCACCACCGGTGTGATGATCCAATCGACAAACCAGTGGGAACTGGAGATATAAACGCCAATATCCTTCAGAGTCGGGTATGTAGCTGGCAGGTTGCGGATTTCCTCGAAGAACATCGAAAAACAGGTTCTCCTGCCGATCTCCCCGCCGAAATCGATCTTCCGGGTATCGTACGAACTCCTTTTTGTCCATTGGCCGTTTTTGAATACCTGGGCCTGGTAATGCTGGAAAACCTCCATCAACTCGTCGACGGCTTCCGAATATGGCAAACTCCGCCCCATATTCAGATAGCACCCGACTACGGCGCTATCCAGCCGGTCAAGGTTGGCCGCAGCGTAACGGACCATGGCGCTCGGCAGACCGGGGTGAAATCCGGCTTCGGTAATAAAGCAGAGCCCGGCTTCTTTAATCTCATTGTCGAGCCTCATTAAAAGGTCGAATTTTTTTGAATCAAGCTGGATATCCAGGTAGTCCACTTTGGATTCGATAGCGGCGCGGATTACCACCTCGGCATAATTGGTTGTCGGCGCAGCGGCAACCAGCATGTCAACACCTCTCAGACCTTCGACGAGGTCATTTTTTGAAGAAGCGTCGATTCGTCCCGCGGATGCGCGGTTGCCCTCGAATTTGGAGTTTAGCTCCTGTGCATACGAAAGTGCTTTGTCGAGGTGGCGGCCGGCAATCACCACCTCGCATTCAGTTTGTTCCAGCAGGTAGCGGGCGAGAAGCCTGCCCGTCATCCCATAACCGCCCAGGATGAGGATCTTCATTGATTCCCTCCTATGGTTTACAACCTAAATAATCCCTCCCCCCGCCCCCAGCCTCAAAGCCCCGACGACGATCGCGATAGCGCAGAGTGTTAAACCCGCAATCCCTAGACCCTTATTCGGCCCCCTGGTTACCCCGACTAAACTCAGGATGAAGCCGAGTATTGCGAAAGGGATATTCACCCAGTTGGTCCAACCCAGGAAAGGGATCAGGCCGACCAGGAAACCCAGGAAAGCAAGGATACCGATAACGAATCCGGCGATGCTCATTCTTACCTCGATTGACCTTTTGATATCTGCCATTCTATCTTTCCCAGATAAACCAATCAATTATTGGGACACGGACCTCTCGGTCTTGGTTTTTGATAGCAATGTTGGCTCGAGCGTATAAAACAGAATTCAGAATGAACCTGAATGTTTCCGTTAGGACACATCCAGATAAGAACTATTTGAAGGTTTTTAACTTAGTGCAAAATTGATCCGACGTTATTATGCGGACTATCGCCGGACATTCCGGTGGTTCTTTGAGAAACATGCCAGCTACTTCGGTTAATGTTGGCGAGTTGGGAATTCCTTTGTAAATGTTAACAGCGTATTTATGCAGCATACAAGTGAAAATATCGGCCGCTTGTAAAAGAGGTTCGTTCTTAGAATTTGCGAATCTGAGGTCTTTTAATGACCTAAACCCGAGAAATACCTGACTCCATGGTCCTTCACGATAAGAATCATCCCGGGGGTCATCTCTAAAATGCTCGAACACTTTTTGGAACGTGTTCTGGAATTGAGGGTTTTCATCGTGAATCAAGGTTAAGCGGGGAATTTCAGCTTCACGCCCTATTTGTTCTAAGCTATGAAAAAACATGTGGAATGAAGCTACATTTGGTGCGTTCAGAGTAATTGAATCAAAATGGGTTCTACCGAATTTGTGATAATCGATGATGTCATCGATATAAGGGATTGACCCTATCAATAGACTTGCTAAATCGTCGTCACTTTGGAGCGTTAAAGCTCTAGTTATGTCCCGAAGAGTTTCTAACACAAGTTGTTTGTCTAACGAAGAGTGCGTTTGGGCAAATTGGGTTAGAAGATCGTCCGGTAGCCGGTATACCGCCTCCCCAAAAACGTGTTTTTGTTCCCAATCATTATCTATAGAAGTTGGCGTATTTTTATTGAAACGAACATCGAGATAGAATTCATAAAGTGTTACTGCGAGTAAAAAACGTTTTTCGATAATCTGGCAGATGGGGGCACAGTAGACCATCAATAACGCTCTGATTAGCTGACGCATTCCCATGATGCCGCGGCTAGTATGCAAAAGACGAACCCCGTGAAGTTCGCCGTCGGGTGGGTGCAACAGTTTATGCGCCTCTTCTACCAAACCCTCCGCCATTTCATGACAGTTATCATTTACCAACCAGCCTCCGACGACAAATAGCGGCTGATCCCGATCAAGTAGATTGGCACCGGTGTTCCCTGATTCGTCACAAAAAACGGTGGCGTTATGGATGGTCATATATTCTTATTATGGTTCACGTTAGACAGAAAATTGCATAGGTAACATTCTTTGGTCCGCCTCCACCCATCGCTTTTTTCAAATCTTACATCGAGAAGATTAGTTAGATTGTTTTGTCCATAATTCTTTTAAGGTTATCAAATATTCCTTTAAATGGGAGAAAGTCAAAATCATTAAAATTAGGTTCACCGGTTGTTACGTATTCGGCGAATTTTCTTTTTGTTAAAGCCACGTTGTGTTTTGCGCGGTCAAACACATTGTCATCTATTATTCGAATCGCCTTACTTCGGGGAAATTTGCTCCGATCAGTACATGAAAGGTCAAGGGAATTGTGCATCTGACTATCATGATCAAACTCCGTGTTGATAAACAACCTTCTCCCCGAGGAATCGATTCGTTGGATTTCAGCGTCGGAATAATTTAAGGTAACTATATACGTGTTTGACCCTACAAATTGCCTTTGTTTACCCAAGTTGTAAACTGAGACATATCGAGAACTTGTTTTAGGTTGCCGTTACCCGCTTGCTGTCTAAGCCAAGCACCAGCTCCACGCCTGAAACCGGCTCCATCCAATAGGATGATGGTTGGAGTTTCGTATTTCATATTGATATTCAAAACTAGATAAGGGAACTTTTCATCGACCGATCCGCCACTTTGTTGCCATTTGCATTCGATGATGAGGTTATCTGGCCATTTTTCAGGATGGTACACCACAAAGTCACAAATCTGTTTAAGGTTGTAGATGTTCTTGCCGATTTCACAGCGTCTAGTATAGATTGGCTGCTTCAAAGCACGAGCGGCAAAAAATCGGACAGAGGGGACGTAGGTATATCCCCGTTCATCCAAACGAGAGGCAACGAACTTTTCTAGTACTGTCCCTGTGTAGTTAGCCTGTGTCCCGCCCTGGATCATTTCCGGCATAATTTCTCACCAACAATTCTTTGACGGCCACCCGGCCTTCGGCTTTACAGTTTACCAGACGTGGTGCAGAAACTACACTTAGATTCCAAGCTGTGTTGTTGTACAGGTTGCGGATATAAGGCGTATCCGAATTGGAAAGCATAACGTAAACGCCCTGTCGGTGAAGTTCCAATGCAAAGTTGGCGAGACGTTGCTGATCTTTTTCCGAAAAATCTAGCTTTGTGTATTGGGTAAACGATGCTGTATCTGTGGGATGATACGGCGGATCGAAATAAACCAGATCGCCTGATTTAGGTGTTATCTTGTCGAATTCCCTGTATCGAAGTTCAGCTTTTTTTAAGGCTTGGCTTGCCGCTAGAATGTTTTCCTTATTGACCACATCGGGATTGGCATAACGGCCACGGGGCACATTGAATTCACCCTTTTTATTGACTCGATAAAGCCCGTTGTAACAGGTCTTATTCAGATAAATGAACCTTGCCGCTGTATCGACTGCATCTTTCAGGTTGTGCTGTGCCCTAACCTTGTAATAGTATTCCTCGCTGTCTTTTTTGGCATGATCTTCGAGTTTTTTAATTAAGGCATCGGGCATATCTTTGACCACGGCATAGGTAATCATTAGGTCAAGGTTGCTGTCGGATATGTAGGCCTTTTTGAGGTTGTCGCTTATCTCAAAAAATAAAGCCGCTCCACCTGCGAATGGCTCATAATACTCGCCAAACTTATCAGGGAGCCGGTTTACGAGTTGATCAATAATCCCACGTTTACCACCAGCCCATTTTACGAATGGAGCGGCATCACGGGAACACACTGTGGCTTCAACGTCTTTAGTGTTTACACGGGCAAACCGCTCAATAGCTTCATCGAACGGCATTGGTAGGCTGAGGGGCGGGTCAATGGTTATATTACGCTTCATTGGCGATCAGTCCTTTATAGGTTAGTCTCTGGTTGCAATGTTGGAGGAGGGATAAGAAGCCAGCCCCGTTGCTTTCCTTGCGGAGATTATACCTGAAAGTGAACTCGTTGAGGTATCTTTGTAGATGTTTTTTGCTGGTGAAATGATAGATACCGATGATGCCCCGCTTTAGCAGTGAAAAGAAACCTTCGGCTGTGTTTGTATGGGCATCGCCATTCACGTATTGACCGCCAATGTGGTTGACACTGCTATGGAGATAAAAGGTTTCAAGTCCTTTGTATCCAGCCCATTCATCGGTGTTGACCTTAGAACCAAGAGCGACATTTTCAGCAACAAGTTTTTGAAGTGTTGTCCGGTTGGTATCGGGTGTTTGGAATGCCCTTAGTTCGCCGCCTCTTTGAAGGACAACAACGGCAGTGGTTTTGGTTTTGGTGCTTCTACCCTGAGTGCCACCAATCCGTTTACAGGCGTGTTTGTTCTTTTCTTTGCCGCCTATGTAAGTCTCATCAACTTCAACACAATTCTTGAGCGGAGCATTAAAGGCTTCGGTTTTGGCGGCTTCACGCAACCGATGAAGGATGAACCATGCGGTCTTTTGGGTAACTCCAATATCCTTACCAAGTTGAACGGATGAGATACCCTTTTTGTGGGCGGTAATCAGGTAGATAGCCATGAACCATTTTTTCAAGGGGATTTTGGTGTCCTCGAAAATAGTCCCCACTTTAACGCTGAACCGTTTTCGGCAGTCACCGCATTTATGGGTACGATGATCTTTGAAGTGGTAAACCTTATGAGAACCACAGTAGGGGCAAAAAGGGCTTTCGTGCCATTTTACTTCGGTTAGGTGGTCAATACAGGATTGTTCATCGGGGAATTTCTTGATCATTCCAACCAGAGTATCGAATTGAGGTAACATTTTCTTGGACCCCTAACTTTTGATAATCGCATTATAGCATACAAAAGTGGGTCACGCAAGTATATAGTTACCTAATTTAATTCGATGCAAATTTCGGGTGTTTTAGTTCTATGGGTAGGTATTGGAATTGAGAACGAATACACATTATTCGGCCATTTTCGCACATCGCCATGTTCGTTGACTTTGTTTACTATTTGCGGTTCATCTCTATCGAAAATAAATACGTGAGAGAGTCCTCCAGGGATCGGTAATGTTGCATATGCTTCACAGATGGACAATAGCCTGGAATGTCCCATATCGTGCTCGTACCGAACCAAATCGAAGGCGAGTCCGGCAAACAGTCCTTTTGATTGGAGGTTGTTAAAAGCAGTTTCAATATGCATCCAATCAGTTGGACCTTCCGTTGTAACCCTTATTAATGGGGCTGGGCCTGAAGACATTAAAGCTGATATTTTATCCTTTTGTTTGGCCAGTTCGGGAGATAGACTGATAACTTTATTCAATAATTTGATATAAATGAAGTCAGTCTTACCTCTTATGGAACCGATGAAGCCGATTTTCCCCAAAATGACATCTTTTAATGAAACATTCCTGTATTTGGGGTCATTTTTTAAAGGATTTCTTTGTTGATCGCGGTATAACATTAGGTATTCAGTTTGGGCTTTTTCAAGGCCAAATTTCTCCCACGCATGGAGCATAGCTCTCACTTGGCGAATAAATTGTCTACTCACATTCGGGAATTGATTCGTAACTAAACCAGTGACTTCTTGCCTGTGGGTTTTTGTTTGAAGTCGTGTTTTTTGGGCATTAACGCAAAATCCATTATTTCCAATTATTGTTCGTAATTGTTCACCGAGTTCTATGATGGTATTTTGTGAATCTCCATCTATCGATGCGATTTGAGGAGGAAATTTGGGCGAAGATGTAGAAAAAGTAAGATCATCTGCGTATCGTGTGTAATTACAACGTGAATGTTGCGCAAGAATTCGGAGTTCGCTATCTAATTTTGCACAAACCATATTCGAAAGAATGGGAGATGTGGGTGCTCCTTGAGGTAGTTCGTTGTTGTAGCAACATATTTGGGCAAGGACGGTTGCAACGTTATCTGGTAACACGTAAGGCTTAGCAATAAACAAACCACGGACTCGCCCGAAGTTAATTGAAGGGAAAAATCCTTCAAGATCAGCATTGAATACCCATTTTTGGTTGGCATGAATCCTGGCGTTGGATAATATGCTTTTGCCCTTTATGAACCCATGTACTGCGATTCTTGGAAAATATACGGCTTCAAGCACTTGAACGAGTTTTGTTTGGATTATTTTAAGTGAACCATTCGGAATTGAGATCGTGCGAAATTCATTCGTGCCACGTTTTTTGACTTTGAATTGAGAATAACGAGCCTCTTGTGGAATTTTGTACAAATGATAGACCAAGTGGGCATACTCGACTTCAAGGAGTTTAGCGACATCGCGCCCATCTTTTAGAGCCGAGAATGACTTGGCCAAATCTTGGGGTGGGCTATTTAATTTGTGGCTTATTTTCACTTAATGTTTTCGATATTAAAAGTGCTTGCGGGGGAGTGAATCTACCCTTCTGCATCAGCATGACTGCTTCCTTGACCATGATAAGCTGAGCATAAAGCAAAGAGTCCTAAAGGTCGTCGCTGGATCAACGACGGCTAGCAAAGCACCACCCGCAAGCAATAGGCATTATACGGTTCCCTAGTGCCCCCCAGCAAGCTTATTCGCTTACGTCGGTATAAATATTCTCCCCCACCCCATAAAAACCGCTTACGTATAGATTTAATGGATCGATTTTTTATCAAGTCCGCTGAATCTTCTGGTGGAATTCCTCAAGACTAATCTCGCCCCTGGCAAGCCTCTTCTGAAGTATTTCAGAAGCCTTTTCCTTTTCCTTTTTGGCTTCTTCGATAATTATTGTATTTGCTACGACGGTCCTTTTTTCCTTATAAGATCTCTTCGATTCAATTAGGCTCTGAGCAAATGCTATATTATATGGGCTAGAAAGCGTACATTGGACAATTTGACCATTTTGCTTGACAGCAAAATTGGCTCTTTTATCAAACCAACCGTTAGTAGAAACACTCAGGATATCTCCGAGTTCACATTCGAAGATGAGATCAATCCCTCGTGAAGACCAGCCTTGAGCTTGGCGTCCGAATATTAACCTCTTTTCGGTAATAAACGCGTATCCTCCGCTCCAACCTGCCCCAAGAGATAAGCTACCTCCATAATAATGAATGACATTTTCATTCTCGCTGACAATTCCGGAAGTAAGTAGTTGTTCAGTTGCAGTCTCGGCATCGCGTAATTCCATTTGTAACTCCTGAAATCCGCACCCATCGTAAAGTTTGACGCGCCAAATTTAGGGTAATATTAACGAGCAATAATATACCCAGCCCATTATCCTTTCAATACAGTCCCCAAAAATAAATTTCCCCACCCCACTGCCACAGCGCCAAAACAAAAAGAGCCCTCTCGAAAGAGGGCTCTTTTTTAATGTTCGTGTCGTCGCTACTCCGTCTCGGTCTTCCCCTCCGCCATCTTGAGGACTTCGTCGGTCTTGCCCGTACGGATAAGCTTGATCATTTCGGTCAGGTCCATGCCGATCGTATTCTTCAAGGCCTCGTTGGCAACCATCAGGGATTGAGGGGTGATGTTGAGAAGCTTGTCCACCGGGCCGCCGTGGCCGTCGGTGTTTGCTCCGCCGAAATCCATGATGCGGATGTCCTTGACGCTGGCCAGGGGCGACGTCGCCGCTTTGACGATCTCCGGCAGCACGGCGATGAGCGATGTCGCGATCTGGAGGTTCATGCCGGCGTCGTTGAAGGCTTTCATCGCTTCGGCTTTCTTATGGAGGCCTTCGGCTTCGGCCAGGAGTTTCGCCCTGATGGCCTCCGCTTCGCCTAGGCCTTTGGCCTTGCTGGCTTCGCCATCCGCCATGCCGACGTTGCGGATCTTCGCCGCTTCGCCGAGACCTTCCTGTTCACGTTCCTTCTGGTCGGCTTCGGCTTTGAGGACCCGGGAGGCCTTCTCGCCCTCTGCCTGGACGATCTGGGATTGCCTGGCGGCTTCGGCGTTGATGATCGTCCGCTGTCTTTCCGCCTCGGCGGTCTTGATGACGGTGGCGTTGAGTTCGGCTTCCTTGCGGATAGCTTCCCTCTTCGCCAAATCGGTTTGGGCGGCGATGACGTCCTGCTTGGCTTCCGCTTCCGCCCGGGGACCGGCCTGGCCGGCCTTCGCCCTGGCGATTTCGACGGTGGCGTTGTATTCCTGCATCTTGACGTCGCGGTTCCGGTTAGCCTCGGCGATGGCGGCTTCCGTTTCGGCTTTGGTGACCTGTCCTGCCTGGCGGGCCAGGGACTGGCTCTGGGTGGCGTCACGGTCAAGGGCTTCCGCTTCACCGATCTGGGCGTTCCTCTTGACCTCGGCCGCGGACTTGCGGCCCAGGGCGTCCATGTACCCCTGTTTGTCGCTTATCTGGCGGACAGTAAAGGCATCGATGATGAGCCCCATGCTTTGGAAGTCTTTGTGGGCGACCTCGAGGACTCTTTGCTGGAAGGTGGTCCGGTCGGCATTGATGTCTTCCGGGGTCATGGTGGAGCAGATTGAACGCAAGTGCCCTCCCAGGACTTCCTGGGCGACATGCTTGATCTCTTCAGGTTTGAAACCCAGGAAACGCTCCGCCGCCGCTGAAATGGACAGGTCGTCGCCGCCGATCTTCATCACGATCACGCTGTCGACCGTCACCGGCACGCCGTTCTTGGTATAAACATCGGCGGTGGTGACGTCGATCGCCATGGCGTTGAGAGAAAGCCGGTTCACTTTTTCTAATACCGGGTATACGAACGTGCCGCCGCCTTTGACGATGCGGTGGCCCATCACGACCGGGTTCCCCGCGCTGTCCTGGGTCACTCTTTTACGCCCGGCGATGACCAGGACCTCGTTTGGCGCAACTTTCTGATATCTGCTGGCGACCAGCGCCATGATGAGGAGGATCGCGATGACGATGGCGAGGATTGCGATGGCTACTCCGGATGAAGGCATTCTTCTTCTCCTAAATTTTTTCTACGATCGCCGTTCGACCTTGAAAATTGGTGATTTTGGCGGGTGCTCCGGCTTCCAGAGGGCTTCCGTCTTTGGTTCTGGCGATGAACGTCTGAGAGGATTCTTTGAAAACTAATGTAACGGCGCCGACTCCTCCCTGGGGTATCGGCGTGGAAATATCGACCGGCTTGCCTACCAACTCGGATAAACCGAAACTGCCGCTCGCTTGTTGCTTGATAAGAGCTTTGACCAGGACGATGCTTAGCAGCGACATCAGCGCTCCGAAGAGCAACCCCGGCAGCGCCGCCTGGAGCGGGTCCCATCCCAGCTCGGAAAAGATGTAGCCCACGAAGCCGAAACCGGTGGTGAACGCGGCAATCGATCGTAAACTGAATGGCCCTGGCCCGTGGCCAACTTCATTGCCGGTAACGTCGCCGATGGTATCCTGGGCGAAATCGGTTATCTCACCGAAGATGAAACTGACCAGGAGGATTATGAATCCGATGATTCCGATGGCAAGGAAGATGTACATTACCCGCCTCCGTTAAACGCTATCGGCCTAATGGTGAATAAAAACCCGCCCGGGACTCTGGTACATTAAATTTAGTTTGAATTCCGTTGTCGATTTTACTCCCTGGGTAATCGCCTGACAATAGGGTAAAAGGTCGGAGACGGTGGTTGGTCGCAAGGAATAATTCTATCGAAGAAAGAGTTGGAAACTCTATGTCATCACCGCACATCGGGATTTCTACAAAAAACTGTCTTTGCGAGGCTTGCCTTGAATGGCAAGCCGTGGCAATCGTCCTCCCCCAGCACCGATCCAAGAATTTTCGGTAGGGGCGACCCACTCGGTCGCCCGCCTGTCAGTTGGCTTTCCTCGCCCCTCGTGGGAGAGGAAATGAAGGAGAGGGGGCTTTTTATTCCCTTGTCATTCCCGCGAAAGCGGGAATCTATCTCCCACCTCCACCTCCCTCGCCCCCAGAACGGGAGAGGGACAAGAGGGCGAGGGTTATTCGCTCTTTCCCCTCCTCCATTTCGAGGATTTACCCCACCTTCTCATTATTCGACACTTAACATAACAAAATATTCCGCCAAAAACGACACGAGACGCTTGACAACCTCAAGGAACTCCCGTGCTATAATAACGGCATGGATAAATTAGCACACCTGTGCCATTACAGTTACCCGCTCCACTTTAATTTCGCGGATCGCCAGAGAATGCATGAATCGATTACCATCGTTGATGATTTGTTTTCGAAAACAAATCTTACGATTGACGCAAAGCTGATTTCGGATGATTTGTTTCAGAAAAAAGGGTTTTGCCGGAAGGCTAAAACAATTCAACCTGCCGCCCCAAACCCTGCCCCAGGACCAAGGGGCATTGTTTTTCACGAGACCCTTGGTGAAACAATTCGCTCCGCCCCGGTTTTCACGATTAAGCACGGCAATTGTTTCAACAACCACCGAGTCGTTTTAGCCGAAAATGAACCTGAAATCCGAGTCGTTTTAGGAAAAATATATCAGAAATGAAAAAACAACAATTCAATCCGGCTCAACCGGATTGCTCTAAGTTCATTAGAACTGACAACTGTGAACTGAAGACTGTGAACTTACCTGCCCCGCTTCTTGAACGCGCCGGAGACCGGGGGCATCAGGATAATCATCGACAGTATGAATACCCACACCGCCCCGCCTATCATGGCAACGGAGCTGTAATCGCCGCTTATGGTGGCGACAATGAACAATGCAGCCGCCAGCAGCGACAGCCCGGTATAGACCACGGCAGCCATGTTCGAGTTCTTCATAAACTCAGCTCCGCTCCCCGACGAGAAGGTGGTGCAGTTATAGTCGAGTTTTCCATACTCAACTCCTCAATGGAAGAAGGTGCAACGATTGTCGAGTTTTTCATATTTAACTCCTCTCCCCCACGGGGAGAGGGTAGGGAGAGGGGGTACCTCTTTTGCGTATCTGCGGCACGAAGCCCCGCATCCGGAGCGTGTTCAGCGTGACTGACAGTGAGCTCGTGGCCATGAGCAGCGCCGCCAGTTCCGGCGACACCATCTGGTGGGTGAAGGGGTACAGCACCCCCATGCCGAGGGGTATCGCCAGCGTGTTGTACCCGAAAGCCCAGAACAAATTCTGCCTGATCAGCCCGAGCGTTTGCCGCCCGACCTGCACCGCGGCGGCGACGTCCAGCGGGTCATTCTTGACCAGTATGACGTTGCCCGTCTCCTTGGCGACATCCGTCCCCGACCCGATGGCGATGCCGACGTCCGCCTGGGCGAGGGCTGGCGCGTCGTTGATGCCGTCGCCGACCATGGCGACTTTGAGTCCCTGCGACTGCAGCCTCTTGACCTCAGCCGCCTTGTCCTGCGGCAGCACCTCTGAGAGGACATCATCGATTCCCGCCTGCTTGGCGATGGCCTTGGCGGTCCGTGCGTTGTCGCCGGTGATCATTAGCACCTGGAGCCCCATCCGTTTCAATTCGTCGACGGCTCTGCCTGAGGTTTCCTTCACCGTGTCGGCCACAGCGATGACACCCGCGGCTTTCCCGTCGACGGCGACAAAAACAACCGTCTTGCCCTCGTTTTCGAGTCTTTCGGCGTCATTGGCGAGGGATTCGATGGCGACAGAGTTGGTTTCCATCAATTTCCGGTTGCCCAAGAGTATGAAACGGTCTTCAGTCCGGGCGATGATTCCGTGTCCCGGCACCGCCTCGAATTCCGCCGCGTCTTCCGGCTCTTTACCCGTCTTACGGTATTCCCTGACGATCGCTTCTCCCAGCGGATGCTCGGAGTGCTTCTCAGCGATGGCTGCCAATTGGAGCACCGATTCGTTTGATTCGTTTTCAATGGCGATGATGTCTGTGACCGAGGGCTCTCCTTTGGTCAGCGTGCCCGTCTTATCGAAAATCACAGCATCGAGGCGAGCCGTGACTTCCATGGCATCGGCGCCCTTGAACAGGATGCCGTACTCTGCCCCCTTGCCGCTCCCGGCCATCACCGCCGAAGGTGTCGCCAGCCCCAACGCGCAGGGGCAGGAAATGACCAGCACCGTCACCGAGGTTAAGAGCGCAAAGCCGAACACCCCGAGGCCGGAGAGAACATACGGAGTCAGGATTAACCGGGTTTCGGGGGTAAACCACAGATCGAACCCAATGAAAAACCAGAACACAAAGACAATCAGCGCGATGATATGGACGCCCATGATGAACTGCCCGGCCACCCTGTCCGCCAGCTTCTGGATTGGAGCCTTGGTCGTTTGGGCGTCTTCCACCAGCCGGATGATCTGCGCCAGGGCGGTGTCCCTGCCAACGCGCGTCGCCTTGAACCGGAAAGCGCCGGTCTTGTTGAGCGTGCCACCCAGCACTTCATCGCCGGCCTTCTTTTCGATGGGGATGCTCTCGCCGGTTATCATCGCCTGGTCAACCGCTGAATACCCCTCGACGATCGTTCCGTCGACGGGTACTGCTTCACCTGGACGAACCGCGATCGTGTCGCCGATGATGACGGCTTCAGCCGGGACCTCGGTCTCGACTCCATCCTTGACGACGCGGGCAATTCTGGGCTGGAGCTTCATCAGGCGGCGGATCGATTCGGATGTCCGGCCTCTGGTTACTGCTTCGAGATATCTTCCGAGGATAATGAATGCGGTGAGCAGTGCCGCCGCTTCGTAAAATGTGGCTTCTTTTCCGCCGAAACCGGCGTCGGGGAAGAAGGTGTTGATGACCGCTATCAAATACGCTGCGCCGATGCCGGTGGCGTACAGCAGGTTCATGTCGGTCAGGCCGCGCTTCAGCCCGTTCCACGAATTGACGAAGAACTGCCTCGCCGGCCCGAAAACGATGGGCGTGGTCAGGAAAAACAGGAGGACCTTGTTATTGAGCCAGGAGGGGATGAAGTTGGGGAAGATCCAGTACGGCTGGAACATTCCCACCATGACGATTATGCCCAGCGTCCCTGCAACGATGAGGTTGCGCCTTTGCCGCCTGATCTCGTTGGTGCGGGCTTCCTGCTCTCTGTCGAGTGCCGCCTGCCCGACGATCTTCTCGGTCGCCTCGTACCCCAGTTCGTTGATTGCAGCGATGATATCCGAAAGGGGAGTGATAGAGGGAGCGTATTCGATCTTGGCACTGGCGGTACCCAGGTTCACCACGACGGAGTTGACACCCGGCATCGCTGAGACCACTCGTTCGATGTTCTTGACGCAGGCCGCGCATGACATGCCCGAAATCTGGACGTCAGCCACATCGAGGGAGGCGGAGTATCCCACATCTTCGACGGCTTTCTTGAGATCGGCCAGCGTCGCCTGCGACGGATCGTACTCGACGGCAGCTTTGCCGGTGGCCAGGTTGACCGTCACTTCGCCGACGCCGGGGACGCTCTTGAGCGCGCCCTCTACATGGCGGACGCACGCGGCGCACGTCATCCCGCCGATGAACAGGGTTAAAGCGGTCTTCTTCTTGGTTCCGGCCATCGCGTGTTTGGAGTCGGATCAACTGGCGATAGTCGCCGGGTATCCGGCCGCGTCGACGGCTTTCTTCAGCGCTTGTGGGTTTGTCTTAACAGGGTCATATGCCACCGAGGCTTTGCCTTTGGCTAGATCTACAGACACAGAACTCACGCCGGCGATTTTCTTGAGCGCCGTTTCGACATGTTGGACGCAGTGCCCGCAGCTCATACCCTGGATGTTTAATGTTGCGTTCACGATATCCCTCTCGTTTCCAAACTCTATCGATATTAGTATACCGTAGATTTGGTAAAAGGGGGATTTTGAACGCAAAGTGGTGATTGAATGAAGCGAGAGGAGGGAAGTACCCCCAAGGGAATTCGAATCCCTGTTCGAATTCCCGCCGAGACGCCTTTTCAGGGCCTTAGCCTTCTCAATCAGCTCGGTCAGCATGTCCGACAACTCCTGGGCCTCGCGCTCAACAATCTCCGGGATTTGCTCTTGATCATCGTGCTCGCAAAGGGTAGCCGTGCTCTGGTACATCCTATAACCTCCTACTGCCAGATCTTGCGGTCAAGGTCAGTGAGCGGCCGGGTTTCGGGCAGGTACTCTTCGTTGAGTTGGTATAGGCCCGCCGCCAACTGCCTGAAATAGTCGCGTCCTGAAGAGAAGTGCCTGCTTGACGGGTGGTTCGGGGTGTCGGCGATGACCCGGGACATGAAACTGTTGCGCTTGAGCCCGGGATACCGGTCCAAGGCCAAGCGGTACAGGTCGGCTGCGCTGAAGCGGTTGGCGCCGTTGTTTTTAGACACGAATTCCCGGGCGGCCTCCAGGGCAATGTCGTTCAGGGTCTTGCCTGGTTTGGGGCAGGGCTTCTTGTCGAGCGTCACCGGCTGCTGCAGCTTGATGCTCGTTTCTGATTGGTTCACTGTGATGGTGATCATGTCACCCTCGATGTGGATGACGCCGGATACCGGAATGGAAAAGGCGATCTCTGTAGCCAATCCGTGGCCCCCTTCTGTTTCGCTTCAGTATCGTTACTTCATGCCGTTAGTAATATTTCGGAGTATTCATGTAGTATATATGGAGGTTTTACGCGCTGTTACTAACATGATACACTATCATACTAACAATGGCAATGATGATGGCGTCTATGCGGCTGATGCCATAAATGCCATCGGACGGGCCATTTAGCTATATTTTAGCACTACTATAAAGGGGGATATCACCATGGCGAAGAAACTTTCGGCCTCAAAGATCTCGAAGATCATCGAATACAAGAACGCCGGTCACTCCCAACACTATACCGCCTCCAAGCTCCACGTCAACCAGTCGACGGTGAGCCATTATTGGGGACAATTCGATCTCATGTCTGAGACCGAAGGACTGGAGACGGCTACCGAAATGTTTGGCGGCGGTGACGCTACCGAGATAAACGCCTTGGCCGCCGAGCTCAAGGAGGAGCATTTGTCGGTGCCGGAGGCCAAGGTGGGGTTTAAGGTGCACGAGTTGTTTCAGAAACTGGGGGTTGATCTCGAGGATTACGAGCACGTCATAAAAGCCTGCCTCAAACTGGAGGAAACCGGATTCCTTGATACGGCAGCGGAGCTCGTTGAACTAGAGGAGACCTTGGGCAAGTCGGGCCTGGATGTTATCTCGGACCTTAAAGTTGCCGAGAACAAGCGCCAGGAAGTTCAGTCAGAGGTCGACCAGTTGTACTCACTCATCAAGAACACCAAAAAGGAGATCAAGGGCCTGGAGGAACAAAAAAAGACCACCGAGAACGATCTGGCGCAGTATATGAAATACTGCGCTATGACGGCCTTTCGTCTGAAGCTGGTCGAAGACTTGTCCATGGCCCTTAAGAAAGCCGGCGTCCCGGATTATGTTATTACGAGCTACCTCGAGCGGCAGGCGATACTCGATGACGCTGGGCTCGACATATCGCTGCTTGCCAATATAGTCACGCAGTCGAAAATGGCCACTTCGGTTGACGGCGGCCAAGAGCTGCTGACCTCCCTAGTGGAATACGGAAGCTTGAAAGCTACTAATGCGACACTGAGTGCCAAGCAGAAGGCGCTCAAGGAGAGCGTCGCCGGACTGGAGGCCCAGGCCGAGCTCAAGGGCGAACTGGCCGCGGACATCGCCGTCCTATCGGTCGAAAAGGCAGCCTTAGAACCCTATGTGAAAAAGTTGCAATCTGCTAAAGATGATTACCAGCTGCTCCAGTCTAAGATCGGGGAGTTGGAACAATCCGGGATGAAATTCGTGGAGCAGTCGAAGCAACGGCTCCAGGAAAGGCTCGAACTGGAAAGTAGCATTGATGCTCTCACCGAGAAAACCGGTGATTTAATCAAGAAGGGCAACCAGGTTATTCAGTTAAACCAAGAAATCGCGAATCTTGAGGAAAAGAAGAAACAACTCAATAACGAATGGCAATCTTTTTGGGGGTTTGTCGCCTTGGTCTGTGAACAACCACTGAAGGGACTTGAAACCTTCTCACAGTTGCTCCCTTTACTCGTTGAAAGCGTCAAAAAAGGTAGGTATAAGGCTGTCACCCTCAGGAATCACGTGGTGCAAACATTGACTGGAACGACCTTCGAATTACCGATGTGTTGTGCTTGCCCTCACATCGTGGCCCAGTCAATAACCCGGCCTGAGGTTTTTGTGCCCAAATCCTCGCTTACCGGCTTGGCGGTGAGCATATTCAACGATTGGTTGGCATCGCCGGCATATAATCCAGCCGTTCCTATATCGGTCCGGTGTCCGAAGATTGAGATCACCGCTATTGAGCCACCGCTGCTGCTCCAGCCCGGTACACTGAATTCAATATCTGATGAGTCGCCGGCGGGCTAAGAAGGCATTGTCAATCAGCGATTTGAGATTGTTTTTAACTCGAAGTTTCTTGCCCAGTTTGTGGTTAAGCAAGTCCGTTAAACGTGATTTAATTCCTTGTTGTCGTATTGAGTCGCTCTCTTCACCTCAGCTCTCAAAGCCACCACCTTGCAGCTATAGATACATTAATTGTTGAACAATTGCAGAGATTAGTATATTGGCTAACAGTAAGAGATAGCTCCGGCTAAAATAGAAACGGTGGTCTCCCAAACACCGAATCTAAATAGGAGGAGCTATCAAAATGCAGAATACCGCTGCCAGGAAAGTTCGGCAAGTCCCTGAGGGTTACCTCGTGATCGGAATCGACCCCCATAAAAGCAAACATGCTGCAGTCGCCATTACACAAGACTTCACCATTCGTGACAAGTTCAAGTTTGAAAATGCAATGGAAGGGTTTGAATTGTTACTACGCCGTGTCAGGACTGAAATGGTTCGGGCAGATTGCCGCGGCGTAATGTTCGCGATCGAAACAGGTGGCCATTACTGGCGGAATATCGCCTATTACCTCGATGCGAAAGGTATTCCATTTCGTTTCATCAATCAATACACATTGAAGCGAAGGCGCGAAGGGAAGGATTTGAACCACAGGAAGAATGATTACCGGGACAGCGAGGTTGCAGCTCAACTCCTGTGCACCGGTGAGTTCGTCGAAAGCGGTCTCCCCCAAGGCGTATATGCAGACCTACGTTCCTCTCATAACGCTTATCGGCGGTTGGTCAAGGAGCGGACCAGGATAACAAACCTCATAAAGGGTCTTCTGGACGGAGTGTTTCCGGAATTCGTTCATGTCTTCAAAGATCCATGTGCGGTTACGGCGCAAGGCGTTTTGTCGTGTTGTCTTACACCATGGGACGTTGCTGGCATGGACATTGAGAATTTCATTGCCAAAGTAGAAGCCAATTACCATGGACACCGGTTAATGCGTAGAAAGCTGGCGGACCTTCATGAAGCAGCGAAGATGACCATAGGCATTTCATCCGGGGCTCGATCAGTGGTCTCCGAGATGGGCTTTCTAGTGGAAAAGCTCGAATTAATTAAAAAACACATCAAAGAAATAGACCAAACACTAACCAGACTCGTTGACCAAACCGAAGAGGGTAAATATCTGCTGTCGATCACCGGCCTCAGTTACATCGCCGTTGCTGGCCTAATCGCGGAACTGGGCTGCTTCAAGGCATATCGGACCGCAAAACAGATGATAAAGATGGCGGGTAGCAATCCAACTGAGTCAGAATCAGCTGGAAAGAAGAGCGCCCATACTCCGATGAGCAAGCAGGGGCGCCCGGTCTTACGATACTGCGCTTGGACTTCTGTTATCCCGATGCTACGTTTCAATGCCGATTTTCGTGAGTGGGCGAAAAAGAGAAGGGAACGACCGATCCACGAAAATCCGCTGTGCGGTAGGGAAATCGTCGGTGCTGCTTTAAACAAGCTCTTACGTTTAGCTTTTTCGATGGTGAAAAACCAGACGTTTTACGGGTCACCTCAATTGGTGTCGGTGGCCAGCTAGGAGGATTATTCCTTAACATCAGGTGGGCAGGGAGACACCGGTGTCAGATTTTGGGAGCTTATATCAAGCTAACCCGTGTACACAACATGGTGCCCCTGCCCTCCTGGCCAACCCCGCATGAGGTATGATGGGCCTTCGCTTTTGCGGACGAGCCCGTATCTAAAAGCTAAGTTGGGAGCCAGGAAACCAGAGGCTGGGATCTGCCCACCGGTGTGGAAATAACAAAAAACCTAAAAGGAGCTATTGACCTTATCGAATATAGTATGTTGTTGGTTCTCTAGGGAGCGCTTGAAAGAACCGCTTGTCCAGGTCGTACAGCACCATGCCTGTGGCGGCCGGCTGATTTCGTTGAGTTTTCCCGAACTGGTCGGCTTCTCGGTGGCAACCGGACTTACATTGTTGACGCTCAGATCCAATCCGTGGGATTTAAAAACCTGCTGCCCGGATCAAGGTTGTCTGGGGTTTTCGTTATCCGGGGCACACTCAGCTAAATTGCGTGCGGAGTCACGCACGGATTATGCCGTTATAGGGCATTCACCGTTTCCGAATGGATAGATTATTTATAGAACAGTAGCATCGAGATTTTTGGAACCGAAAGTTTAGCTTACAAAAATTCGAAAGGCAAGGCGGTAATACTCCAGTAAGGTGGTTCATACCTGACCTGTCCGCCGGACACAGCTTGGGATTTAATCGACGTCCCTTAGGCATCTCCCTCGACTATCCCGATAAGGGCACGTTCTGAGCAGATACCAACTCTTGGGCTGCTAGACGTGAGACCTCTCGGCCAAGCGTGTTTCCTGGAGTAAAATCCTGGGCGGGAAGTATGGCATCCAGCATATCTACTTTTCTTGGGAGCGTTTTATCACCAACCGGAAACGCCTCAGGGAATTCTGCAACCTAGTCTTCGCCAAGAAATGGAAACTTACGTCGAACGCGCCCGTCCGGGTGGTATTGACGAAGGGGACGTTAAACCATAGCCAGTTGGCTGTTGGCTTCCTGAATATAGGCACTGTCGCCGATATGGAATGGATTTTCTGGGTTATGATTCAAATATTATAATCTTCCGACCCGGTTCATAATGTAATCTGATCCGCCGAGACGGTCGAAGATTTCAAGAAGAGTCTTTTTTCTTAAAACGACTGGTTGGGCTGGCACACCTCTACTTTTTTTGGTGCCTTATTCCGAGGCAAAACTCTTTGATTGCAGCGAGCAGGGGCTCCTCAAGCTGTTGGCGACAATCTCTGAATGTAGACTTTCCCATCAAGTGTTACCAGGAAGATCAACCTGCCTCAGGCGCCCCAAACATTGATGGATGGAAGCTATAGCGAGCTTCCGCAAGAGCGATTGGTTACCGTTTATTTAAAACACGGACAAAATGATAGCGGAATAACGATAAATAGGAACCAATAGTTTCGGATTGTAATATGTATTTAGTGAAAAGTTATATTATACTCTTCAATTGTAATGTAATGATACACAGTTTAATCAGATTGTAATACTTTTAGGATAAAATTCCGGTATTAAAAATCTTATATTTTGTTGACATGACTCAGCTGACAAATTAAGCGAGAGTGAGATTCGTTCAAATCGGCTTTAAAAAAAGCTCGTCATTTCTTCTAGCAACATTTTCTTATGTCGTTAAAGAGAGGGCAATCTGTGCGCATTTTAGTCGTAGAGCCCGTGAAATCGGATGTAGAAGCTATCAGTTCTATATTTGCAATGTTTTTACCAGGTATTACCCTCGTGACAGTGGCGACAGGAACCGAAGGATTGATCTCCGTTGAACAACAGACACCGGATTTACTAATTCTTGATCTGGCTGTACCTGATATCGATGGTTTTGAGATGATAAAAACGATACGGTTATTCTCATCCATTCCTATCATCGTGATTGATAGCAACCATAACGAATCTTCTTTGATTAGATCGATCGAATTTGGAGCGGATGATTACATTACCAAACCAATACGCCCCTTGGAACTGTTGGCCCGGGTAAAATCAATTATGCGGAGACGCCAGGGAACCAATCAGGACCAGTACATCGTTGCAGGTCTACTCAGGTTGGATGCGTCCCTTCACAGGGTGTATGTGGGTGACAAAGAAGTTCGTTTAACTCGAACCGAAAATATTATTTTACGGCATTTAATGGAGAATGCTGGGAACACAGTTACACACGGTAATCTCGCCCAGAAAATTTGGGGTGATGATTCGACCGAAGCATCAGCGACTATTCGGGTTTATGTAGACCGGATTCGGAAAAAACTTGGTGACGATTCTAAAAGCCCATCAATGATATTTACTGAGACAGGACTTGGTTACCGTTTAGTTAAACTAACCCCATGACTTCACTACCATTTTAAAACAGTAAAAGTTATAAAGACTTAGATAAAGATCTCGAATGCACCATGCAACGTATCATAGTGTTATAAAAGGTAATCAATTTGCGAGGTGTGACAGTTACAATCATGTATATGAAATTCTTGGCAATGATAGATGATGTAGACGCCCTTTCAACAATTATCGTATGTATCCGCTTCGATGGCTAAATTCCAATTAGGTTGTCCTAGAAACAAAGGTAAATCTCTAACAAAGGCAACAATTGGTGATTTTGGCTTTAATAATAATTGATGGGGAGATGCAAAACATAATAACTTCAATTGAGGCAATACGCAGAGTCTCGGAAGTCCGTCTCATTTTTATGTCCAGTCCTGTTGGGAATCAGATGGACACCGCTCGTGTATTAAGTCTAATTATATCTGATTATCTGTTTAAACCCATAGCAAAAACGGATTTAGTGTCTGCAATTGAAGCGTTATCTAACCAGTCAGAAGAATTTACAGATCTCGATTCATCAAAAAGCATTCCTGGAACCTTTCATTGCAGTAATAACTAGAATGCAAAAATTACCTACCGAGCTGAGTCGTAAGGAGTTCCTTAGAGGACTCGAGAAAGAGACGTTAAATGCGGGCCCGAGGGAAACAATATCTTATCGCATTGCGATTTTATCGTTATTAATTCGTATCTACAATCTCCTAAACTCTGGACGCCGTAAAATCCTCCTAAAACTACTGCCTACGTTTCGGACACAAATAGAGTAACATCTAAAAAAGTGTCCGCAAGGCGCGGGGCGGTGGAGGAATATCAGGGTGTCCTGCAACGACTCAGCCGACTTAATGTGCTGTGAAATCCCTTCAGCGTGTTCCCCCGAGTGTAATTGGGGTATCACTGCAAATTTTGCCATATGAATGTCTAGATAAAAGAAAGAATCAAAGGTGAATTTGGATAAGGAAATGCTAAAACTGGCCCAATAGTAAGGCAAATGATGAACTATCTGCCTAACACACTGTAGTCCTTTATCTCGACTTACCAGAAGGCCAATATCTCGCGAGAGACCTGTATTTTATGACTTCTTCCCAATTAGGTTCGTATTTTGGGGAATTTGAGAACAAATACGCTCAATTGAAGATCTCTTTCCAGCGTGCAAAGTCCAAATTGGTGGTAATTATCAAAGAACTTCGCTCGTAGCGTGAAGAGCAGAAAGTAAACAGGGCTTCGGCGCCCTCTTTACCGAAAGGCACGAAGCCCAGTTCATCCAGGAGTATCAGATCACACTTGGCCAAGGCCGATTCCAGTTTGCCTAGTTTAAGCTTTGATCCGGCTTCCAGCAGCTCGTTAATCAGTCCGGCGACGGTATAGAAACGGACCTTTTTGCCTTGGCGGCAAGTGCTGGCCGCCAAACTGATGGCTAGATGAGTTTTATCGGTGCCGTAGCTGCCGATAAGAATCACATTCTCGCGCCGGTCGATAAAAGTGCTGCGGGACAGCTCGAGTATCGGCGCTTTGTTGGCTGATGGAATAGCGCTGAAGTCGAAGTTGTCCAGGCTCTTGATCACCGGGAAAAGGGCTCTCAATAGTCTCAATTTTTGAGCATGATCTTCTCGTTGGATGACTTCACCCTCCAGCAGAGCGAAGAGGTAGTCCTGAAACGTCTGGTTATTGGCCGCCGCCTCTTCCGCGAGTCGTGAATAGTTTTGAGCCACCACCGGCAAACGAAGTCTCTTCAAAAAGCTGCGGATCTGTAGATCGTTACTCATCCGGTGCCCCTGCGCCAGTCTTAACGCTACTTACAATCAACGAATAAGTTATATAGAGTTATGTACTGATTCATCGTTGTAACATTGTAAACAGGTAACGTAATGTAATGTCACAATATTTAATCATTTAGTAAGGCGCGAGAGTTACACTTATCTCCGTGAAAATCTTAGTAGTGACAGATGATGCAGAAGCTGCCGCAACAATTATCATGAGTATTCGATTTAGATGGCCGAATTCCAATGAGGTTTTATTGGGGGATGGGTCGGGTTTTCTTACAAAAGAACAACTTATTGATGTTAGTTTGATAATAATCGATGGCGCGATGCAAAACACAATGGCCGCGATAATGGAAATCCGCAGATTCTCGGAAATTCCCATCATTTTTGTCTCCGAGCCTTTAGGGACTCAAATAGATACAGCACATGTACTTAGTATGGGTAAATCTGATTATGTGTTCAAACCTATCATAATGGCCGATTTGGTGTTTGCAATTGAAACGATAACCGATCAATCAAAAGAATTGCCTAATCATGATTTATCAAGAGCTTTCGGTATTTGGGCAAATAAGAAAGTTGGGACCTGAAAATGATTACGGTTGAAAAACGGCAGACGAAAAGTGTCAATGGATGGGCACAAGGATTCGTTGAGGAGCCTAAGGTGAATGCCGCTGTAATCGAATATTTCGTTAGTGGTGTTGAATATCCGGCGTCGAAAGAGTCGATTATCAAGAAGGCCGAAGCCAACCGCGCTCCAGAAAACCTTATGAAATTTTACGTTTATCGTTTACCGGAACGTATCTACAACTGTCCATCAGATCTCAGCTTCGCGGCTTTCGCGAGCGCTTATTTTTTCGGGCAGGATTAGCTTTTACAATTTAATATGCAGTTTTCCTGCAAGCCATGCGGTGGGGGAAACCGGGGTGCCTGGCTGTGCGACTCAGCCCGGCTTGATACGCTGTGAAACCCCTCCCGTGTGTTCCCTGGATGTAATCGGGGTTCACCGCAGTGCTTGCTAGTCTGTAAAGGTAGATAAGGACTCAATGATCAAGGCAGATCTCGACAGATTAGAAGCAATACTCAAAGGGACCGATGACTCTTTAACCAAGGGCGACATGGTCCACAAAGCCGAATCGGACGGAGCGCCAATTCGTTTACTCGGGTTTCTGTCCAGTCTGCCCGAAGGTCGGTATACCGCGTCCGATCTGAGCTTTATGGCTACTTTCCCGAGCCGGTTCGTTTTTGGGGGACTGTGATGCAAATGCCCAATACACTTGAAGAATCAGTTCCAAAAAAGATGCTCATTTCGGCGAACGCTCTTAGAGTACTTGAGAAACGTTATCTGAGGCGCAATCGTGCAAGTGAGATCATCGAAACCCCTGAGGATATGTTCCATCGCGTAGCCAAAGCGGTTGCGTCAGCCGAATTCAAATACGATCCCGATGCCGATGTTGCGATGGTAGAAAAGAATTTCTATCAGCTTATGATAAATTTGGAGTTCCTGCCAAACTCGCCTACGCTCTTGAATGCCGGTACCGAAGACGGTCAGTTATCCTCATGTTTCGTTCTCCCGGTACATGATTCTATTGAAGAGACGTTCGACGCAGTAAAATATACCGCTCTCATCCATAAAAGCGGCGGCGGCATCGGTTATGACTTTTCGCAGGTGCGCGCCAAGGGCAGTTCTGTGGGCGATCATCCAAATGCCGCTGGTGGCCCTGTAGCCCTTATCGATGTCTTTGCCAGAGCAGCAGATTATATTAAACAGGGCGGCGTCCGCCGCGGATGCAACTCTGTAGTCCTTAGTGTGGATCATCCGGATATCCTCGATTTCATTAAGGCCAAGAACGACCCGTTGGCGCTAACAAATTTCCATAACTCAGTGTCGGTTACGGACGATTTTATGTCGAGGGTGAGATCGGGCGAGAATTATCCCATCATTGATCCTCGGAACGGGAAAGCGACGCTCTGGCTTAGAGCTAGAGATGTCTTTAACCTCATTGTCGATCAGGCTTGGCGAACCGGTGACCCCGGATTCGTGTTTATCGACCGCGTTAACCGCGACAATCCTACACCTCTCCTAGGACGGATGAAAACTATCACCGGCTGCGGCGAGCAGGCTTTACTCCCGTATGAGTCCTGCAATCTTGGCTCTATCAACCTTGCCATGATGCTCAAGAATCAACCCGAGGGACTTGAGATCGATTTCGAAAAGCTTTCAAGGATTGTCCCGTTGGCAGTACGTTTCCTTGATAACGTAATCGATATCAACCGTCTCCCCTTCCTCGAAGTCGAGCAGGCGACGAAGCGAACCAGAAAGATCGGTCTGGGCGTCATGGGTTTTGCCGACATGCTCATACGACTCGGCATCCCTTATAACTCGACAAAGGCAATCACCGTGGCTGAAGAAGTCATGGAGTTTATCACCGACCTGGCACACAAGGCTTCGCAGCAACTGGCAATTGAACGAGGCGTGTTCCCGGCCTGGAGCGGCAGTGTTTATGAAGCCGAGGGGATGCCGATGCGCAACGCCTGCTGCACCACCATCGCCCCGACTGGAACCTTATCAATTATCGCCGGGGTATCTAGCGGCATCGAACCAATCTTCGCAGCGGTTTTCGTTCGCAACATCCTAGAAGGGGAAAATCTGCTGGAGATCAATCCATATTTCGAGGAAGCAGCCCGGGAACGCGGCTTCTTCACCCGTGAGCTTTTTGAGCAGTTGGTAACATCAAACCACCTTCATCTCAGGAAAGAGATCCCCGAAGACATACGTAAGATATTCGTGACCGCGCATAGGGTGTCTCCAGACTGGCACGTCAGAGTTCAGGCAGCTTTCCAGCGGCAAACCGATAATGCCGTTAGTAAGACCGTGAACTTCCCCAAGAGCGCCACCAGAGCAGATATCGCCAAGGTTTTTATGATGGCATACGAGCAAGGACTTAAAGGAATCACAGTGTACAGGGACAAGAGCCGGGACTTGCAACCACTTTGTACCAGTGAGACTGGAATGAATCTTGTTGGCCGACGGTTCAAAAACGATTAGCGTTAGAAATCAAAGTTATTGGAGAAAGGAAGAATATCTAACATAGCTTGAGTAGCTTTGTTTTTTCCAACCCTTGAATGTGCATGTGATAGCTACGAAGGAGGCGCGAGTGCAGCTTGGCATCCGGGAGAGACCGGAAAAATCAGCACAGATACCAGAAGAAAGAAGGAGAAATAAATCCATGTCCAATTTCCATTCAAGCATAAGCCGAAGAGATTTTATGAAGGGCTTGGGTCTGGCAGGTGCAGGTGGGCTGGGTGCCGCTGTACTTGCGAACAATAATCTGCCGGTTGAGTTTAAGGATCTTGATGACGTGCTATCTGCAGGTAAAGCCTTAGAGGGTGACCATGCTAATAAGGTAAACAACGAGCCGTGGTGGGTTAAAACCAGAGAACATGAAAACCCCACCTGTAATATTGACTGGAACCTGATAACCAGATACAGCGGCTGGAATAACCAAGGAGCCTATGTGCTGCCTGAAAATTACCTGTCACCAGATTATAACGACAGACGACATACAATTGTTGATTCGGTAATAGAAGGTACCCAAGGGAAGAAACGGATTGACACGTTGTGGTATCAAACAGGGATAAACTGGATGAAAGACAATATTGATCCGGATTACTACGCTGGTTGGCAGGGCTTTGGTGACCGTAAGGAAGATGCTTTAATTTATGCCGCTACAGCTGGCTCGCATAATATCTGGAATAATCCGCTTTACGGAAGTAATCGTTACAATGGCTCCCGTCCGTATCTCTCACTGCGCACCATGACCGGCCTAAATGGCTGGCATGAATTTGGCTATACAGACGTCAAGCTTCAGGATTACCCGAAGTGGCAGGGTACGCCTGAGGAAAACTTGATCATGATGCGCACTGCAACACGATACTTTGGAGCATCTTCCATCGGTGCCATTAAGATAACAGATAATGTAAAGAAGATCTTTTTCACCAAAGCTCAACCTTTTCTCTTTGCGCCCTGGCATCACGTTATGAAAACGACTGAGTATATTGAATACCCGGTCCCGGTGGATAATTATCCCATACCCATTGTGTTTGAGGATATACCCGCAGACCAGGGGCATTACAGCTATAAGCGTTTCGGTGGTGATGATAAGATAGTAGTACCCAATGCGCTGGATAACATCTTCACCTATACCGTTATGCTTCCTGAGAAGCGCTTCAAATATTCGGATTCGATAGGCATGGATGTTGCTTCCTGCATTGCCTACCCGCTATTTACCGAAGTAGAGGGACGCCTGCTGCAATTCATTTCAGGCTTGGGATATAACTCCATGGGCGGTGGTGTCGAGGCTTGGGGGCCCGGTGGTGCCTTCGGTAACCTTAGCGGCCTTGGCGAACAAGCCCGCGTATCCAGTATTATTGAGCCACGCTACGGCTCCAATACCAAGGGTTCTTTGAGAATGCTTACAGACCTGCCTCTCGCCCCTACCAAACCGATTGATGCCGGTATCCGTGAGTTCTGCAAGACCTGTGGGATCTGTGCCGAAAAATGTCCCGGACAAGCCATATCCCACGAGGGCCCACGCTATGACTCGCCTTACTGGGATTGCGTGAGCGGTTATGAGGGATGGCACCTTGATTATCACAAATGTATCGTTTGTACCAATTGTGAGGTATACTGCCCCTTCTTCACTATGTCTAACAACTCTTTTGTGCATAACGTGGTTAGGGCGACACTTGCCACCACACCAGCATTCAACGGCTTCTTTAGGAATGCGGAAGAAACATTCGGATATGGCCCGCGTTACTCCCCAAACGGTGATGAATGGTGGGCTTCGGTAAACCCAATTCGCGGCGCAAGCGTAGATATTTTTTAAGGAAGGATGGATTAAATTATTATGGGTGGTGTTTTATATTATCTCTTAGTTGGCGCAGTGCTTGGCGGAGCTGCAGTTTGGTTTGTTACCTACACTCACTTTAAGAATAGAAACTTTAAATGGTGGGAGTGGGTTTTAATGGCTTTAAGTCTGCTTTTAGTGCTGTCTGTTTTCCAGCATATGTATGCGTCTATGCGTGTGGAGATGGAGTTCCAGAGTGCATTTATGTACCTTGCTATCTTCGGTGGCATTGCACTCATTTTGGATCTTATCGTCCTACGAACATACAACCGCAGAAAAGAATAAGGCGAATGCCAGTTTATTAGCTTCAGAAGCTAAGTAAAAGTCAGAGGGGGGAGTATAATGGCTCCCCCCTCTGACTTTATAAGAGCTGACTTTCTTCCCGAAAACTGGCACAACTGGAATTAGGGGAATTCTTGTAAATTAGTAAGTTCGGGGGGAAGGTCAGTCACACTGCCTCAAATAGTAGGAAGGACGAAATATGAAGCTAATTGCCGGTCCTTGACGCCAGCAGGTTGGGGAATTTAGCAGAAATTCGAGGCTGGCTAATAGCCAGTTACGAAATGGGTTTAACTAATCGGTACCCAAGACCCGTCTCAGTAACAATCATTGATGGGCTTTTAGAATCATTGCCCAGTTTTTTCCGAATTCGGTCTATATAAACACGGATAGTTGCTGATGATTCTGTCCAATCGTCGCCCCAGATTTTATGGGCGAGATTGCTATACGTAACTATATTTCCGGCATTCTCCATCAAATGGCGAAGGATGATGTTTTCCGTCCTAGTTAAACGAACTTCTTTGTCACCAACGTGAACCCTATGAAGACTCGCATCTAATCGGAGTAGGCCTGCAACTATATACTGGTCTTGGTTGACCCCCCGGGATCTCCTTAAGATTGATTTAGCACGCGCTAACAATTCCAATGGGTGGATAGGCTTGCTGATGTAATCATCTGCTCCAAATTCAATCGACCTGATCAAAGAAGATTCATCATGATCAATATCAATCACAATGAGAGGGACAGAGGAGTACAGCCGTATAGCTTTTATCATCTCGAAACTGTCCACATCTGGAATAGCCAAATCAAGAATTACTAAGTCTGGTGGCTGTTGTTCAAAGGAGACCAGCCCTGCATTTCCCGTCGCTACATTAACGAGAATAACCCCTGGCACACACATGTTGAAAATAGAACCAATGGCTTCTATGTCCGACTTTACTGGCTCTAGGAGCAAAATATTCACAAATTCCCCCTGTTAATTGGCCACGATAAAACATCGTACGAAGAAACGACTGAATCGTACAAATTCTAACCGCGAGACAAACCATCGATAATTTGCGGTCTAGGCTTGTCCAGATATAAAACTAGATTTTCAAAACCCCATTCATGCAGATTCGGCGGCTCAACGTTGGATGGAAAATTTGGATGGACAATTCACCTTTATTTTGCCTTTCGTTTTCAATTACTGACGTTTTAGGTTTGTTAATGGACTCACAAGTTTCTCAAGCAGACATTATATCGATCGAAGGTGGCGCTCCAGGTAAATATCGGCGAACAATTAGTTAATTACGGTAACTAATTGTTACTGACGAATATGTTATCGTAAATAATCAGGGGAGGTTGTTCAAATCCAAAAACAACAGGCCGGGCGAGTTAAACCAAAGAATAAGATCCCACTCCAACTAAATAGTATCGCCAAGATCTAAGGTCGTTCGCTAAAAGGAACCGTTCAAGGGCTGTTTAATTGATCGATAAGAGTCTACTAGATGGTAGATCGTCACTGTGACAAAGGGAGCCTAAGCCGGGAAAACCAACGAACTGTGCAGCAAAGCATATTGTCCCTGACAGCATCCGCCATAAGAGAAAAGCAAATACACTGGTGTTTCGATCAGCGAGCTCAAATGACTTAACCCTTGGAAGATGACAACCGAAGTATCAAAACAAACCACAGCCGACAGGCGCTTGGCACTTGGGTGCTTAAAGAGTTTGTGGTATAAATTTATTGAGCCCAAGCCAGGGTGGTGGGCGGTGGAGTTTGCCAGGGCGAATCTCGGGCTCATGATGGGAGTGTCTGTATCTTTGCTGGCGCCACTCGGTGTTCAAGCATCATTTACCGATTTTTGGGGAAACTGGATAAGAAGATCGAGAAGCCACGTGAATGGGAGATCGTATTGCATTCATTCGTAGAATTTGCGCTCGCTAAGGATGGAGTTGAGGATGGTGAGGAGAAAGGCTTTAGCACGTATTTCAGTGGGGATTGACGGCCGGCCTATCGTTGTACATTCGATTGAAAATAAAGAAGCTCTTTCAGCGCATGGTCGATAATGAACTCATGCGTCGGATTATGATCCCCGAAGAATTACCTCATCAGGGGCATCCCGCGGAACATTGAAAGACAGATTTTCTGCTTAACCGAGCATTTTCGGACGAGTATGGCTGGAGGTTCAATTTTACCTCAAATACTGTTTGTGTTCTGCTTCATAGGCCAACATTTTCAGCACCCTGGTAATAGATCCGTTAACAATGTTCTAACTAATTTTCAATATGTAGCCTCGCCCGGGACTATTCAATATCATTTTTGAAGAGGTCCTGTCCTCTATTTTTTTTCGCAGTCTTAAAATATATGTTTTTAGACTTGCCCGGGCACCGGCATAATAATCTCCCCAAAGTATATCGGACAATTCTTCATAACTCACAACCTTATTAGCGTATTTCACCAGGAGGTAGAATATTCTTCCTTCGCTTGTTGTAAGATTTATAGGTTTATCATTATCCCAAACCTGTCTCAAAGAATCTCCAAAATGCAACGATCCACAAGAGATAGTTAAATCCTCCTCATAAAATTGCTTATTTACTAGTAGTCTTTTTACTCTCGCTAATAGTTCCAATTGTCTAAAAGGTTTTATAATATAATCGTTAGCGCCCAAAGATAGGGCTTTTACTACATCACTCTCTTCACCTCGAACAGATACGATTAGAACCGGAATCGGAGAAAACGCCCTTATTTGCTTTAAGACTTCGAATCCGTTTATGTCCGGCAATCCAAGATCAAGAATCACAATATTTGGTTCAAAAGTGGAGATAAGATCGATTCCTCTATTCCCATTGCACGCTGATTTTATTCTAAAGTTTGGGCAACCGATTTGAAATATGGTGGTTATTACATCTACTATTAACGGATCATCTTCAACTATAAGTAAGTTCATCGAATGTTTTTCTCCTCACTGTTAGAACCTCGTCCGATAATAACTCGTTTAGGGGTATACTTACGGCAAATATATTTCCTTGACCTTGAACTGTTTCGAACCAAATATTCCCATTGTGCAATTCGACTATCATCTTTGATAAAGCCAACCCTAACCCTAAGCCGTTTAACTTATCCCTGTCTCTTTCTAGTCGGTGGTATGGTTTAAATAAGGAAGCTCTTTCAGCCTCAGGGATAACGCTTCCTGAATCGATAATTTTAAATATGACCTTGTCCTCTATAGTTTCACATTTTAGAGTAATACGGCCTTTTTCTGGAGTATATTTAATGGCGTTATCTAGCAAATTTAACAATACTTGCCTGATTCGTTCTTTATCTGCCATCAAAAGACCGGCGATTTCAGCACATTCAAATGATACCGCAATATTTTTCTTTTTAGCTTGAGGTTCAATGTATTGGAGAACGTTAGATGTCATTTCTACCCAATCGAAAGATTGTTTTCGAATACCGAGAATTCCAACTTCACCCCGTGCTAATTCTAGTAATTCATCTATTCGTCGATTAAGATTCTCAGCTCCAGTATTTATATTTTGAGCTAATTTTAAAAATGATTTATTCTTAATACCTACGACAAGTACGTCACTCGCAGCAATGATAGGTGTAAGCGGGGTTTTAAGTTCGTGTACTAAAGCCCTAGTAAAATCATTCCGATTCTGTATTTGTTGCTCAAGTTCTAACCGCAACGAACTTTCCTTTTTGAGAGCATCTTCCAGCGATTGTTCTATGTTTTTCCGTTGGGTTATGTCTTCTATTTTACCGATGAAAGCCTCGATCTCTCCACTGCTCGTAAATTGCGGGCATAACATTTCACGGATCCACTGCATTTGACCTTTTTCATTCACAACGCGATATTCCTTTTCCATAGGCCGGTGGAACCCACGGGCTATACTATCATTAATAAAATCATTGCGTTCATCGATGATCTTATCGCGATCTATATCGAAATAATACTTTTCCGAATATTTGGAAAGGAAAGAATTTGCAAATTCTTGCGGGGAAATCCCCATTATATTTTTGATAATTGGGCTTATAAATGACACCTTCATTTTCTTGGGGTCGATAGAGTAGATCGCATCATTCATATTTTCAAGTAATATTATTGGAACGGTGTTGTTCTTAAGTTGTATTATTGGACCTCTATTAGTTGCGCCATTTATACAAACATGTTCGAAGGCTGTACTTAAAGCAGCACTAAATACGTCAGTATTTCCCTTGATATAGTTATAGGGCATCCCGAAGGATTTACTGAAATCTCGAATTATGTCTTCATCGAATTCCGAATTGTCGTAGTTGAATACGTCAATTTGCTTTATCCCAGAAATTTGTAAAACGTTCCCATTTGCACTATTGGCCCCGAACCCTCTCTCCATTTCCTTTTTCCATCGTTTAATAAAAGAAACATCCAAAAACCATGATTCAGAATTCGCGTATTCTAAATATTTATCCTCTCCTAGCATGATTTCGAAACAATTATTGCCAGGAATCTTGTACACGTTGTTTCCATAATAATCTGCCCCGACCCGGTTCAGGTCAGGATGACAGGTACCATATATGATAATTGTAGAATCATTTGCTAATACTGATTTATCCATTTGTTTGCAAACAGTCTCCCCTTCGACATTGAACAAACAACACGGCAGTATCGGGTAAATAGTAAATTCGCAATCGTGAATATTATGAATAACAGATCTAACGTGATCCAACATTGTAATACAAGACACTAATCCAATTCGCACATTACTCTCCCTCAGATAGATTAAGCACTAAATCGTTGATGGCATTCGGTATATCGAGAATATGTTTCGGGTATAAACATTGTTTGAATGGTGTTTTTAATTCGGGGATTAAATTAAATACATTTCCCCCAATTAACATCGTGTATTTGTTAGTAGGGTTATTCCTCAGAACGTTTAGGACAGGCAATTGATGATATTGATTAACAGTGACGACCATTATGGGTAACAGTGATTCTGAAACTAAATTTGGAGGTAGTTCGTGATTTGGGAACATAAATCTCTGGGTTCTTATTCCAGATAAAGCCAATAGAATTTCGAGAGTAATAATAGCAGTCGGAATAATATTCGAAAAATATACAACCGGAATCTTCTTTGCGTATTTATAATCCAGTGTGAGGCGCGAACATTTTACCTTAATATAATTTAAAGTGGCAATAAATTCTGCGGCGCTTAGACTTTTGCCGTTATCCCAATTACGGATCACGTCGATTGTAAGGTCTAATAATTGCGATTGTGATAGATCCGGGAGCCCATTCAAATTGGAATTCAATAAATTAGAATAAAAAGGCGAAGATTTGATGCTTATTGCAGGCATATCAACCCTCCAAACGCAAAGTACCATTAACTTGATGATACCAAAAACTAGTATATCACAATGGTAAATAACGGTAACTAGATGGTAACTAAATGGAGCCGCCTTTAGGCAATATTATACATTGTCATGCGTTTCCTATGCTTGTTGAACGTTAGCTAAAAAGCGGATCGGCCGTTAGTCTAACACGCCTTTGCTTTGAATAGATGTGATACAGCATTTATTAACCCAACTGTGTGAAACTGAAAATGCACACACGATCGCCACTCCGTTAATGACCCGCTAAACAAATCAAGCTATTGTTCAACTCATCCTTCGCGCACCGACATTTCCCAACCAAAGTTTAGCTACACACTAGTGGAACGACCGTTTTTGGGCATTATTTGAACGGTTGGTTATTTCTTATTTAATACGTTGCCAGTTCCACTATCAATGTGCCATTCATGTTTCGCGATGCTGAAGCCCGTCGGAATATTAAATTTGACGACCCACGTCCTGCCCTGCTTATGGACGTCGAAATTGGAGGGTCGCGGCCCCATCGGATTTAGATAATATGAGTTCACGATTTTTTCAGCGTCCCCAGCAGTCTCAATCTTCGACATTTTGCCTCCAAAAATATTATGCTAAGAGTATAGCCCTCTGGAGTAAGCCCAGCAAAAAGAACAATCGCCAGGATTGTAGGGTGACCACAAAATAGTATTTTGTGCAACGTAAGTTTAACACCGATCAATTTAACCCTCACTGATTGTGGGATTTGAATATCATATTCCGATAACCTCAGCCGCTTCCGAACACTTACCTCTAGCAAAAACACAAATCCCTTAAATTTCCTCGGCTTGTTGGCAATTAGAAGGGTTGACAACACTCTTTTGGCATTGTATCATGACTATGTTGACCTGTTTACTCAACATATGATATGAGGGATTAAAATGAAACTTGGCACTAAGGCCCGATACGGTACCCGAGCTCTGCTTGACCTGGCTCAACACTACGGCGATGAAGTAGTTCCGTTAAAAGACATAGCCAGAAGGCAACAGATTTCATTACCTTACCTCGAACAGCTTGTTGGGCCGCTGGTCGACTCGAGATTGATTCAATCCGTCCGTGGCAACCACGGAGGTCTTAAACTTGCGAAGCCGCCGGAGTCTATCCGGCTGAGTGAGGTGGTCTGCCTGCTGGAAGGCCCCATCGAGCCGGTGTACTGCATTCACAGCCCCGACAAATGCAACCGGTCCCAATTTTGCGCCACCAGAGATGTGTGGGACGACGTGGGCAAGGCTGTAACCTCGGTGCTGGATCAGACGACACTGGCCGATCTGGTGAGCCGCCAGCAGGCGAAGATGTCTCCTTCTACTGACATGTATTACATCTAATCAATGCTTCGTAAACAAAATAAAAGACAGGAGACATCAAGATTGAGCGCTTTTAAACTGGACACTATTGTCGTCCATGCGGGTCAGGAAACTCCAGATCCAGCCACCGGTGCCCGTGCCGTGCCCATCTACCAAACAACTTCATATGTCTTTAAAGATTCGGATCATGCCGCCAACCTCTTTGCTCTCAAAGAGTTCGGTAATATCTATACCCGCATCATGAACCCCACGACAGACGTCTTCGAAAGGCGGATCGCTGCCATCGAAAACGGTGTCGGCGCGTTGGCAGTAGCTTCAGGTCAAGCCGCCGAAACGTTGGCTCTCCTAAACATCACCCGCCCCGGTGACGAGATCGTTTCGCTCAACAACCTTTATGGCGGAACCTATGAGCTTCTGCATTACACCTTTCCCAAACTGGGGCGCCAAGTCAAATTCGTGCCTTCAGGCAACTCAGAGGCGATCAAAAAAGCAATTACTTCAAAAACCCGCGCCATTTACGCAGAAACCATCGGCAACCCCAAACTAGACGTGCCGGATTTTGCTGCCATCGCAAAAATTGCTCACGACGCGGGAATCCCCTTTGTTGTGGACAACACCGTCGGCGTCGGCATCGTCCGACCATTGGAACTAGGCGCTGATATCGTAGTTGCCTCGGCCACGAAATATATCGGCGGCCATGGTACTTCTATCGGCGGAGTCATTGTCGACGGAGGTAAATTCAATTGGGACAACGGCAAGTTCCCGGATTTCACCGAGCCGGATCCCACTTATCACGGACTTAAGTTTTGGGATGTGTTCGGCAATTTCCCCGGCATGGGTAACGTGGCCTTCATCATCAAAGCCCGCGTCCAACTTTTAAGGGATATCGGCGCGTCACTATCTCCTTTCAATGCATTCCAATTTCTGCAGGGGATAGAAACCCTGACGCTGCGGCAGGAAAGACATTGCGAGAATGCCCTTAAGGTGGCGAAATATCTTTCGTCTCACCCTTCGGTGGCATGGGTAAATTATCCTGGCCTGCCGACCAATCCAAACTATTCGCTGGCTCACAAATACCTCGGCGACAAATTCGGCGGACTGGTTGGCTTCGGCATTAAAGGCGGATTAGAATCTGGACGCAAGTTCATAAACTCAGTAAAGCTGCTTTCTCATTTGGCCAACATCGGCGATTCTAAAAGCTTAGTCATCCACCCTGCATCCACAACACACCAACAACTCACCGCCGAAGAGCAGGCTGCCACCGGCGTCAGCCCGGACTATATCCGGCTGTCGGTAGGTATCGAACACATCGACGACATTCTGGAAGACATCGACCAGGCGCTTAAACAGGCGGCAGCCTAACGAGAACCCTATGATGGACACAGAAACAAAAGGACTGGGAACAACCCAGACTGAACATTTAGACCTCGCCCGGCTTGAACTTGAGTCGGGCGAGGTGATCGCACCGGTAACGCTGGCTTATGAGACCTACGGCAAACTAAATCCTGACAAGTCCAACGCGGTGGTCATTTGCCACGCACTCACCGGCGATGCCCATATCGCGGGTGTGAATGCTAAGACCGGGATGACTGGTTGGTGGGATTCAATGGTCGGACCGGGCAAAGCATTCGATACCGATCACTACTTCGTCATCTGCTCCAATGTTATCGGCGGTTGCCAGGGATCGACCGGGCCGTTGTCTCCCAACCCAGCTACCCGCGAGCCGTATGGCTTGGACTTCCCAATCATTACGATTGGCGACATGGTGGCAGCCCAGGCAAAACTTGTTGAGCACCTTGGTATCGAACGACTTCTGAGTGTCGCTGGCGGCAGCATGGGCGGCATGCAAGCCCTTTCTTGGGCTGTAAAATTCCCGAAACACGTCAATTCAATCATCGCCATCGCCACCACCGCTAAACACTCACCCCAGCAGATCGCCTTCAATGAAGTGGGACGGCAGGCAATTCTTTCCGATCCACACTTCAACGACGGCAAGTACTACGGCGGTAAACTGCCGGAGCGCGGGTTGGCGACGGCGCGGATGGTCGGCCACATTACTTATATGAGTGATGAATCCATGGCCGAGAAATTCGGGCGACGGTTCCGTGAAGCGACATCAGGCCAAAAATTCGCCGCCGATTTCGAGGTTGCGGGTTATCTTCAATACAAGGGTGATAATTTCGTAAAACGTTTTGATGCCAACTCTTACCTCTATATTACCCGCGCCGTAGACCTTTTCGATCTAGCTGGAGACCAGGAACTTCCGGCGGCACTTACCCCATCTCGCCGCGCCCCATTCCTGGTCCTGGCTTTCAAGAGCGATTGGTTATACCCCTCCTATCAATCTCGAGAACTGGTGCGCGGCTGCAAACTGGCAGGTGTCGATGTTACTTATTGCGAGATCAATTCCACCTACGGCCACGACGCCTTCCTCCTGGAGGTTGCTGAAGAAACCCACCTTATCCGCCATTTCTTGCGCAAGGTATCGAGCGGGATAACAGCAAAGGTTTAATCGAAAATGAGCGCTATTACGAAAGACCATGAGGTTATCGCCGGACTCATAACCCCCGGATCGAGTGTGCTTGATCTGGGCTGCGGCGAGGGTGAACTCATGGCCTATCTCGCGGAGCGGCGGCAAGTCAAAGTCCGAGGCGTCGAAATTGCCGAACCCGCCATCTACAGTTGTGTCGGCCGCGGCCTATCGGTATCTCACCAGGATATCGATAACGGATTATCCGACTACGGTGATAAGTCCTTCGACTGTGTCATCCTCAACCAATGCCTGCAGCAGGTTAAATCGCCGCAGACGGTGTTAGCCGAGGCGGTCAGGGTGGGTAAAAAAGCCATTGTCGGGGTGTCGAATTTCGCCCACATATCGGCTCGGTGGCAACTCGGTGTCGTCGGGCGGGCACCCGTAACACCTGCGCTACCCTTCCAGTGGTTCGATTCCCCTAACCTTCATTTTTTGTCCCTTTCGGATTTTCACAACTATTGCAGAGATAATGGCATCATGATTGAAAAAGTAATCTATCTGAATAAGGAATCGAAAGTCCGGTTGCTACCTAACATTTTCGCCCAGACCGGCATCTTTCTAATTTCAAATAAAAAAATAGAAAACGCATAAGGAGTCTGACATGGCAACCGAGCGCAAGATCAAAAAAATGACTTTCAGGAGCAAAAGCTTTCCGGTTCTTACCCGAGGCATCGCTGCCGATATCACCGAGACCATCGGCAACACGCCTCTGGTCCGCCTTAACAGGGTGACCGCTGGCGTTGGGACAGTAGTCGTCGCCAAGTTAGAATCCTTCAACCCGCTCCATTCCGTCAAAGATCGCATTGGAGTGGCCATGATTACCGACGCCGAAGCATCCGGCCATTTGAAGCCCGGCGGCACAATGGTGGAACCAACTTCTGGAAACACTGGAATTGCTCTGGCTTTCACTGCTGCCGCAAAGGGTTATCACCTTATCCTGACCATGCCTGAGACATTCTCTATGGAACGCCGCCAACTCATGGCCATCCTGGGAGCGGAGATCGTACTGACTCCAGGCGCTGAAGGTATGGGTGGCGCTATCAGGCGTGCCCAGGAGATTGCCGATACCAACCCCGATTATTTCATGCCTCAACAGTTTAAAAACCCGGCGAACCCCGAAATCCACCGACTGACCACTGCGGATGAGATCTGGCGAGATACGGAGGGGCGGGTCGATGCTCTGGTCGCTGGCGTCGGCACCGGTGGAACGATCACCGGCGTCGCCGAAGAATTGAAGAAACGCAAGTCTTCTTTCAAAGCGTACGCCGTGGAACCGGCGGCTTCGCCGGTATTGTCGGGCGGCAAACCCGGCCCGCACAAGATCCAGGGTATCGGCGCTGGTTTCGTGCCTCAGGTTTTGAGAACCGATCTTATCGATGAGATAATTCAGGTATCAAATGAGAATGCCGGTGTCATGGCTCGCCGCCTGGCGCGCGAAGAGGGCATCCTGGCCGGCATCTCCTCCGGCGCCGCTACTTGGGCGGCGGTGGAACTGTCCAAGCGGCCGGAGATGAAAGGCAAACTCATCGTCGTGGTGCTGCCGGATACCGGCGAACGCTATTTGTCCACGTGGCTTTTCCAGGAAGTTTATCCCACTCGACCAGTGGTGTAATAAAAGAGGCATCAAGATGAAACAGGTATATCTGGATAACGCGGCAACGACGCCGGTCGACCCAAGGGTTAAGGCAGCCATTTTGCCCTATCTCGAAGATTTATACGGTAACCCATCATCCGTGCACAGCGCCGGGCAAAACGTCCGCGCTGCAGTGGAGGAAGCGCGCAGCAAGGTTGCGGCACTCATCAATGCCCGTTCCGATGAAACATATTTCACCAGCGGCGGCACCGAGTCCGATAACTGGGCGCTCAAGGGTACGGCCTGGGCCAAGGCCGACAAGGGCAATCACATCATCACCAGCGCTATCGAGCACCATGCAGTCATTGAAAGCTGCCAGTACCTTTCCAAACATGGTTTCGATATTACATTGATCCCTGTGGATAAATTCGGATTGGTCGACCCCGACGATGTGAAAAACGCCATCACCCCAAAAACCATCCTGATCTCGGTCATGCACGCCAATAACGAGATCGGCACGATCCAGCCGGTGGAAGCTATCGGCAAGATCGCCCGGGAGCGCGGAGTTCTCTTCCATGTCGATGCAGTGCAAACTGCCGGGCACCTTCCGATAAAAGTCAATGACTTTAATATTGACCTGCTGTCGATTTCAAGCCACAAGCTCTACGGACCGAAGGGCGCCGGCGCCATGTATATCAGAAAAGGTGTCCGGATAGAATCCCTACTATCCGGGGGCAGCCAGGAGCGCGGTAAGCGTCCCGGCACTGAGAACGTGCCCGGCATCATCGGTTTCGGCGCCGCAGCCGAAATTGCCCAAACTGAAATGAGCGCCGAAGCCGAGAGGCTAACCATTCTCCGCGACAGACTGATCAGAGAACTACTGGCTCGTATCCCGGATTCACACCTCAACGGCCATCCAACTTTGCGGTTGCCCAACAACATCAACATCTCCTTTGATTACGTCGAGGGAGAATCGCTCCTCCTTAACCTGGATTTTGAAGGCATCTGCGCGTCCACGGGCTCAGCCTGCTCTTCTTCATCTCTGGAACCTTCTCATGTGCTGCTGGCCTGCGGTAAAATCGCTGAGGAGGCGCATGGTTCGCTCCGTTTCAGCCTTGGAAAATCCACTGAAGTTGAAGATATAGACACGGTTGTGGAAGCCTTACCCCGGATCGTAAACAAATTGAGAGCCATGTCGCCGTTAACCCCGCGAGCGGCTCATTAGGAGATATTTATGGCAAATATTGGACCCGCAGCCTATAGCCCCCTGGTGATAGATCACGTCAGAAATCCGCGCAACATCGGTGAAATGGAGAATCCCGATGGCATCGGCCGGGTAGGCAACCCTATATGCGGCGATGTCATGGAGCTCTATATCAAGGTCAAGGACGGCGTCATCACCGATGCATCCTTCAAGACTTTCGGCTGCGGAGCTGCCATCGCCACCAGTTCAATGGTGACGGAAATGGTCAAGGGCAAGACCATCGCTGAGGCGCTGGAAATCTCCAACCGGACAGTGGCCGAAGCCCTGGGCGGCCTGCCGCCGGTGAAAATGCATTGCTCAGTCTTGGCGGAGGAAGCCTTGAAGAAAGCCCTTGAAAACTACTACGAACGTCGAGGCGAAAAGCCTCCGCTCGAGGTAACAGTGTCCGACCATCACCATTAACTATTTCCGCGTCAATTCATATTTTCCCATCAAAACTATGTTGTATCAATGATTATGCCAAAGGTTCTCGTTGCCTTGAGCGGTGGCGTCGATTCGGCCGTGACTGCGGCTCTGCTCAAGGATGACGGCTACGAAGTCACCGGCATCATGATGAAAATATACAAGGGTCATGGACCGACTGCGGACACCCGAACGAGGCACGGCTGTTACGGACCCGGCGAATCCGAGGATATCGAAGATGCCCGCAAAGTGGCTGAGAAGCTGGATATTCCCCTGGAAATTTTCGATCTCAGCCGTGAATACGAGTCGGACATTCTGGGATATTTTGAAGCAGAATATCAGGCTGGCAGGACGCCAAATCCTTGTATTCGCTGTAACCAGGGCATTAAGTTGGGTATTCTCATCGATAGAGCTCGAAGTTCCGGACTGGATTTTGATTTCGTCGCCACGGGGCACTATGCCCGCTCAGAATATGACAATCTTTCCGGTCGTTACCAACTCCTTCGCGCCCGTGATCTAAACAAAGATCAGACTTATTTTCTATCAAGTTTGTCGCAAGATCAGCTCAAGATTATCCGATTCCCTCTTGGAGAACTTACCAAAGAAGAGGTGCGGGGATTGGCTGAGAAATACGAATTACCGGTAGCCGATAAAGCCGAAAGTCAGAATTTTATTGCCGGGGGTTACGGCCAACTCTTGAAAGGCAAAACTGATAATGGACTGATTCTGGATGCGAATGGAAAACAAGTGGGTACTCATCCTGGAGTGGCGTTCTTCACGATCGGCCAGCGTCACGGATTAGGTCTTAGCGGTGCAGAACCATTATACGTAACAGAAATTGACCCGATACGGAATAGTCTTACAGTCGGAGATAAAGTCTCGCTAATGCGTTCCAGTGTCCTCGTGCAAGACCTGAATTGGATCTCAGTCGAACGAATTAAGGTTCGTTTAGGAGCAGGCGTAAAAATCCGATCCTCGGGTAAGATGGTTTCTGTGTTGTTAGAACCTGAAGGGACTGATCGAGTGATGGTTCTCTTCAAAGAACCTCAGATTGCACCAGCGCCAGGTCAGACGGTAGTTTTTTACGATGACGACCGAGTCTTAGGGTCTGGAGTTATGACATGATAGGAGATACCTTTATTGGCCGCCACGGATCTGAAGGTTCCTCATTAATGCCCCAATTTGACGTATTGTGTCGTTCTTTATTCCTCAACTGGACGAAGGTCCCCCATTACTGCCTCACCTTTTATAAGCCAGTATGTATCAAAACGCCACTATGGCAGTTGATTCTAATGAGAAAGTCGGATGCAACTATCGAAACAAAGGGAAACACGATTTGACCAACTGTATTAATGTTGCGCTCCCGAGAGGGAATTCACCCAAAACTAAAAACAGATATTGACAAACGATTTGCAGGGTTGTAGCTTTAAGCAAACTTTTTCGATGATGCCATTATTTATGAAGGTCATTGCTTAAGCTCAGAACGTTACGGTAAACCTAGATAATTGCGTATGCTATGGAATTATTGAATTTCGCGGTTTGATAAGGAGTTAGGCATGACTGCAACTTGGAAACAACTTTTGTGCAAAGACAGACCGCGTGAGTCAACAAACCCTAAAGATCATAGAACCGAATTTGAGAGAGACTACGATAGAACAATTTTTTCTACACCAGTCAAAAGGCTTCAAGATAAGGCTCAGGTATTTCCTCTCGAGCCTAACGACGCGGTAAGAACAAGATTAACGCATTCTCTCGAAGTATCTTCAGTCTCACGCGGGCTTGGTATTTCTGTTGGACAGTGGCTCCTCAAAGAAGACCACGTTTCGAGCGGAATGGAGAGGTTAATTGAAGCAATTTGTAGCACGTGCGGTTTAATTCATGACTTGGGGAATCCTCCGTTCGGACATAGCGGTGAAGATGCTATTCGTGATTGGTTCAAGACGAGATTTGGTGACGATAAACTTACAAAATTTCTGGCCGATAGAAATGAACTCGCCCAAGATTTTTTGCTATTTGATGGGAATGCTCAATCCTTGCGACTATTGACCAAGCTCCAAATCCTCGCGGACTTCAATGGCCTCAATTTGACGTTTGGGACTCTTTCTGCATCATGTAAGTATACTGCTTCCTCTAATGAGGTTAATAAGGAAGGAATAGATCACGCGAAGTCCAAACTAGGATTTTTTACGTCGGAAACAAACATTGTGCAAAATATTAGAGAACGCTCGGGGACTGGAAACGCAAGAAACCCCCTAACTTACCTAATTGAGGCTGCAGACGACATCGTTTACTCGGTCGCTGACATCGAAGACGCTGTAAAAAAGGGGATTGTACGCTGGAGCGATATCGATGATTGTTTAGTCAGTAAACATGATGCAAATATTAAATCCGCCATCGAAGGTATGGTCACAATATTGAAGGCTGGAAAAGATAAGGTTGATGATAATCTGCCAGGCTATACTTATGCATCAGCATTCCGTACTGCTGCCATTCAGGTAATGGTAAGTTCAGTAATAAAGGTATTCATCTCCCGATATGATGAAATTATGGCGGGTGATTATAGAAATGAATTAATCAAAGATTGTGATGCATCTGCCCTAGTTGAGGAATTGAAGTCCATTGGGCAAAAAAAAGTGTACTGCACCTCATCAAATTTAAAATTGGAATTAATGGGTCACCATGTAATTTGTGATCTTATGGATATTTTTTGGGAAGGAGCGAGAAACTTACCTCTAGATAGATTGCCAAAGACAAGCTCATTTGAGGGTAAAGTCGGAGCGCTATTTTCTGATAACTATCGTCAAGTGTTCTTGAATTCTGTTCAGACATTACCTGAGCTACCCCAAAACTATCATCGGTTGCAACTTATGACCGACTATATATGCGGTATGACGGATACGTTCGCTAAGAGATTACACACCGAACTAACAAATGGATAGAAAAATCCTAATATCAGAATTAAAAAACGAACTAATTCACGATATCTCATCGTTGTGTTCCCGAAGAGATGTATTATGGATCGCTCCGATTGTCGAAACGATACGTGATCTTCAAATTTCCAGCACCCGAGCGGTGTTTTTTGGCGGAACGCTTCGGTCGTTATTGTTATCCCGATTGAAAACCGGGAAGTTTGGTAGACCACGTGATATCGATATTGTTGTCTCGGGTGCATCTTTGGATCAATTACGAGAACAGTTTCAAGAATATTTTACTAGAGAAACCCGGTTTGGTGGACTCAGTATGAAGCGTTCTCATTGGCAGTTTGATATCTGGCCACTTGAACAAACAATGGCATTTCGTGAATGCCAAATAATGAGTGCACGATTTGAATCTTTGCCCTCGACGACGTTTTTTAACCTTGAGGCTGTTGCCGTGGACGCTTGGACGACGAGAGGCCAAGCGAGAAAAATCTATTCTGATAATGACCAATTCTTTGACGGTATCGTTGACAGGATTTTAGAGATCAACAATGAAAATAATCAATTTCCTGCCTTGTGCGTTGTTCGTGCCCTAGTCTTAGCATCGGATACACATTTCGCCATTGGACCAAAATTGGCAAGTTATTTGACGAATGTCGGAGGCTCCCTATCTGATGCGGAACTTCAGAAGGTTCAATTGAAACACTACAACCGTATTCGTTATGACGTTGGGGTCATGAGGGTATGGTTGCAACATATCTCCAAGAGTTTGCGGGAAAAACGTGAGGATCCGATACTTCTTCCGTCACTTCCTCAATTGACTCTGTGGGAAGAAAATGAATTACCAAAATTAGCCTTTCATTTGTTTGTTGAATAGTTATAAGAAAAACACATTAACACTATGGGATCATTTCGATCCCGATTCTTTTTTTGGCATGTCCTAACGGGTTTAAATTTCATTGGTTCTATTCGGACTATACCCAAGATCCAAGGTAGAAAGCTTCAAACATAAGCTTCACAGCCTCTCTAGCTTCGTTCTCAAGTTTTTGCCTATCATTCCATTGCTGATCGACGGTGATTGCAGGGTTTTTAGGATCAACGTGTACGAATGAATTCCTCCTTATCCGTAGACCTTGTAGAGCTTCGTTGGCTCCTACAATTGAAAGAAGATCTTTCGTATTCCCCTTGTAATCGGGAAGTTCAGTTTCGCGAAGTTGGCTGTCAACAACCGCCATAGCTAAAAGGACCACTGCGACCCAAACGCCTGCACAAAACGCCGTTTGAACTTCTCCAATCAAAGCACAAGCTTGTTCGCTAACCACATATGCAGCTTCTCCGGCTGTGCTTTCCGATAGTGTCTCAAACCATTGCCGTCGAGATTCCCAGAGTTCTTCACTTGGACACTCGAGGAATGTTGAGTTGTCAGTTTCCATATTGTTTAGATATTCGTTTCATTTCGAGAGCGTGTTAGTAAATCTAATCAAGAACGAATAATCCAATATTCAAGAATTCAGAACAATGATAGCTGACTCGTTTTGTTTGGATAAAATAAACCAACAATGATCCAAGCATCTGGATGCTGGTGGACGGTGCCAACATAAAAATGCGTGTCGTTGGTCTCAATCATTTCCTTTTCGTATTTTGCCCTAAAATGTTCTTCCCAACTAGATCCATATTTATCTTTCCAATTATGGAATGAGGCTCCCATTTCCCAATCGGTGCAAGATAGAATATGCGATTTACAGTTATCATCTTCGCATTCAAACTCGTATTTGAAAGAGTACGGGACTTTCTTCAATTCCTCTTTGGGCAACTTCCCAAACAGGGGATATTGACGCAACTTAGAGAGTTCCTCCATGGTCCATTCAGGGTTCGTGGGTTCTATGATCAGTCGCTTGATTCTATTCGGTTTAAAGAATCCTAATGTTGGAAATAATGAAAGATTCCGTTCCCGTTGCAAAGCACAAAGGGACAAAGCCTTCAATGGAAGGACCTTGGATTTCCTTGCGGCCCAACAATTATCAGTGCCGATCGAATCACTTATAACTTTAATTGTTTCGACGTTCACCCTATAACTTTCAGCTCTCGTATCGGATTTAGCTTTAATAAGGTTGGCTTCTATCGTCTGATACTTCTTAAATCGTTGATCTTCATTCAGAAATCTGAATGGGACCGGGAATATCCTTATCCAGTTACCGTCTTCGGTAATTCCGGCTGTGCATGACACCTCTATGTCTTTTGACGATGGTATTGGATAAGTGCGAACCGTGATAAGGATTTTCTTTTTCGTCCATTTTTCAACATCAGTCATCAAGGACTCCTCGTTCTCCTAAAGGTCACGCCCACCCAACCCTATTCGTTCGAGGCCTAAAAAAATCCTATGCCTGTGGCATTCTGTCGGATCAAGCTCCATGCACATAAATGCAACGGGATGCTCAAGTGAGTTAAAAAATACATTAAGATTATCACCGGCGATTTTGGGCAAAACGTTAGAATCGTACCAAAGCCAAATATCACCACGAGACTGCTTCCCAATGCTGAAGGCTCTGATTTCACGGGGAATACCCCATTCGGGGCGATGACTGTAAAGGATCCCATTAGCCTCAAGAGCATTTTTTAAATTGGTTTTACTAAACGCTGGCTTAAATCGGCTCACAGGTAAATACCTAACATCGACTAATGTGACGACACCTGCTGCTTTTAGAGTATTAATGAAACTTTGGATGGTATGACCAGAATAACCAATTGTGAAAAAATCAGGCTCGGAGCAAAAATGAGAACTATTCCAATAATTTTTCCCTTTGCGTTGTTCAAGAGGGGTTTTTTCAGGAAGATCCAAAAACATATTCAAAACCTTGATTTTTCGCTCATACCTTTATTTCCCATTGGATTATTCCGTGTGCATCTTTCTGTCTGGATAAACCTATGTCGTTTTCCATTTTGTGTACCCATTGATTATTGGGGAACTTCTGAGGGAGTTGAGCACCCGTGCGAATTTCAGTCCATGTCATCCGAGAACGCGATTTTAAAAGTATTTGTTTTACGCGATCTCTGAATTCTTCATAAGTAATCAGTGTATTTTTGAGGGGGACATTCCAAACATCGCTATTGCACTTTGGACAAGCCTCTGGCTCCTGGAAATCTTTTGGTATCCATTCGTATGTGCAACATTCACAACGAAATCCCATGATAGTAATCGGAACTCTTCCCAAAAACCCGCGCCTCTCGAGATATTTGTGGTTAAGTATATTCGTCTTATAGATATAGTCAAGGCCGGCGAGAAAAGGCGATTATGTGCACGGTAATTGACCAAAAGCGGCAAACCAACAAAATGTTGAATTGTTGGGCTAAAGGGTTACCATGTTCTTGATGCAAATGGGGTAGCATTATAACGACATTCCCCGACAACCCATGAGTCTTTTATCATTCATGACTATATGACTCGGCTACCGACACTCCCCGACAACCCATGTGTCTTTAGCCTACATGACTATATGAGTCATTTATCACATATGACCTATGTCATGACTCGGTCTTTCATTATGGATGTCTCACTGCCAGGCTCGCCTGATTCATAAAAAGGTGCGCCGGTCCGTAAAGCTAAAGCCCCCAAAGCCGAGAAGAGTTTCCTAAATGGGAACCTATATCTAGTAATCAGAAAGACGATTAGCGTTTGGTTTTAGACGGTCTTACAGCAGCACCATCTCCTGACTTGTCAGGTCGAGGTCCACCTTTTGTCCATACGGGTCGTGCTATGTTTCCTTCTTTTTGAGTCGGTACGCCTTTCATTAACATGCCCTCCTTTTAGTCACCGATTTAATTAAATCATAAGCAACCCGTTTGTCAAGAGCAAAATCCCAAAGCTAAAACGAACGTGAACCGATACATGCAAATAATGAATTAGAAATAATTTAGGATATTTAATCGAGTTCGAAAAACGCATCTACAGACTCATCTGCGAGTTCAATGGAACTGTTTGATTGATCCGAACAATAGAATTGGTAATTACGATCTACCTTCAGATTGTGTATTCCAATCATGTTTTGCCCATTCAACCCACGCCACAATCCTTCCCCATTCAGAGCCATCAAACATGGCTTTTGCAACTACTCGACCACTTTCATCATGAATGGTGTTGATCGTGACCATGTCTCCATCAACCACAACTTCATAGTGTCCATTGATGTCCACGAAGTGTCGACCCGCATTTTTTAGGATTTCTGACATTGCGACTTCCCTCGTACTCGCCGCTATTTGTTTAGGAGGCGATTGAGTTTCGCCCGATTTGTTAGCATTTGCCTCTTCTTTGGCTTTTAGCCCCTTGGCGAGTTTGAATACATCCACTTTTTCAAACTCAAACTTCGGCTTCGCCTTGGGTGAATAACCACATGATTGGCATATTCCATCTACCCAAATATATCCTCCACATCCAGGGCACCTTTGTCCACTCACGAGGTTGACCCCCTCATATCATTCAATTCTTCAACTCCAAAAACTCTCCCGCAGTTTTCATTTTTACATTTATAATATTCCCATTCAATTAGTTCAGACTTTCGATAAATCAGAGACCTTTCGTTACAATTGGGGCAAACTTCAAAGACTGAAGTTAAAAAACCCATCGGCTCTGCTTTTTGAGGTGGAGAAGACCCGCCTTGTCCGTAACTTGGAATTTGAAAGGATCGCTCGCATTTTTGGCAACCCCAGATCTTGGAGCGCTCATTGTAACTTATACTGTAGCTCCAGCAATAAGGACAAGCTCCTTTTCTCTTTGGTTCTCTGGCTGCTGCAGCATTTTCCTCTTCTCTACTGGACATAATGGTCCTCTTAACTGACTTTGGCGGAAAAGACGTTACTTAAATCACGCCCATTGTAGGCATTCACTTCATCCCGTGATAAAGGGAAATAGACCAGTACCATGTCACCAACGTTTATCTGTGGCTGGTTAAAAATCACCGTGCTTGTTGCCCGGAGGTTGCCCTTTTCAAACAATTGAACCTTATAAGGTATGTTTGCCTGTGCTTGATTAGTTGGTTGAACTTCAACACATAGTGACAGGGTGAAGCCAACAAAAATATCGTGCACAGTTGCCACTTGCTTTGAAAGCGGATTCGGGATATTGGTTGCCTTTTGATTAACAAAGGAAACAACATTGTCTTTATAAGTGGCAAACGGTTGGATTCCGGCATAACTTAAAAACAAAACTATAACAACCGCGGCTGTAACTAATCCTAAAACACTCTTTTTGTTCATGGCGGTTTCCTTAAAAAGATTCGCCGCTATCATAATAGACCACTATCTGCTGCTGTTCAACGGGTAAAATAATGGTGGAAGATAGTGGAAGAGGCGTACTATAAAGAGCTAACATTGTCCTAAAGCCAGCTGAAAGGAGTGCTTATGTTAGACTCTATTCTTTGGATTCTGATTGGAATTGCGCTCGCAGTAACAACCTATTTGCTTTTTCGACTAAAGAGAAAAAGGGCAAAAGAGAAATACGAAAGAGCAAGGCAAGAGCAGGCGAATGGGTTAGCAAGACGAGTATATCACCGAGATTTCAACGAGCTATCAGAGGAAGCTCAACGCTCTATCATGGCATATATTCAGCATCCTTCCCAAACACGTGGAGGCGGAGGTAATTCAGGTTATTCTCTCAACAACGATCCATTTGAAAAACCGAACTCATCCCATTCGATGTAGAAATGAAGGTAATATGCTTTTTGTTCCAATGGTGCTATCGGAAACGCACCAAGAGCCTAGATGTGTGAGCAGATTTAATGAATAAACTCTATTTCTGTCCGAAGAGGGAAATGGCGAACGGACACTCTCAAGTGAAGACTGTCTGGTTTAATTATATGTCAAACCTTTTTGAATGTTTGGAACCGCGGTGTAATGGAAGATTCACAACAGAAGAAATGGGCGAAAAGTCCCTGATACCTCACAAAGTAACTTGTCCCATATGCGGATCGGAAAACGTGGAATATGCTGGATATGGCTCAGACCGTCCGAGGTTTAGATGTAAAACTAGCGGTCATATCTTTACTTAATCGTGTTAATACTAACACTCTATAACACAACCCCGATTGTGGCCACCAATAAAATCCAACTATTTTGCTATTCCGTTTGCTATTCTTTGTTTGCAACCATTAGTCACCATTGAACGTAATTGCTTCTCAGCCGTGGTGACAAAAGGCGCTAAATTAAAGCTAAAGGCATCCAGACGCGCGCATTCCTAAACCGTGTTTCAGAGCGCCAGAACCGACATCTCAACCATCAAGTTGTTGGGCGCATCGTGGCCAATTTACAATTTTGTGGTAATGATCTTAGCTATGCTGTTTTTCTCTTTTCGATTTCCAAAACCACTGTCTTTCCGAAATCCGTTAACACCCAGTGGCCAATATCAACCTTGCCTCTGACGGTTGTTCCGCCGCGCCGCTGTTCTTGGAAGATGATCTGGCGCAGATTCAATTGAGCCAGAAGTGTTTCAACCCCATTCCACAAAGCTTGGGGATCTGAAGCGCTAAAACCAAATTCGGTTGTCAGGGTTTGAATAACTTGGACGGTCGTTATTCCAGAGCCAAACTTCTGCCACAGAAGGGACAGAAAATTCGCGGCATTAGTGGTCCTGTCAACAAGTTTCACTGAAAAACTTGCCAAATCGGCCAATAACCTATCGATATTAACGGAGTTTTGCTCTGGGCGTTTTGCTTGCTCACCCAAACCCGGACCGTTCAACCTGGCGATGGCGTCTTCCAGGCGCTTGGGCTTAACCGCGGTGTAGATTTGGGTGGTATTGACGTTGGAGTGGCCCAAAAGCTCCTGGGTGACGCGGATGTCCCCACTAATCTCTTGGACGCGCATGCCGAAATAGCGCCTGAGGTCATGGGGCGCGAGCTCCGGGTGACCGGCGGTGGCGGCATAGCGCTTGACCAGGCCGTAAATGCCCTTCTCGCCCACGCCTACCAGGTTGGTGTCGGGGCTTTTGCCGGTCGAAAACATCTTCACCAACTCGGCCAGTCTTCTGGTCATGGGCACCTGGCGTTCTTTTTTGCCCTTGCCTACAAACCTTAGCCAGCCATCTTCCGCCGCGCCCTCGGTCAAATTAACTGTTTCATCGCGGCGCATGCCTGCGTCGGTCATCAGGCGCAGAATCAGTTCGTCGTGCGGCTTGGCCGCTGCCTGTTCCAGCATCTTCAGGATCGGCTCTTCCGGGATCAGCTTGGGCGCTTTTTTCGGCACCTTGACCTTGAATTTAAGTTCCTCGCCGCGCCACTCGTGGAAGCCTCTGAGCGCGACGGAGTAGACACGGAGCGTCGCCGGGTCGAGCTCGTTCTTGCGCAGGCCGCTAAGGTACTCCAGGCTGGCGGCTGGGGTCGGTGGATTATTGCCCAGGAAGGCCTGGAAGCGCAGCAGGGCGCCGCGGTAGCGGTAGGCGGTATTCTGGGATATGTCGCGCTGGAATAAGCCGATTTTCTCGTAGGTGCCGAGATCGCCGCGCAGTTCACCCTTGAGCTGCTGGTCCTTCGGCGACTTGGTGGGGAAGTTATGGGTCACAGAATCATTATATGACGGACTCTGTGGAATTAGAATACCCCCAAGGGAATTCGAATCCCTGTTGACGGCGTGAAAGGCCGTTGTCCTAGGCCTCTAGACGATGGGGGCAAGAACTTTAAGAGTATATCAAATGTCCCGTTCGATAACAACTTCGTCCGATCGCGTCTTCGGATTTTTGATCAGCAGCCCGCCCAGAACAAAATATATGAGACAAAATACCAGCATGACCTGGTAGCCCATGTTGAGACTTTGGCGGTTGAAGTAGTCGATGATTGGACCGATCAGCCTGGCGATTGCAGCCCCGCCAGCTGTGGCCATGTTGGCGATCGCAAGGTACTTGGCTTCTTCCCCTTTAACCACCATCTTCGTCGCCATAGCCCAGTTGGAAACTCCGAAGATGCCGATGGCAAATCCGGTGATCCCCGCCGTAATGACGACTGTTACGGTCGAAGGCCAGAGCAACAAAAACAGGATTCCCAGTGCACCGAGCAATCCGGCGGCTCTGGACAGGATTGCGGCTCCGTATCTGTCGGCGAAATAACCCGCTGGCAAGATTGCCAGCGCCATGCTGGCCCCGGCGGTCAGGATGAAGATCGCCGTGAATCCAGCCGGATCGGTCACCCCGAGTACGTCCCGAAGGTAGAAGAGGGCGAATTGTTGAATGGTTGCGGCGGCCATGAAAAAGAGCAATCGTGATCCGAGAAGCCACCCGAAAGCCGGGCTCTTCTTGATACTGAACCTGTACGCCGAGAGCGGATTACGGAATGGTTTCGGCGGCCGGGTCACCGGTCCTTCCTTGAGGCTCAACCCGATGTAAAACAGGATCGAACCGAGGAACAATGCTAAACAAAGTAGAGAGATCCAGAGCCCGTTCTGATCTTGCCGGGAATAGTGGGCCATCAGGATGCCCGTCCCTAATATTCCCGCTGCCCCTCCAAAAAGTTCCATCTCGGATTTGAAGGATGAGGCTAGCCCTCGGCGTTCAAGGGGCACCAAATCCGGAATGTACCCTTGATAAGGGCCTTGAGCGGCATTGGCAGATAATTGGGCTAGGCAATAGATAATGAACAGGACTGCAAAACTCGAAGCCAGCGCCAAACCCGGTAAAAGGAGCATAAGCCCCAAAACACCGACTATTACAAAGGGCTTGCGCCGTCCCCATCGAGACGCTGTCGAATCAGATAATGCCGCCGCGATAGGCTGGAACAGCATGGCCAGGATCAGACCGGTGAACGTTATCGCTGCTAGGGCGGTGTTTTTGTCATACTCCCCTACAAAGTCGAGCACCCGGAGGGGAAGTATGATTCCGTGGACGCTTTGAGACAGCGCGGCTAAACCGGCACTGAGAATAGTAATCTTAAGGTATTCCGTGCCTTTGAACAGGGGCGGGACCTTGGGCAGATTCACGGGGAAAGATTACCAGAGTCTATGCTGTTGCACAATGGAATTTCTTGCCCTGCACTCCGTATAGCCCTACAATAACTCCTTGATGCAACCTTCAATGACCCAATCCGCTTCGGTTCCTCGCCATGTCGCTATTATTATGGACGGCAACGGGCGTTGGGCAACAGCAAGAGGTCTCCCGAGACTCGAAGGACATCGTGTCGGTTTAGAAAAAGCCGGTGACGCCGTCCTCGACTTTGCCGCTGCTGGCGTGTCGTATATAACCCTTTTCAGTTTTTCAACCGAAAATTGGAAACGTCCGAAGGAAGAAGTCGCTGGGATTTTGCGTCTCCTCGCCGAAGCCTTGGAGCGTACGGTCAAAGATCTGAACAGCCAAAATATCGCTATCCGCCACCTGGGGAGCCTTGGTCGTTTGGCTCCTCCGTTGCGTCACCGGATCAAAGAAGTAATCGAGAAAACCATGGGTAACTCTGGAGCCGTTGCTAGCTTTGCTTTCGATTACGGTGGTCGCGCTGAGATCATCCAGGCTACCCGGAAGTTGATGAAAAGCAGTCTCACGCCCGATGAAGTCGACGAGGAGACGTTCGCGAAGTACCTCTATAGCGCTGGAATTCCCGACGTAGACCTCCTTATACGCACCGGGGGCGAGATGAGGTTATCCAACTTTTTGTTGTGGCAAGCTTCTTATGCCGAACTTTATTTCACCGATACGCTCTGGCCTGATTTTTCAGGTGCCGACATCGAAAAAGCCCTGACTGAATACGCCCGGCGTCAGCGCCGCTTCGGAGGGCTTTAGTTTTGCTCAAGACGCGCCTCATCTCGGGTTTCATACTTGGCTTGGCTGCCCTTTTGGCGGTCTGGTACGACCAGCCGGTGCCCTGGCTGACGATCGGGGCAATGATTTGGGGGATTCTGGCTCTCAATGAGTTCAATAAAGTAGTCAGACAGGTAAAGGCCGCGCCTTTCGGCGTTATTGGTTCACTTGCGGTAGCGTTATTGATAGTCTCGCCGCATTTTGAAAACAGCCTGTCATCCATTCTAACTGGGTTTGCCACTCTTTCTCTGCTGTACCTTTTGAAGCCGGGTGACAGGTCACAAAGGTTTATCCAATGGGCTTGGACGTTGGCCGGGGTAATCTATGTAGGTTTGCTTCTTTCCTTTCTGGTCGCGCTGCGTGGACTCGATGCAGGGCGTGATTGGGTGCTGCTTGCCCTTGGCGTAACCGTTGCTTCTGACTCATTCGCCTATTTCGTCGGGCGCGCATTTGGGAAGCATAAAATGGCCCCAACCATCAGTCCGGCCAAAAGCTGGGAAGGCGCGGCAGCAGGGGTGATCGCCGCTCTGATCGTTGGGTTGTTGTTAAAAGCTGTTTTCAACTTACCCTCAAGTTTTGTTGCTATCGGGTTATTGAGTGTCTTTGCCTCAATTGTCGGGCAAGCCGGAGACCTGGTTGAGTCGTTGTTCAAAAGGAATATGGCGGTCAAGGATTCAAGTCAGGCCATCCCTGGCCATGGTGGATTACTTGACCGGATGGACTCTGTGGTGTTTGCCGTTATCGCTGTCTATTATTACGTGATCATTTTCGTCCAATAATCATGAAAGGGAACCCAAATGCACGATCCACGAATCGATAAACTAGCTAAGCTTTTGGTCAATTACTCCGTCGAGGTAAAACCGGGCGACAGGGTGGCCATCATGGCTCTCGAGATTGCCAAGCCTTTATCTGACTCTATTTTTGTCGAAGTGCTTAAGGCCGGTGGGCATCCGCTGGTGCTAACACCGTCGCAAACGTCCGAACTGTTATTCAAGTATGGCTCGAAAGAACAGATAGAATATGTCCACCAGCCGCTTGCCCACATTACGGAACAGTATGACGTGCGCATCTCGGTCCTGGCGGAGGAGAATACGCGGAGTCTTTCGAGGATCGATCCCCAGAAAGCCGCCTGGCACTCGGCGGCACGCCGCCATTTGATGAAGACTATGATGCAAAGGTCGGCTTCTGGAGCATTCCGCTGGACCATAGCCCCTTATCCGACCAACGCCATGGCCCAGGACGCCGATATGAGCCTTGCGGACTACACGGATTTCATTTTCGATGCTTGCCTACCGGACCTGAACGATCCGGTGGGCTACTGGCAGGCGCTGTCCGACAAACAGGCATATATCATCAACTGGTTGACCGGTAAGAAGAAGGTCCATATCACCGCTCCGGAAACCGATATCACCTTCAATATCCATGGGCGAACATGGGAGAATTGCGACGGCCGGAGGAACATGCCTGATGGGGAGGTCTTTACTGGACCGATTGAAGATTCCGCGGAAGGGCACGTTTACTTTTCCTACCCTGCCATCCATGGTGGCCATGAGGTCACCGGGGTCAGGTTGTGGTTCGAAAAGGGCAAGTGCGTCAGGGCGACGGCGGAGAAAAACGAGGAGTATCTGAACAAGATCCTGGATGCCGATCCCGGAGCCCGTTACCTTGGTGAGCTGGCTATCGGCACCAACGAGGGCATCAAGAACTTCACCCGCGAAATTCTTTTCGATGAGAAGATCGGCGGCAGCTTCCACATGGCTCTCGGCGCCGGCATTCCGGAAACGGGAGCCAAGAACGAAAGCGCCATCCACTGGGACATGGTCTGCGACCTGCGCCACGACGGGGAGATCACAGTTGATGGTGAACTACTGTACAAGAACGGTGAGTTTGTTATTTAAGCTGTTTTTCCCTACATCGAAATGATATCCCAGGGCAACGGCTCATCTTCGCTGAAGCGGCGATGGGCGTATGCCTCAGTGGACAACCCGGCGGTTTTCATTGAGCGGCGCCAACCGGCAAGTGAAATTTTGTCCAACTTTTCGATAACTCCGGCCAGTTTATCGTCGCCCCGTGCCAGAGCCGCTTGGATCTCCCCCCACCCCGATGTATCGGGCTTGACCTTGACACCTTTGCCGGATAACGACCTTTCGAGTTTGTCGAAACGCCCGTCGATATCTTTGGCGGATGCCATGGGTTCGCGTTCGAAGGGGCTGTGCGCCTTGGGGATGAAGGCTGAGACGTTTAGCGACAACGCAACATGGTGCTTGTCTGCCTCAACTTTAGAGCGCAGAACTAAAGAGGCTAACGAATCCACGTCGGCATCGGTTTCACCCGGCAGGCCGACCATGGAATACAACGTCAACTGCCTTATACCGGCGCCGCCGATCTTCCGGACTGCCTCGGTGATGTCGTCATCTGAGAAACCCTTACCGATGGACCGCCGCAGTTTGGGGGTACCCGCCTCAGGCGCGATGGTCAGGCTTTTGACTCCGCCCATTACCAATTCATTGAGGACTTCAGTCGAGATCGGCTTAACTCGCATCGAGCCGATCGACAGGCTGTAGCCCAATTCTTTGAGCCCTCGCAGTAGCTCCGCCAGATGGGGGTACTCGCTGACCACGGGACCAACCAGGGCGATCCGGTTACGGTATTTTCGGGCCAGTCGGGCCTGATTGAGAAGCGATTCGATCGAGCGATATCGGAAGGGATAGAACGAGCTGGCCACCAGGCAAAAGCGGCAGGAGAAGCGGCAGCCTCTCTGTACCTCCAGGAGAAACATGTCGCCGAACTCGGTATCTTCTGTGAACACTGTGGTCCCGACCATGAAATCATCGAGGATAGAAACATGCTGTCGTTTGACTGGCGCCGGAAGGGACGGGACATAGACACCCGATATTGCCGCTAATCGCTCCAATTGTGTTTGTCTAGGCTGGTCAAGGGGGTCTTTGATCGCTTGGGACAGGCTGGGGAGGATCGCTTCAGCCTCGCCGATGCAGACGGCATCGAAGAAGGGTGCAACAGGCATAGGGTTGGCGGTAAGCACCGCCCCGCCGCCGATTACCAGTGGATACGATTCATCGCGGTCGTTCGAGAAGACTGGGATGCCAGCCGATTTTAGCATGCGTGGAATATTCAGATAATCAAGCTCGAAGGACACAGAGAACGCCAGAACACTGAAATCGGGCAGAGGCCGGCGGCTCTCCACGGATAACCCGCCGCTGGTGGATTGGGGCTCTTCATCCCAGAAGACGCGCTCTGCGACAAAATCATCCCGGGAATTGAACCATTTATAGAGCGCGTGGACTCCCAGGTTGGACATGCCGATGTGGTAACTATTGGCGTAGACGATAGCTACCGGGAGGCGGCCGCCCCAGTCTGTGATGACCGCGCCGGATTCGGCGCTCAGCCGATCTTTTAAAGCCCTATTCCAGACCATTCGGATTAAAAGGTTTGGGTACGTACTGCGGTGGCGGCGAAGGGGGCAATTGACGTGACGGTGGTTGCATAACTGGGGGCGGTTGCCCTTCGGCAGCTTCCGGGCGCATTTGCGATGATTGAGGCACCGGTTGTGTCGCAGGAGTCGCAGATTGCTGCTGTGGCGTTTGCGCCTGCTGGGGCGGTTGCTGCCCTTGCTGAGGGCGAACGTGCCTGTGCGGGAATTGGCGCTGAGGCCGAGGGGGCGGAGGGGGTGCTTTCCAGCAGCCGCGCATCAGATTGCCGTCGATAATGTGAACCACGTCGGCGACCTTTCGCAACGGAACCGAGGTCCTTTCCTCGCCGAAAAGCGCGGCTTCGCAGTGCTTGCCATCGTCTTTGACCGCCTGCAGCGCGCCGACAAAATCGGCATCGCCAGCGACAAGGATGGCGGTATCGTAGTTGTTTTTGAAACAGTGGGTCAGCATGTCTGTGGCCAGCATGACATCGACGCCTTTTTCGTAAGGTGGCGTATTCGGCCAGGCGTTGGTGTAGACTAGGCGGCCAAGTCGGAGTTCGGTGTAGGGGATTGCTTCTACACTGTCAAAAAAGGCGCGCTGGTCTTTATAGCGTTCCGGCTCCTGGGCTTGGCCGACCTCGGCATTGTAGTAGTAGATACGGACCAGTTTGCGCTTGTTGACCAGTTTTTCACAGAACTTGCCGAGGTCAATGTCGGTTCGGTGAAAATAGGCTTTTAACGAGTGGTACATGTTGGACCCGTCAACGAAGATCATCACCCGTTCTTCTTTATCGGCCAAAGGGTTACCTCCAAGGTTAATACACCAATTATAAGATGTTTCTTAGGTGGTTGCGAATATTTAAACCATATTCAACGTTTTGTAATTAAATGTATTTTGTTTAGTTTTCAATTATCGTGTTAAAATGCCCGAAATTATATTGAGGTTTTTGCAGCCTGGACCACTCACCAAACGACCTCTGGCTGCCCAATGTTCCTGAAGACAGGTACCGTCCCCGGTACCTCAAGGAAGACGTCCGTCTGGCTTCCGTAAGCCTGGCTGTCTTCATGCTGGTCATCGGAATCTTTGTTTTTCGCGACTACCAGTTCGAGGGATTTTCTTCAACATTCTATGCTCTGGCTTTTTTACGCCTGACAATTATTACAATCGGATTGTCGCTCCTGAGGTTCCTGCAAAGGGTCGACGATTTTCGAAAGTTCGATCGTGTATTATTCATTGCTTTCCTGGCTGGGCTCACCTGCAATTTAATAATCGACGCGAACCGGCCCTCTGATTACGTCACCTACCTCCTTTTAGACCTCGTGATGGTATCTGCGGTTTACCTTGCGGTGCCTCAAAAGCTGGCGAACCAAGCGTTCCTGGGTATATATTTGATGGTCGGTAGTATCCTGGTGCTCGTATTGACCAAGGATGCTTCTCTTCGCTCTCAACTCTTCACCATCATCCCGACCTTCGGGCTGGTCAATGTGGTCGGATTCGGCCTCTCCCGACGGATGCAAGCTTCCCGGTGCCGTGAGACCTTAGCTAAGGAAGCGGAAGCCCAAGCCCAGGAAGAAAAACTCAAGATGGAGCTTGAGCAACGCCGCAACGAAAAGCTCGAGGCCATCGGTCAAGCCGCGGCGGGCATCGCCCATGACTTCAACAACATTTTCACCGCCATTATCGGTAATGTCAGCCTGGGTCGGGAGATGACGGAGCCGAACAGCGAAATGGATAAGATCCTAGCCGAGGCCGAAAAAGCCTCCGTTCGGGCCACTGAGCTTAACCGGCAATTGATAACCTTCGCCCGAGGCGGTCAGCCGATAAAGCAACCCTCTTACGTCGTCGATTTAGTACGGGATACCGTCAAATCGGTTTTCGACGGGACGACAATCGAACCCAAGGTCTCCATCCCTGAGGTCATCATCGCCGAGATGGACCCCGCCCAGATCAGGCAGGCTCTGAAAAATATCCTGGTGAATGCCAGAGAGGCTATGCCTGGGGGCGGCACCATCTGGATCACTGCCAGGAGCATCGATAATACCGAGGTTGCGCGGCGCGGCCTTTCGGGGCTTCTGAAAGCCGAGCGTTACATCCTGGTCGAGATCAGCGATGACGGACCCAGCATCCCTGAGAAAGACAGGGATAAGATATTTCAACCTTTCTTTTCGACTAAACCCGGTGCCAGCGGTCTTGGACTGGCGGCAGCCTACTCGATCTGTAAAAGCCATGGCGGCTATCTGACCTTGGGCCAGAATGGAGCTAAAGGCGCCACCTTCAGCATTTATCTCCCCGCCGGCATCACCGCCCCCGAACTCCAGGAGACGAATACCAGGCCCGTAAGCCAATTCAGGGTCCTCGTCATGGATGACGAACAAGACGTGCGCAAGGTCGCCGGAAAAATGCTTCTCAGGATGGGCTACGACGTCCAAACAGCCGTCGACGGCCGTGAGGCGGTCGAGGTCTACCGAGAAGGGATGAAAACCGGCAGCGGATTTGACCTGGTCATCCTGGACATGACGGTCCCCGGCGGCATGGGAGGCCTGGAGACCATCGGTGTCCTTCGCGACATCGATCCGGCGGTTAAGGCCATCGTTTCATCCGGGTATTCCGACGACCCGGCTCTGTCGCAATATGCCGAGTTGGGTTTCAGCGGAGTCGTCCACAAACCTTATACCATGGACCAGTTACGTGACGCCCTGGACCGTGTGCTTGATCAAGCTCCGGCTGGCGGAACCTCACGTTATTCCGGCATCAATTAGGTGGAAGCCTATTCCTTTTTAGGATTGGTCAGTCCGGACATGAAACCCTGAAATCGCTTGACATAATCCCCGGCTACCTTGCCGATGCTACTCGTCCCCGCCCCCATATCCCCGCTCCGCTCAGGCTCCGCTAAAAGCAACTGCCGGATCTTGTCCCGCTCATTCCATTTGAGACCCGCTGTTATCTGCGTCGCTGAAAAACTACCGTTAGCCTCTTGGACGAATCCTCTTTGCGCCAGCCTGGCCAGTCCGGCGCGCAAGTCCGTGGCCGCCATCGGCGTTTTGCTCATCAGGTCGGCGGCGTTGGCGATTCGCTCCGGTGTCCCCGAGCCTTCGACATTGGCCAGCATCACCGACCGCAAAAGCCAGGTGTCGAACTCAAGAGATTTATTGTCCGCCATGAAATGCTCCGATATATTTTGGCTGATTATAAGCCGTCAGGCTTTGAAAAGCGATAGTTTATCATACGAATTGAGTTTTTTGGGTTCGAAAAATTCCGCGATATGATAATTAAAGAAGAATTCTTATCGAGGAGGATTATAGATGAACAAGAACCTGGGCGCGGTCGACCGTTGGATTCGGATCATCCTCGGCATTGTTTTCGTTCTCTGGGCTATTTTTATCGCCACCGGAGTGTGGGCAGGCGCTTTGTATACTCTGGGCGCCATCCTGATCGTCACCTCTTTGATCGGCACGTGCCCACTGTACATGCCCTTCGGCATCTCGACCAAGAAAAAATAGGCATTTACCCAGTAGCGAAAAATGGGGGTGGTTATTAGCCACCCCCATTTTTAATTTCCAGAACAACTTAGCCCATCAGGTTCTTCTTGATCTCCTCGAACTGTTCTTTCGTGATCTCGCCCCTGGCGTAACGCTCCTTGGCTATTTCAAGCGGATCGCGCCTGGGACCGGGACTCCAGCTTCCCATCCCCCAACTGCCGTTTCGGGCGGCCAGCCAGACGATTAACACGATAAGAATGACCGCGAAAATGATCATCAGAATCCCTCCCATAATCCAATATCCGTGTGAGTAATACATTGAATCCTGAACCTAGCGGATGTTCCTTTTGATGTCGTTGAACTGCTCCAGGGTTATTTCTCCGCGGGCATAGCGTTCTTTGGCGATCGCCTTTGGGTCATGAACATGACTGCCGATGCCTCCCCTGGCAACATTCCAGACGACAAACATCAGTACAATCACCAGTATCACCACGATGACGACGCTGAATCTCCAGTCCCCGAACATCGGCTCGAAACCCTCCTTATGAGTCGATTTCATTTTATCGCCGAAAGAGGTAGGCTCATAATTCCATCTCGAAAATGAAAAAGGGATGGTATTATCCATCCCTTTTTCGGATTCCCGGTATCTCTTAACCGAGGTCTTTTTTGAGGGTTTCGAACTGGTCCTTGCTGATCTCTCCCCTGGCGTACCTCTCCCTGGCAATGTCCAGCGCGTTGCCGTCAGTTGAACAGCACCCGCCGGTATGCATATGCATGTGGCCATAACGGCCATGCCTTGTCAGGGAAACGACTCCCCAGACTATCAGGGCAATAAGGACGATCCAGAAGAGAAGCATTAACCAGCCTCCTCCGAACCCCCCATACCACCCGGGACCCCAACCGTACATCATAATTTCCCCTCCTGAAACGATGCTTTATTCTACTATCCAGGATTGGAATTGTATGTGACGGGGGTTACGCCGAGGCTATTTGTTTTTAGGTAGATACCCGACCAAATACTCCCAGTCTTTCTCAGTCGGATCGAACGTTTTTCTGCCGGAAGCCAGGTAGTGGGAATCAACTAGCGACTCTTTGATATTCCGCGTGATAGCGCGGTAAATGTCTTTGCCGTAATCGCAACTCACTTTCAGGATTAAATGCGACGGATCGTTGTCGCCGCTGACGAAGGGGTACATCCGGCAAGCCATCGGTCGCACCTGGTAGACCTTACAGCCTTTGGCCGAGCGGAACTGGCATGGAAATGGCAGCCAGTATGACTTGCGTCCGTCCACGGTATCACGGTAGATGCATTGCTGTTTCAATTTATTAAACGGTATCAGCGATCCCTTGGCGACCTCTTTCAGTTCATCCTCGAACAATCCCGCCCCCGGCCACTCCGGGTGTTTCGGGTTGGGGATGCAGCACTTGCCGCAGCCCCGGCATTTAGCCAGCGATAGTAGTTTTTGGATAGTGTCGAGACTGAACGGCAGGTTGATCCTCGGCGCCGCTTCCTCTGCCTCGCAGGCAGTCAGGAAACTGTCCATCTCGGCTTGCATCCATTGGTGAGGCTGGCGCCCCCTCAGGTTTCCCAGCCCGTGTTTATCGAAATCAATAAGGTCAGCCATTACCTGTTGACACGTTCCCTTTTCCAATACCAGTGACACAACGCTGATATCCTTCCTCAGCGTCTTGCTGAGGTTCCCCGTCATGCCCCCCAAGCACCGTGCCGACAAGCCTTTCTCCATCCCACGCCCCGAAACTGCAGCCGGGATTGCGTTCAAGGTACTTGGTTATGCCGCAGCGCGAATCCGCGTCTGAAAGCCCGATTCCCTCTCAAGCTTGCCACAGGGCGAGGGCTTGGTCATAAGAATCGGAGGCCAATGGATGGGAGGCAAAAATGTCCTTGTTAATTAAAGCACCTTTGATTCTTTTATTCGCTCAAACACGAGATACAATGGGCCGTCATAAAGATCAGTGATGTCGATTCCATATAGTGCTTGGGTTTTCTCGATGATCGCTCTTTTAGCGCGGTCATTCTGATCTTCATTCATCAAACCGAAATTTGCTAGGCTGCTTCCATCGGAGTAGAAACCGTTCTTATAGTCCATATCGAGGACTTTTAGGAAGTAGTCAATTGCAATCGTCTCATATTTGCTGATTTTATCGCTTGGAGCAAACTTCAATGGTACGTGGGTGTGGGGTTCGGGCAACTTCTTATTGTAGCCTTTATACTGATTGAATCGCACTTTGAGTGCCTCAATAGCTCGTTCAGGTGTTTCTCCATGCCCTACCATTGTTACCCAACCGTCAATTTTCGCACCAAAAGCTACTTTGGGTTCGCCTGCGTTGGGGTTCTTCCATGTTTTGATCGGATAGTCTTCAAATTCAAATCTCTTTTCAGGCTTACCAAATAATTTTCGGACACCTTCAAATATGAGCATCGGCTTTCTCCTAATTCACGAGGCACTGGGCAATGCGTCAGGGATTTTAAAGAGAATGAAACCATTCTTTGTTCAAATTAACATCTTCAATCGTCTGTACATTTACACCAAGACGATATTCCTTGAGTTTTTCCGCGAGTTGCCAACCGTCCATCAGGTCAATGGCAATCGCGCCATCCCTCTGGGCTTCATCCTTCGCTGCTTTTGTGAAAGTACCAGTTGTGATTATTAAACCCTTATCAGCGCGACCCTGCAAAGCTCCTCTAAAATCCCGGACGACAGAAGGAGAAATGCTCCCAACATATCGCTTGGCTTGAAAGTACACATTAAACGAAATGACCCCGGCCATCCGGAATAGACCTTTACCATCAATTCCGCCATCCCCCGCCCTCCCAGTAACAACGACATTCACAAAGCCAGATTCGCGCAGCAACCTTTGGCAAAGCCGCTCAAATTCCTGAGGTGTCAACGTTTGGACATGCTCTATCAGTTTGTTTTGCCATTGCGTTTCGTGTATCTCGACTTCAATAGGTTCATCGGTCGGCGTTTGAACATCACCCCGCACCACTGAAACGACTTTCTGAGGGGACACACTTTTCGTGTTTTTCCCCATTTCAGTCAATGTCCAAACTCCACGGGCAGAGTTATCGATTAATCCGTATTTTTTTAAATAGGTTCTTGCCCAAGCTAAACGGTAGCTTAATTTCGTCCTGCTGCCTTTGTGGATTTCATTAACCTGATCATCAGTCAATTTGAGAATTTTCGAGACCTCGTTTTCTAACTCCTCAATGGACGCCGAACCACCAAGGTTATTCAAAGCTTGGATCAGTGGATTGAAGAGATCATGGAATTGATATTGGAATTTCACTCGTTCCTCCGATTGTTCTTTCTTAGACTGATATTATCGTGTAAAAAAGCGCCTGGGCTTCTCGCACCAGGCGCTTCTGTGAATCCGGACGGACTCTACTATTTTCAGACATACTCACATCGCCATTAGCACTTCGTAAACCCGCACCCCGGACAGATGAAACACCCCTCCTGGTACACCAGGATGCTGCCGCATTCGACGCACTGGCCGGCAATGTTCTTGACCAGGCCGAAGTCCTTGATGGCCTTTTTCTCGCCGTGACCGTTGCCATTCCCGTTGCCGTTGGGCTCGGCCTTGGTCTCCACCTTGACGCTCGTGCCATTGGCCAGGTAATTCTCCAGGACGGTGGCGATGGCGTCGGCGCATGAAAGAACGCTCTTGCCGGCGTCCCAGGCGATGGATGGGCAGCGGATGCCTTTAAGCTGCTTGGCGACTGTTTCCACCGGGACGCCGCTGCGCAGGGCCAGTGACACCAGGCGGCAGGTGCTTTCGAGTTGGGCGGTGGCGCAGCCTCCCGCTTTGCCCAGGTGGGAGAAGACCTCGCAGATGCCGGTTTCGTCTGCGTTGATGGTGATGTAGATGTTGCCGCAGCCGGTCTTGATCCGCTCGGTGACTCCCGTGGTGACCTTGGCTCGCTCGCGCGGGCCGACAGGCTTGGCGGGGGCAGCGACGACTGCCACTTCAGGCTTCGCCTCGGTCTTGCCGGTGGACATGGGCTGGTCGGCCTTGCAGCCGTCGCGGTAGATGGTGATGCCTTTCAGTTTATCGTCGAAAGCCATCAGGTAGACCTTGTCGACATCGGCGACGGTGGCGTTGGCCGGGAAGTTGACTGTCTTGGACACTGCGTTGTCGGTGTACTTCTGGAAAACCGCCTGTATCTTGACATGGCCCGCGGGGGTGATGTTGTGGGCGGTGATGAACAGCTTCTTCGTCGCTTCCGGCACGTCTTTAAAATCTTCCAGGTGGGCGCCACCGGCCAGTTTCTCCATCATCTCCTTGCTGAAGAAGCCGCCCTCGACTGAAGCGCGCTCGAAATAGGGGTTGACCTCCACCATCTTGGTGCCGTCCATGATGTTTCTGGTGAAGCACAGGGCGAAGTGGGGCTCGATGCCGCTGGAACACCCGGCGATGATGGACAGGGTGCCGGTGGGGGCGATGGTGGTGCAGGAGGCATTGCGCATCTTGACCTTGCCGTCGTAGACCGATTTCTCGTAGGCCGGGAAGATGCCGCGGACGGCGGCCAGCTCTTCCGATGCCTTGTGCGATTCGCTCTGGATGAAGCCCATGACCGCCTCGGCGGTATCCAGGGCGGCGGGCGAGTCGTAGGCGATTCCTAGATCGATCAGCATGTCGGCGAAGCCCATCACCCCTAGGCCGATCTTTCTCGTCTGGCGGGTGCGCTCGGCGATCTGGGGCAGCGGGAACTTGTTGACGTCGATGACGTCGTCCAGGAAACGGACTGCCGTGCGCACGGTGTAGCTCAGCTTGTCATAATCCACCGAGGCCTTGCCGTTCTTCTTGACCATCTTGGACAGGTTGATCGAGCCCAAATTGCAGGACTCGTAGGGGAGTAACGGCTGCTCGCCGCACGGGTTGGTCGATTCGATTTTCCCGAGTTGGGGTGTCGGGTTGCCGGCGTTGATGCGGTCGATGAACACCACGCCGGGATCGCCGGTCTTCCAGGCCAGGTTAACGATCTGGTCGAAGAGGTCGCGGGCTTTCTTCTTTTCGACGACCTCGCCATTATGCGGATTTTTAAGTTCATACTCGCCGTTGGTTCGGACGGCTTCCATGAAGGCGTCGGTAACGGCGACGGACAAGTTGAAATTGGTCAGCACGCCAGGAACCGATTTAGCCTTGATGAAGCGCTCGATATCCGGGTGGTCGACGGAGAGGATGGCCATGTTGGCCCCTCTGCGAGTGCCGCCCTGTTTGATGACGTCAGTGGCCACGTCGAAGGCGCGCATGAACGACACCGGGCCGGAAGCGACGCCGCCGGTGGAGCCGACGCGGTCCTTTTCCGGGCGCAGGCGGGAGAAGGAGAAGCCGGTGCCGCCGCCGGACTTGTGTATCATGGCAGTGTGCTTTACGGCGTCGAAGATGCTCTCTATGGCGTCGTCGATCGGCAGGACGAAGCAGGCGGAAAGTTGCCCCAGCTCTCGGCCGGCGTTCATCAGGGTCGGGGAGTTGGGCAGGAACTCAAGCCTCGCCATCAGGCCGTAGAATTCGTCCTCGATGGAACGAATGTCGATTTTCGGGTCATAGATCAACTCGGCCGCGGCGATCGTCCTGGCGACGCGCCGCAGCATGTCTTCCGGTTTCTCGATAGGTTTGCCGGCTTTGTCCTTCTTCAAATAGCGTTTCTCCAGCACCTGGAGGGCGTTATCCGAAAGCCCGATCTTTTCCGGGATGGGCTGTTTCTTCATTGATTTCAAGTTTTTGGTTTTGATGGCGACTACCATTTTCTTCTCCTCGGTGACGGGTTTTGGTGTGACATTGGCGACAGGTGTCGATTGCAGCGGAGGCAGTGGAGGGACCGGAGGCTTGGGTATTTCGTCGATATCGCCCGGAGCTAGTTTGACACCTTCGACGATACTATTCTCCGTTCGTCCTGTCTCGCCCCGATCAGTCGGGGAGCCTGTCGAAGGGTGAGTCTCAGCATCAGATTTCACCCCTTCGACCGCGTCCTTGACCATGTTCTCGATTTCGTTCTCAGTCACCGCGATGGGGACCTTAGCCGTGGGCGATACGAAGTCTTCCATACCGGGAAGGGCGGTGGCGGGTTTTTCCAACTTGTCGATTATGCTCTTGGTCATCTCTTCGATCTTCTTGCGGTCGGCTATTCCCATGGCGGACGCCTGGTTGAAGATCAGGCTGGCGATCCGGTTCTTATCAACAATAGGTTTGCCCATTGGTTGTGGCGTCATAGGATATCCTTTACCTTATAGTGTCTTTGCGAGGGCTGCGTTGAAATCGGGGGCCCATGGCAATCCGATTGGGATTGTCTGTCAATGCAATCGTCGTTGCGAGCGATCCCGCAGGAGCGCGAAGCAATCTCAAAGCCTGGATTATCATACCTTCCCCGCCTCTTTCGATGACATCGCTAAATGACGGCTGGACTGCTGTCTACCCGTTTCTTTCACGCCTTCTCCCAGGATCAGGGGCAACTGGGCACGGGAGGGTCCGTCACCGTTGATTAGCTTATCGATGATTTCCTTGAACTCGGTAACGTCGGTGAATTTCCGGTATACCGAGGCGAAGCGGATGTAGGCGATATTGTCGACGGCCTTCAGCTTCTCCATCACCTTGTCGCCGATGAGAGCCGAGGGGATCTCGGAGCGCCCGGTTTCGACCAACTCGGCTTCGATCTCATTCGCCAGTCTGTCGACCGTGCCCACCGGCAGGGGACGCTTCTCGCAGGCCTTGTGCAAACCCCCGAGCAGCTTCTCCTTGTTGAACTCCTCGCGGCGGCCGTCCCTCTTGATTACGAATAGCGCCGCCGGCTGGATCCGCTCGTAGGTGGTGAAACGGAAGCCGCAGCCCAGGCACTCCCTGCGTCTGCGGATACCGTCTTCGACCTCGCGCGAGTCGACGACCTTGAAATTAGTATGATGGCAATTTGGACAGTTCACGTTCTAATATCTACAACCTGTTGTGGGGGCTGAAATAAGTTACCACTATGGGTAGTAGCTGTCAATAGAACGGAAGTAATGGTTAAAGCTAAAAACCGAGACTGCTGAAAATTATTTTGTGCTTGGATTTGACCATTAATGAATGTAATTTCTTCAAATCTACTTGAAGAGTTCATCGTTTTTACATAAATAGCTGGTAGACTAGAATAAAAGGTGAGTTGACAAGCTCGCCAGCAATTGACAGGAGGATATTTATGTGGTGGCCAATGCATGATTACGGCGGCGGAGGATGGTTCTTATTCATACTTGGTCTAATTATCATCGGCTTGCTGGTCTGGGGCATTATCGCCTTGTCTCGGGGCGGCGGCCATCCTATGGGGATAGGGATGGGACAATCCCGAGGCGGTCAGACGCCTCTGGATATCGCCAAAGAACGCTACGCCAAAGGCGAAATTACCAAAGACCAATTCGACGAGATCAAAAAGAATTTACAATAAAGACACCGTCGTATTTGCGAGGAGCGAATCGACGCGGCAATCTTGTCTGTGACCTTTCCTCTCCCTCGATGGGAGAGGAAGTAAAGGAGAGGGTGAAAAGCCGCCCTTGGACTGTCTTTGCGAGGACCCGCGATGTAATCGGGGCGTGGCAATCGTCCGCGAATAGTACACCAGTCAAATCCACCTCTCCCCCACGGGGAGAGGACTAAAGGAGAGGGGGTACTTCCCCGGCGATCAAGTACTCGGTCGCTTCTCCCCCTTAACAAACTTCAGCACCAGTCCGTTAATGCAGAACCTCTTATAGGTCGGTGGCGGCCCGTCGTTGAAGACATGCCCCAGGTGCCCCTCGCACCGGCCGCAGATCACTTCCGTAGCTTTCACAAAACCCCGATTGTCCTCTTTGAATATGACCGAATCGGGCGAGTAGGGTTCATAAAAGCTCGGCCAGCCGGTCCCCGATTCGAACTTGGTGCCGGATATGAACAACGGGTTATCGCAGGCGATGCAGTGAAACACCCCTTCCAGTTTTATTGTGAAGGCGCAGGTGCCCGCTGCCTCGGTCCCGCCTTCCCTCAAAATGTGATATTGCGCTGGGGTCAGGATCTTCTTCCATTCTTCGTTCGTTTTGATCAGCTTCTCAATGGCCATAACCGCCTCCGATTCTGTCCAGGTATTGGGATGCCGCCAGAGCCGCCTTGGCGCCTTCGCCCGCCGCTACCACGATCTGCTTGATTTCGATGTTGGTCACGTCTCCCGCGGCAAATAACCCTTCTTCTGACGTCTCGTTTCTCTCGTTGATGATGATCTCGTTCCGGTTGTTTTTCTTGACGTCGATGATCTCTGAATTGGGGATGTACCCGATTTCGATAAACACCCCGCGGACTTCGAGGTTTTTAGCTGTGCCCTTGACCTCGAATTCGATACCATTAACGAATTTGTCTCCGGTGATTTTCAGGATTTTGGCCGATGGGACGAATTCGATCTTTTCTGACACCTTAACAGCCTGGATAAGGGTTTGCTCGCCCATGAGTCCTTCGTTCTTGGATAAAAGATAGATCCTGCTGGCATACTTCACCAGTTCGAGCGCGGTGGTCAGGGCTGAATTCCCGCCGCCGACGACCGCTACGTCCTTGTTTCTGAAAAATGGCGCGTCGCAGATCACGCAGTAGGCGACGCCGTGGCCGAGGAATTCCTTCTCCCCCGGCACGCCAAGCTCCCGATGCCTCGCACCGGAAGCGACGATGACGGCTTTTGACTTGTAAAGGTTGCCTCCCGTCTTAACTTCGAACAGTCCGTCGTTTTTCCTGACCTCGAGGACCTTCTCCTTCATCGGCTGCAGGTCGTAATCGTCGAGATGGTCTTGAAGGGTGTCGGTGAAGTCGCTCCCCGAGATCATCCTGAAACCCGTGTAATTTTCGATATTGCTGGTCAGCGAAGCCTGGCCGGCCAACACCTCGTACAGCATCCAGACACACCTTTTCATCCTGGCCGCGTAGATGGCGGAGGTGATCGCGGCGGGGCCTCCCCCTACGATGATGATGTCTTTGATCTCCTGTTCGCACTTCACGATGTCACCGCCATATGCTCTTTCAAAAACTTATCGATGTCCTTTTCATCGAATCCTACCTGGAAATCTTCCCCGATCTGGATAACCGGCACCCCGAACTGCCCGGTCTTGTCGACGATCATCTCTGCCGCGTCCTCGTGCGCTGTGATGTCAACCTCGTCGAAATCGATCTTCTTCGACTTCAGGTACTCTTTGGTCATCCGGCAGTTGTTGCAGCCGGGCGTGGTGTAAACCGTGACACCCTTGGATTCTCCCCAGGTTTTCTTCAGGAATTGGTCGCGGCCGGAAAACATGCGGTACATCCCGTACTGGCCGGGATTTTTCTTGGCGTAATCCTGGTGGTATTGCTCGGCGGGGTAGAAGTTCTTGAACGGCTTTATTTCGGTCACCACCGGCTTTTTGAACTTGCCGGAGGCATCGAGCGCCTTTTTGGATGCGTCGGCTTGCTGCCTCTGCTCATCATCATGATAGAAAATAGCTGTGTGATACTGGGTTCCCTTGTCCACGAACTGTCCCTCGGAGTCGGTAGGGTCGATCTGGTGCCAGAACGTGTCCAGCAGCTTATCGTAAGATATCTTTGACGGATCATAGGTCACCTGCACCGATTCGAGGTAGCCAGTGGTGCCGGTCGATACTTCTTCGTAGGTGGGGTTTTCCTTGGTGCCGCCGGAATACCCGACGACGACATCTGTCACCCCTTCGAGTTTTCTAAACGGCGGCTGCATGCACCAGAAGCAGCCCCCCGCGAACGTCGCTTTTTTAAGATTTTCCCCAGACATTTCTCTGCCTCCGATCTCTTGTCCGCGAGTCCGATTCCCCACTCAAGATAATATTAATCCCCGTTTCCGCGACGACCAAATTCCCCCTGTCTTTGCGAGGGGGTATATCCTCTCCCACGGCCTCGCGGGAGAGGATAGGGTGAGGGCAGCAAGAGTCTATTCTGGTAAATTACTTTCCTGTCCCTCGATGGGAGAGGAAGTGATGGAGAGGGTGAAATTCCCCTAACGACTGCTCTCCCGCCTCGGAAGTGCTTCTAATACTATGTCTTTGCGAGGAGCGAAGCGACGTGGCAATCTGCGGTTAGTTCGCGTGTCCGTTCGCGGTGGCCTTGGGCTCCGCTTTTCAAAAAATATCGTATCAAAAACGACACGAAACGCTTGACAGCTATGAGAACGCAAGTGCTATAATATCTCCATGCATATTAGCACAAATGCTCGCAGCACACAAATTGCCACACCGTCGGCCTTGGTGTTTTGGAGGTGAGTCGTTTCAGTCGTTTTTCCGTGCAATACTTAACGCTTAACCTCTGCGACTTTGTTGAATTCCCGCAACTTGTCGAGGGCGGCTTCAGCAGCCACAGGCGCGGCAAGTTCGGCGACTGGCTCTTCGAGGCTCTTTAGTACTGTTTCGAGGATCTCGTTGTGCGGATCGGCTACAGAAGTTGCGTCCGTCAGGAAATGGTGGACGCCATCGCGGAACGGCAGGGACTTGCTGTTGCTGATAGTGGCTTTAAGCACCGGTATCAACGCCGGTTCACCGATCTTGATAAGATTGTCCGCCGCGGTCCACCTGATGCCATAGTCGGCGTCACCGAGGTGGCTTATCAGGGTCTTTATAGCGTCCTGCCCCCCTATGGAACCCAGGGCAGCCAGGGCTTCCCAGCGCTTCATGGTGAATCCGCTTGAAGCTGCACTGATCAGCGCAGGGACAGCCGCCTGCCCGATTTTGATCAGTTGCCGTCGGGCTTTCCGGCATTGAATCGGATCGTCACAATTGAGGAGAGCCACCAGGTTGTCTATCTTGTTTTTCTGTTCGGGTTCCATAGTATACGCCCTTTCATTGAAATTTAAATCCATTATAAGAGGCTTTTAGTTGAAGGTATTAACTATCGGGATAATATGAGGCTTCAATCTGGAGTTATTTTCGCCATTTCCCTTTTGAAAAGAGCTCGGGGAAAAACTGTTTGCGAAGCTCCTCGATCACGAAGATCGATAGTCCGGCGCCGATAATTATCAGCCAGTCCGTCAGCGAAGGCGGCGCGGTGTGAAAAGCTGCCTGCATGAAGGGTAAATACACTGCGGCAAGCTGGAGGGAGACTGCGATACCCATAGCGAACATGAACCACTTGTTTGAGAACAGCCCGATTTTCAAAACCGGCTTGTTGTCGGTGCGGGCTACGAAACCCTTGAATAGTTCGAAACTGACGATGGTGCAGAACGCCAGCGTTCGTGCCTGCTCCAGCGTTTCGTGGCGCAGTCCCCACCAGAAGATGCCGAATACCGCCACTGCCATGATAGCGGCGGTATAACCGATGCGCCAAATCATACCGGGATAAAGCAGTCCCACTTCGGGGGAACGTGGCGGCCCGTCGAGTTCATCGCCCCGGCGCGGCTCGAGAGCGAGGGGTACCGTCAGGGTGGCGTCGGTGACGACGTTGACCCAAAGGATTTGGACGGCCAATAATGGCGCCTGCCCAATGATGGCGATGGCGGCGGCCAGGGCTAGCAGTTCGCCGATATTAGATGCCAGGAGATAATAAAAGACAGCCCGCAGCCGGTTGAAAATCCCGCGGCCTTCTTCAACTGCGGCAACCACTGAGGCGAAGTTGTCGTCGGCCAGCACCATGTCGGCGGCCTCGCGTGCAACGTCGGTGCCGGATTTGCCCATGGCCACTCCGATGTCCGCTGCCTTGAGCGCCGGGGCGTCATTGACCCCGTCGCCGGTGACCGCCACCACTTCGCCCCTGGCTTTCAGGGCTTTGACGATACGTAGCTTTTGTAGCGGCTCGGTCCGGGCATAAACGGATACTTTTTCGACCGCGCGGGCGAAATCGCTTTCAGTCATCGCCGAAAGCTCGGTTCCGGTCAGGGCGTGATCGCCGTCGATGCCCACTTGACCGGCGATGGCCTTTGCTGTCGAGACGTGGTCGCCTGTAATCATCACCACCCTAATGCCGGCTCCCCTGGCCATGGCGACCGCGTCTCTAGCTTCGGCTCGCGGGGGATCGGCAATGCCGGCCAATCCGATGAACGTCAATTTATCTTCAAACGACAGGTTGTCAAAGCTCGAAACTGGCTCGGCCAGGTCAGCAGAGGCCAGTGCCAGCACCCTCAACCCGGCAGCCGCCATGGCTTCGATTTCCTGCTTGACATTTTCTCTGACTTCGTCGTCTAGTTCGAGGACTCGGCCTTCCCGCCAGATTAAATTGCACATGCCGAGTACTTTCTCGGCGGCGCCTTTCAGGTTTATTGTCTGCAGGTCATCTCCGACGGCGTTGAGTGTGGCCATATATTGGAGTTCCGACGAAAAGGGTATTTCATCGAGCCTGGGCTCAGATTTCTCCAGATCGGTTTTGACTATGCCGGCTTTGGCGGCGGCCACTAGTAGAGCTGCTTCGGTTGGATCGCCGAAGATATTGCAGCATTCCGCGCCGGTGGTAATCGATGCATCGTTAGTTAGCGCGCTCACCCGGAGAAGGTTGAGTAAGGTTTCTTCTTCCGTTATATTGAGTGTTCGCTCTCCTTCTTTGAAGTCTCCTTCCGGTCGGTATCCCTCACCAGTGACCTCGATGGTGCGTCCGTCGAAATAGAGCTTGCGCAGCGTCATCTGGTTAATGGTAAGGGTGCCTGTCTTGTCGGAGCAGATGACCGTGGCCGAGCCGAGTGTTTCCACGGCGACCAGTCTGCGGATAATGGCGTGTCTGGCGGCCATGATGCGCATTCCAATGGCCAGGACGACCGTGACCACCGCCGGCAGCCCTTCCGGAATGGCTGAGACGGCGGCGGCTATCGCAAAGAGGACCATATCGGTTAATCCAAGTCCTCGGATTAAACCGACGGCTAGGATCAAAACGCAAACACCGAGGAGAATGAATACTAGGCTCTTGGATAGGCGGTCGATGTTTTTCTGCAGCGGCGTCTTTTCTTGTGGTATTTCTTCCAGGCTGCCGGCGATCCGCCCGAGTTCAGTCGCCATGCCCGTAGCAACTACCACGGCTTCACCCTGGCCCTGGGTTACTGAGGTTCCCTGGAAGACCACGTCCGCTTGGTCGGCCATCGTTGTCTCATCGGGAACCTGATGCAGGCCCTTTTCAACCGGTTCGGATTCGCCGGTCAGGGCGGACTCATTGGTCTCGAGCCCGGTTATCTGGATCAGCCGGGCGTCGGCTGGAACCCGGTCGCCGGCTGCTAGGATGATTATGTCTCCAGGCACAAGTTCACGGGCGGGAATATCGTGCAGCCGCCCCCCGCGCCTAACAGTAGCCTTGGGTGCCGTCATTTCCTTAAGCGATGCCATCGCCTTTTCAGCCCGGGTCTCCTGGATATAACCGATTGCGGCGTTGATCAGAAGAACGCCGAAGATGGTAAGTGTGTCTACGGCGTGCCCGGTGAATATCGAAACGGCTGCCGCGACAAAAAGGACGTAAACCAGGGGGTTGGCGAATTGGGACAGGAAGACCAACAAAGGCGGTTTGCCTGGCTTTTCTTCGAGCGCGTTTGGACCGTACTGTAGTTGCCGCTTTTTGACAACTTCATCGTTTAACCCGGATGCAGTTGCCTCAAGCTTTTCGAGAGCTTCATTGGGGGATAGTGAGTGCCAGGACTCGGTCATAATGGAATAATTCTAACACGATAAAAACCGAAGTTTTCAGTTTGAGACGACAAACGCGCCTGCTTTTTAACAGGCGCGTTTAGATCAGGATGCTTTGACTAGCCTACCAGGTAGCCTCCGTCAGCGACCACGACACTGCCGGTCATATAGTCCGCTGCCTCGGATGCCAGGAATAGAGCCACCCGGCCTATGTCGTCCGGCGTCCCTTGCCTGCCCATAGGGATCGTTGCCAAAAACGCTTTGGTGACGGCGTCAATTTGTTCCTTGCTCATTCCGGACAAGCCGCCGGAAGCGCCGGGCGTCACGATCGCTCCGGGGGCGATGGCGTTGACGTTAATGCCCTTTCCCGCCAGGTCCTTGGCGAGTGCCTTGGTCAGCATGACCACTCCGCCCTTCGAAGCGTCATACGACAATAAGTTGCCGGTAGGGTGGAAGCCATCCACTGAGGCGATATTGACGATTTTGCCGCCGTGACCTTTGGCAATCATCGCCCTAGCTGCCGCCTGGGTGAAGAACATGATTCCTTTCAAGTTGATGTCGATGGTTTTGTCCCAGATGCCCTCGGTCATTGACTCGGTCGAGGCGAAAGGGTAGATGCCGGCGTTATTGACGAGGATGTCGAGGTCGCCGAAAGCCTCGATCGCTTCCTGGACCGTGCGTTCGGCGTCAGCCACTTTACTCGTGTCGGATTTGACGGCGACGGCTTTGAAATGAGTTTTCTTCATCTCGGCAACGGTCGCCTGGGCTGATTCGAGGTTAATGTCGGAGACGACGATGCTGGCTCCGGCTTCGGCCAGACGTAAAGCGATGCCTTTGCCGATACCCTGGGCGCCGCCGGTAACGATGGCGACCTTGCCCGATAGATCGAAGAGTTCCTTGATCGATTTGTCCATGTTCCATCCTCCCGTATCAAGACTATCCGGTACTAAAACCGGTACTAGTACCGAGTATAAACCCGTTTGGTTTGCATGTCAATAACATGATACCGCTGTTTTTATTGATATTATATTGTATAATTGTAGTAAATGACTCTAAAACTACATAATGAACGGGGACGGGGCGGAAAGCGGCAGGTGATCATCGAGACCACGGTCGAACTGTTCCGCAAGACCCACGACGTCCGCAAGGTCTCGGTAGAGGACATCGCAGCCGCTGCGAGAGTCTCGCCCACTACTGTCTATAATCAATTCGGCAACCGGGAGGCTCTGGTGCTCGCGGCTGCCAAATCCGTCATTACCAGAATCGGACGAATGGCTGAGGGCTTCATCAAATCTGACCTGCCCTTCGACCAAAAGATTGCCAGCATTGTCAGTGGGAAAATATCCATCGCTTCCGCAGCCTCGGACGAAGTGATTGCCAAGATCCTCAGTCAGGACCCAGATATCGCGCCTTTCATCGAGGAAATGTTCCGAAGTGTAGCCTGGCCGATGTGGCGTGACTTCCTGGCTGAGGGCAAAGCTCAGGGATTTATCGACGAATCGCTCGACACTGAGGTCTTCCTGGAATACCTCGACATTTTAAGGGCGGGGTTCGCCGCCAGGAAGGGACTAATCCGGGACTGGATGCAGAATGCTGAAAAAATTAAACAGATGACCCGGCTGACGTTTTACGGCTTTATGAAGAAGGAAATCGACCTGTTCGGTTCTGAGCCCAACCTGCCTGTCAATGCGAATAAGGAGTAGACGATGAGTGTCATCGAAGTCAACCACCTGACCAAGTACTACGGCAAAGCCCGGGGCATCAACGACGTTTCTTTCAAGGTCGAAGATGGTGAGATCTTTGGTTTCATCGGGCCAAACGGCGCCGGCAAATCCACAACTATCCGCCTGCTGCTGTCGTTGATCTATCCGACGAGCGGCGATGCCACGATCTTCGGCAAGGACTGCATCAAGTACGGCCCAGAGATCAGGAAAGACATCGGCTACCTCCCCTCAGAGGTTTTCTACTACGACCGGATGAAGGTCAAGGACCTGCTCAATTATTCGGCCAGTTTCTATCCTGGCGATCACACGGCGCGGATGCACGAGCTTTCCGAACTGATGGAACTTGAACTCGAGCGGAAAATCGAAGACTTGTCCTATGGCAACAGGAAGAAGGTAGGCATTGTCCAGGGTCTGCTCCATCGCCCGAAGTTGCTGTTCCTCGACGAACCGACTTCGGGTCTCGATCCGCTGATGCAGCGCAAATTCTTCGATCTAATCCGTGACGAAAATAAAAAAGGGGTAACGGTCTTCTTCTCCTCCCACATCCTGGGGGAGGTGCAGCGATTGTGCAATAGGGTTGCCATTATCAAGGAGGGGCGCATCATTGAGATAGATGACATCCGCAACCTCCAAAAAGACAATTACAAGAAAGTTCAGGTGACCGGCGAGATTGACGCCTCTTGCTTCGACTTCCCCGGCGTCACCAGCCTGGAGCATATGGACGGCCTGGTGCGGTTCCTGTACAAGGGCGATATCAACGTCGTAATGCGCAAGATCGCCGAGAAAACGGTCTCCGATGTCACCATCGAGGAGCCGACGCTCGAAGAGATCTTCATGCATTACTACGAGTAGGTGAAATATGGCTTCGAATGTTTTTTTGCACGAATTCCGGATGAAACTCAAATCGGCTGTCGGCTGGTCTATAGCCGTCGCTGCCATAATCTTCACTTTTTCGGCTATGTTTTCGACCATATCCAGCCAGATAGGTTCGGTCAATGATTTCCTTAATAATTTCCCCAAGGAACTGCTCATCGCCTTCGGCCTGAATGGGGTCGATCTCTCGACTATCTTGGGTTTTTATAGTTTCATGTTCCTGTTCGCCCAATTACTCCTGGCTATCCAGGCGGCGAGTTACGGTTTCGGACTGGTATCGGTGGAAGAGGCTGAATGGACCGCCGATTTCCTGCTGACCAAGCCGGTTAAACGAGACCGGATACTCTCCAGTAAACTCCTGGCCGCGTTTGCCTGCCTGACCATCACCAATGCCGTTACCTGGGTTACGAGTTTCGTCTTCCTCAATCTATTCAAAGGCAGCCATTCGTTCGATGCCGGGACTCTTTTACTCCTTTTGTCCAGCATCTTCATCTTCCAGCTTTTCTTCCTCGGGGTGGGATTAGGTATTTCCCTACTGGTGAAGAGGATCCGCAGCGTCATCACCTATGCCCTGGCGCTTGGCTTTGGCATGTACGTTCTGGCCGCCTTTGGCAACCTCTTGGGCACCAGTGTCCTGGAAAAGATCAGCCCGTTCAAGCATTTCGACCCGGTGTATATCATTGGTCACAGTTCATTTGACACAGCCTTGGCCCTGGTCAGTGTCGTTGTGGTGGTCGTTTCGATCGCCACCGGATATCGGTTGTATATCCGCCGTGACATACCGGCGGTGGCTTAGGGAGCGCAGATGAACATATTTTTCCGTGAACTTAAAGCCAATTTCCGATCCCTCCTCATTTGGGGGGGCGTGGTGATTTTGTTCGTTATCGTCGGCGTATCTAAGTTCTCGGCCTACTACAACAACCCCGATCTGCTGGACACGTTGAACAGCCTGCCGCAGCAGGTGCTTACCATATTAAACCTGCAGGCTTTCAACCTGACCACTATTTCAGGCTTCTACGGCATCATGTTCATTTATTTTGCCTTACTCCTGTCAATCGCCGCCGCCATGTGGGGCGCGGATATCATCGCCAAGGAACAGCGGGATAAGACTGTCGAGTTCTCGTTGACCTTGCCGGTGACCCGTAATAAAGTGGTTACCTCCAAGACCCTGACTGCGCTCGTCAACTGCGTCCTGCTTTTGCTCATTACCTGGGGCACCTCTATCGCGGCGTCCGGCAGTTACCAGCCTGACAGTAGATTTTACCGTTTCCTGGGGCTCAGCATGTTAGCCTTGTTTCTGTTACAGCTCGTATTCCTTTCGATCGGCGTTTTTATCGGCACCGCTCTAAAGCGTTACAAGATGGCCAGCTCCACCGCCTTGTTCGTATTACTGGGGACTTATTTCCTCTCCGTCGTGGTCACCCTGAACAGCAGCCTGGATTTCTTGAAATACCTGACGCCGTTCAAATACTTCGATCCGGCGGAGTTGCTGCATCAATCGAAATTCGAGCCTGTCTTCATTGGCCTTTCGCTGTTAATTATGGTGGTGTCTGTCATCGGAGCCCGGATCGCCTATAACCGGAGGGACCTGTACATTTAGCCGAAGCGAGTTTACGTTGACTTGAGGCCCGGGAGCGGCTAGGATTTGAGCCGATGTCGTTCCTGCCGACAACAAATATCGGTAAATGGTCAGTCTGGCTGATTGTCGCGTTCTTCGTGCTGGTGATTATCGGCCGGGCGCTGTCGGCCATGGAACAAGGAGGGCAGGAGATCGCCGTTACCTCGGGGCTTCCAGTCGTCGCCTCGATTTCGGCGATGGCGGCAGGTGTTGCGTCCTTCGTCACCGGCATGATCGGCCTAATCAAATTCAGGGAGCGGGCGCTGACGGTCTTCCTTTCGGTGATAGCCAGTGGCGTTCTGATCCTGATGACAATTTCGATGTTCATAGTAGGTTCGTTTCAATGACACCCGTAATAAAAAGTCGAGTCAACTCATGCGTCTTGGATTTTTAGAATTCGTCCTCATCGTTATCGTCTTGTTGTCGATCCTCGTTATATGGCGCTGGATGCGGCAGGGCGGCACTGAAGAGACTGACGATAACTCACCGCCATCGTTCCTGCAAAAGATCGGGACCGTAGGAATTCTGCTGGTGGTGGGGGGGTTTGGGACTGATCCTGGTAGGCTACATCATCCTGATCGGTCTCGCCAAAATGTTCATCTGGGCGGTTGCCATCCTCGTGCTCGGACTCGCATTCCTGGTCCTGTCAAGACGATGATCTCCTTTCTAAATTGAGATCCCTTACCGACGACTGAAATCATCCGAACCTGAACCGATGTTCGGTGAAAATATTTTTAAACTGTGAAACAAGCAAGTAAGGAATAGTCCATGTATTGAAACAGCGATCTCTTTGGTTCTATTCTGCTCTCAATGACTTTGACGCCGGTTATATCGGTGTGAAATCATAGTAGATGTCCCAGGTAACCAATGCAGTGGGAATGGCCATCAGGCAATGACCTGATCGGGCAACTGGAAGGAAAACTTAACAACCCCAAGGTTCGTCCTGGAAGAGTTTAAGAAAACCTTCGCAGATCCCTTTCAGAGAGTCTGGAGGATTCCATCCCGGGGGCAAAGGCTACCTGGGATCCCTTTTTATTACCAAATTCGAAATACGAATTTCGAAATCCGAATATCCCATCCGACCCGCCCGACTTCAACCCTCGCCGTTTCAGGTTTATGATATTATTCCTTGAGCTTTGTATCGGGGCTCGTCCCTCGTTGAACAATGGGGATCATCCTCCGAGTTTCATTTGACCCCCGCGTTGCTTTAGTGCGAGAAATCACGATCAACCGGATAATCGCGAGCAATGAGTAGATAGCCTGGAGCGATCCAATATGACTGATGGCCGTATGATCCCATCCATCGCTTTGACTTCACTATACCGCGCGTGCCATCATATTAATGTCCCAGGTAACCAATGCAATGGGAGGATCTCCAGAGCGTTGACTTGGTGGGATACCTGAAAGGGAAACTTAATCAACCCAAGGTTCGTCCTGGGAGCGTTATTGAAAACTTTGCAGGTCCTATCAGGGAGTTCTGAAGAAATCTGACCCGGGGGCAGAGGCTACCTGGGATCCCTATTTTTAACCAAATTCGAAATACGGAAATCCGAAATCCCGCCCTCGTCCCTCACCTTTCTTCTTTTTGATTATGTCTCTTTGGTTTTTGTTTCGGGTTTCGTGTTTGGCGCTTCGGATTTCTCTTTTTCTGGGCCCTTTATCTGCGGGACGGCGATAAACGGCAGGTTGCGATATTCCTCGTGATAGTCGAGCCCGTAGCCGATCACAAACTCATCCGGCACGTTGAAACCGATATAGTCGAGTTTGATGTTGACCAGGCGACGCGCTTTGCGGTCGAGAAGGGTACAGACCGCCAAGCTTGCCGGTTGCTTTTCAGTCAGATAATTCAGGATGTAGTTCAGCGTGATACCGGTGTCGACAATGTCCTCGACCAGAAGGATGTGGCGCCCGGCAAGCGGCAAGTCGGCCTCCTTGGTGATTTTTACGGCCGGTTCCTTGGCGCCGCTATAGTACGATATAGCGATGAAATCGAGGTCCATCGGCACCGTGATCTGGCGGATGAGATCGGCCATAAAGCACAGGAAACCGCGCTGCACGCCGAGAAGCACCGGGCGCCTGCCGGCGTAGTCCGCTGAGATTTTACCGGCGATGTCCTTTACCCGCTGGTTGATATCCGCCGCTGAATAAAGAATCCGGCTGACGCCATGAGCCCGGGACTCTGCGAGGGGACCGGCGCCGTATTTTGCCAGCAGTTTTTCGTAGTCGTTCTTGTAGAGTAAGGTGATCTTTATCTCGGGATATTGGGCTTTGAGTGCCTTCAGCTTGCGGTTCTTCTGGGTGACGAGCGACTGTTTCATCGTGGTCAACTCGACATAAAGATCGAGGCTCGGCAGGTAGAAGTCCGGGGTGAACAGTTCCGGTGTGCCTTTGGTTTTATGCCCGATAGGGAAAGACCGCGGTTCATAGACCCATGGTACATTATAAAAATCGAGGATACGTGCAAATTCCTCTTCGCTGGCATGGTTAAATTTGACCATTCGCGATGGTTTTGCGGATGCGGTTGGAATCTCGCCTTTGACCTCGATCGTCTGTCGGGAAAGCACGATCCCTACCAGTTGAGCCAGGGCTTTGACGAAGCTGGTATCCTGTAAAGTGATCAATTGGGTTTTCTTGAAATAGATCCTTAAAGCCCCTATCTGGTGCCCGTCCTGTGAGATGGGGACCCCGAAGATGGAAACGATACCCGCTTTGATCGCCGCCGCGGGATATTGCACGCGGCTGTCAGTGGCCGCGTTTTCAATAAAGACAGGTGCGTTGGAAGTCGTCTCGTTCAGGCTTTTGCCGACGTCGATGATGCCCTTCTGAACGAAGGTCGGGGGCAGGCGCCAATGGGCGGTCTGGATAAGATGGCTTCCTGTGGCATCGAGGAGCCCGATGGCGGCGCCGGTGTCGAAAGAGCGTGAAGCGATGCGCACGATCGCCTCTAGCTTGTCTTTCAGCGACGCGGCGGTTCCGGCCGCGGTTATCGCCTGGCGCAGCGCTTTGCAGTAGAGGTGGTCCTTGTTCTGAGGCATGACATCTATATCATAGCCCAAAACGACGGAAATCTTCGAGGGGTGGATCGGGGTTTTTCTAGGGTCAGGTTTTTAACCTGACCGCCCGGTTCGTTCCACGTCGTAATTTCTCTTCGTTATTCCGCCGAAGACAGGCAATCCATTCCGCCCCTCACCGTCGTTGCGAGGAGTTCTGTCTGGGGGGAAGGATGACGAAGTAATTTTGGGTTGGTATTCTTGGTGGAGGCTCAATCACTTCCCTTTTACAAAACTCGATCCTGAAATACTGTTATTGCCCGGAACCTCGAGGTACGTTGATTCAGTCCAAATATATTTTTTCAAAAATGGCATCAAAAACGACACGAAACGCTTGACAACCTCAAGGAACACTCGTGCTATAATACCCATATGAATGAAAACAGAACACTTGTATCGGGTGATCAAGCTGATACTTCTATTCCACCCCAAATCCCGGCTACACGAGAGAAAGCGTGTCGCGATTGCCAGCCATCCGATTCGTTTCATTCGTTTTCGTGCCTTTCACTGGCAGGGTCGGAACGCGAGGCACAAAACGCTAGGTGCGCGATGCAAGACGCACAACGTCAACAAACGCCTAACACACGACTCGAAACAGGCATACTTCGCCAACGGGCGTTCAATGAATGGATGCAAAAACACTATGGTGATGGCTTCGCTTTCTAAAACGAAGCGTACGTTCAATCTGAAGCTGGTACAAGCTGAATCGTTTTTGAATAAAAGTTTTTCATTTATTGCAAAAACAAATATACCCCGCAGGTTGCTTAAGCGAATTGGAAGGCGAAATCACACCAAAAGGATTAATAGAGAACGATCGGACGTCTGAATAAACACCCCCGCCACGATTTGGAATTAGGGATAAGGCTTTTCGGACGATTGTGAACCGTTACCTCGAAGCAGTGACCGTTTTGAGAAGTTCCTTGGGTGCGGTTCCAGTTTTCAACTGGACAAGCGCGGTTTTTTTGATCGCACTTTGATGGATGTAGCAGTCGGAGCAGAAGCCTTCCTGGCAAATTTGAAATTGGTAGAGGCAGACACAGCCTTTATGGTTTTCAACTTGCATCTAAATTCTTCTCCCTTTTTAGCGAAACAGGCGGCATCCCGGTGAAGGGATGCCGCCTGTATTCAATACTCGGATCGGAGCTTGGGGACTACCGCCAGGTGCTGCGGGTCGGAGGCCGGTTAGATTTGGAGGGTTCCGGGGCCGGCTGGCGGCTTTGGGAGAACAGTGGGCGGCGCAGGAAGGAAGGCACGTCAAGCTCTTCCTCGTTCTTGATGCCACGAAGCTTGGCGGTCAATTCGTCATCCCCCTCGCCGTCTTCTGTGGCGACGTTGAAACCGGTGGCGATGAGGGTGATGTGAACATCATTGCCCATGTTGGTGTTGGAGCCGACGCCGAAGATGATGTTGGCGTCAGGATCGACTGCTTTGCGGATGACCTCAGCGGCTTCGTTGACTTCATACAGGGACAGGTCGGACGGGCCGACGACGTTGAACAGGACGCCGCGGGCTCCGCCGACGGATACGTCCAGGAGCGGAGAAGCCAGGGCTTCCCGAGCGGCGTCGATGGCGCGGTTCTTACCGGCGCCGCGGCCGATGCTCATCCAGGCGGGCCCGGCGTCCTTCATAACGGCTTTGACATCGGCGAAGTCCAGGTTGATCGTGCCCGGGACGGTAATGACTTCGGAGATAGCCTTGACGCCCTGCTGCAGGACGTTGTCGGCCATTCTGAAGGCGGTATCGACGCCGGTCTTGGCGTCGCAGAGTTCCAGTAGGCGGTCGTTGGGGATGATGATCAGGGTATCGACCTTGCCGAGCAGCTTGGAGATGCCTTCCTTGGCGGTCTTCATACGATGGGAACCTTCAAAACCGAAGGGCTTGGTGACAACCGCGATGGTGAGGGCGCCGCTCTTCTTGGCTTCCTCGGCTACGATGGGAGCGGAGCCTGTGCCGGTGCCGCCGCCCATGCCGGCGGTGACGAAGACCATGTCGGAACCGCTGACCAGTTCGCGGATGTCATCGCGGGACTCTTCCGCGGCTTTCTGGCCCATGGTGTGGTCGCCGCCGGCGCCCAAACCGCGGGTGACGCGCTCGCCGAGCTGGACGCGGACAGGGGCTTCGGTGATCGCCAGAGCCTGGGCATCGGTGTTGAGGGCGATGAACTCAACGCCCTGGATTTCCTCACGGACCATGCGGGTTACGGCATTGCAACCGCCGCCACCGCAGCCAAAGACCTTGATTCTTGCGGGATTGGGCAGGTAACTCGTCTTAGCCATATTCTTTTTCTCTCCTCTTTATTTCCGTCTCATTTAATTTTAATTTAGCTGTTTTTGGTCGGGGCGGCCGGACTGCCGAATTTGAACTTGGCCAGAAGGCCTTTTACTCGATCGAAGAAGGCGAAGGGATTCCAACTCTTGGCTTTGGGCTGGTTCTTGGCGCCCCAGAGCAGCAGGCCGACGCCGGTGGCGTAGGCGGGATCTCTCAGGGCATCAGTCAGGCCGTAGATGTTACCCGGCATACCGACCCTGACCGGCAGGCGGGTGAGATCGCGGCCCAGAGTTTCCAGTCCGGCGATATTAGAGGAACCGCCGGTGAAGACGATGCCCGCGGGCACGATACTCTCGTAGTCCTGGCCGGGCAGCTCAAGCAGGACGAGCCTGGTGATCTCCTCGATCCGGGCGCGAAGAATATCGCACAGGTCCTGGTAGCTGATGCCGTGGCCGTCCTCGGAGATGGGGTTCTGTTCCATCCGGCTCTCATAGACCGGCATTACCGAACCGTAGCGCTTCTTCATCTCTTCGGCCACATCGAAGGGCAGGCCGAGGCCTATGGCCACATCGCGGGTGAGCTGGTATCCGGCAACGGGGAGAATGGCGGTGTGCCAGATAGAACCATCCTTGAAGATGCAGACGTCGGTGGTGCCGCCGCCGACATCAGCCAGCACGACGCCGACCTGTTTCTCGTCTTCGGTCAACACCGCCTCGCTGGAGGCCAGGGGTTCGAGGACCAGGTCATCGATCTCGATGCCCAGCCCGCGGATGCACTTGACCAGGTTCTGCACAGACGCAGAAGCGGCGGTGATGACATGGGTCTCGACGTCCAATCTGAAGCCATGCATGCCGACCGGGTTCCTGACGCCGACCTGGCCGTCGATGGCGTAATTGCGCGGGATAACGTGGAGCAGTTTTCGATCGTTGGGGACTTTGATAGATTGAGCGCTGTTCAAGACACGCTTGAGATCGTCCGGGCGGACCAAACGGTCGCCCCTAGTGATGGATACTACACCCTTGTTGTTTACCGAACTGACATGGCGGCCGGTGACGCCGACATAGGCGGATTCGACCTTGTAATTGGCGGCCTGTTCCGCTTTTCTGATGGACTCGCGGATAGATGCGGCGGCGTCGTTGATGTTGACCACCAGCCCTTTGTGCAGGCCGTGGGACGGGTTGATACCTACCCCTATAACCTGGGTGGCCCCGCTTTCAGTGATTTCAGCGATGGCGGTACAGATCTTGGTGGTACCGACATCGATAGCCGTGACGACCCTACGTTTCATTTCCTCCTCCTTAATTTGTTTTTAAAGTTACCCGGTTTGTACTTTCATATTCAGGCTTTTCGCCTTTTTCACATCGCTGCCCTCCTTCTTACAGGGCCCGAAGGAGCGGTGCAGGCGAACTCAGCCAGTTCGCTCAGGTTGTTAGGGATGCCCGCCTCAAGGCCATACCTAGCCACTCTCGTGTTTCTCTCGCTTAGAAAAAAATGGTCCTCGAGCGTCCCCGCCTCCTCACGGCTGAGGATGCGCTCGGCAGCCCGCAGCTTGGCGCTGCGGCTTCTTGGATTAGCTTGTAATTCGTCTTCGGAAGGGGTGACGACTTTCTTATTCAAAATGCGCAGCCTGGCGGCGTGGCCGCAGCGGCACTCGGGCAGATCAGCCGGGCAGATGCAGTCGGTTGATTCCTGCTGCATGAACTGCTTGACGATGCGGTCCTCCAGCGAGTGGTAGCTGATAACCACCAATCTCCCGTCGAAACCCAGCAGCCTCGTCGCCTGTTCCAGGGTGCTTTCAAGTTTGGTGAGTTCCTCATTGACGGCGATGCGGAGCGCCTGGAAGGTGCGGGTGGCCGGGTGAATGTCGCCGCCGCGCCCGATAGTCCTGGCAATCAGGCTTGCGAGTTCGGTTGTTGTCTTGATTGGGCGTGTTTCGATGATACGCCGGGCGATCTTCCGACTGAAACGTTCTTCGCCGTAGCGCCAGAGAATATCGGCGATTTCTGATTCAGCGTAAGTATTGATAATTTCGGTGGCGGTCAGTTTCTGATCCGGTGAAAAGCGCATATCAAGCGGCGCATCGTATTGAAATGAAAAGCCCCGGCCGGACTCTGAGAGCTGCATCGACGCCAGGCCGAGGTCCAGGACAATACCATGAACGGGGTAGAAATCGTTGGCCCGGGCGACGGCTTCCATGGTATCGAAATTCTGGTTTACCAGGAGGTAGGAACCCTCAAAGCCCATCAGGTTCCGGCTTGCGGTCTTAAGGCTATTCGGATCGGCATCGAAGCCAAGGAGTTGACCGCCGGGGGCGGCAAGCTCCAGGATGGCGCGGGCATGACCGCCGGCGCCGACCGTTCCGTCGATGTAACGCCCGCCGGGGCCAACGGCTAGAGCCTGCAGCGTCTCGTCGAGCATGACCGGGATATGCGCTGAATTCGATTTTCGATTTTCGATTCTCGATTTTCGAAACATCAGCGTTTTTCCAACCCTTCCATGATTTGCCAGACCTGGTCCTGGTCGTCGGCCTTCTCTTTATCCCAGGCGAACTTGCTCCAGATTTCCAGGTGATCCGATACGCCGACCACCACCGCCTCGGTCTTGATACCGGCGTAAGTACGTAGCGGTTCGGGCAGTGAAATCCTCCCCTGGCCGTCGATCGATGCCGGAAAAGCCTGGCCGAACATGGTGCGTTTGAGTTTTCGCAGCTTTGAAGGACTGGTTGACGCGGCGGCGATTCCCGAGGAAAATACCTCCCATGCCTTGTTGGAATAGGCGTCAATGCAACCGTCGATGCCCGGCGCAAACACGATTCCTTCCTGCAGCGGTCCGCGAAAATGGGGCGGCACCGGCAGGCGGCCTTTTTCGTCTAATTTGTAATGGAACTCGCCGAAAAACAGCATCTATTGGGAGCCCCCGTATCTCCCACAATTTACCACGTTTACCCATTTTATGGGTGGGTTGGGGCAATGTCAATACTTTTAACAAAAATATTTTAGAACGCGCCAGAGCGAAAAATGTCAGGTGGGCTATGTTCTGAATATAATCACCCGGACGAAATAAAAAGGCGGGGTTTTACCCCGCCTTTTTTCCAATTTCAAGTAATTTTGTTTACTTCTTAACCGACCAAACCAGCGCTATGACCCACCCGATGAATGTCCAGCCAAGAAGAAGATTCAACAGGAAAATAGCAAAAGTGTTGCGGCGGCGTCCTGCCACAGCAATTATGGTTGGTAAAAAATACAGGACGACGCTGAATAGAAAAGCGATGAATCCAAAAAAGCCGCCGAAGAAGAATCCGAAGATGTTGTCAATCATCCCTGACCACTCTTAAAAATATCTATCATAGCCTACCTTAAAAAGGGAAAACTGGCAAGATTGTCCGATTTACTGAGCGGATTGAAGTCGATTACTCCAGCATTTACAATAGGGTTGTGAATATCCCCAGGCTGTTATTTCAACTTCAGGAAATCGATCTGGCACATGACGCCGCCAGAGAGAAATCCGGGCGAATTGAAAATGAACTGGCGGCCGATCCGCTGGCTGTCGAACGTAACGCAATTAACAAACAACAAACCGAACTCAGAGGCCTGCAACATGAACTTCGGGAAAATGATGCGCAGGTTGACGATTTTACAGACCGGATCAAAGGCTATGAGGAAAAGCTTTATAGCGGCCGGATTACCAGCCCGAAAGAACTCACCACCCTGCAGAAAGATATCGAACTGCTGCGGGGCCACCGGATTCCTTTTGAAGACAAATCGCTTGCGCTGATGGAAGCGGTTGAGGCTCTAGAACATTCGATTTCCGATGCCGAGACAGCTTTGCAAAGGCATAAGGAAACTCTGGACACTCATAAACGTGAACTCATCGGCCAGTTGGAGGTTGTCGCGGCTGAAACTTCCGAACTCGAGACTCGCCGAGCCGCGCTTTTACCCGAGATTCCATCGTATGTGCAAGTTCAATACCAGTCCCTTAGAAAACAGAAAGGCAGAGCTGTCTCCAAAGTTGAACAGGCAATCTGCCGGGCTTGTGGGATAGCCGTGACCGCGGCATGGTTGCACCGCGCTCGTACCGGGGAGATTGTACGTTGCACCAACTGCAATCGCATTTTGTATCTGGAGTGAATAGTTGACACAATTGATTGCCAACACCGACGGCGCCTGCCGGGGCAACCCCGGAGCTTCGGCCTTAGGTGTTATCATCCGGACTCCTTCGGGGCAGGTACTCAAGTCGATTTGCCGCGGACTTGGCAACATGACTAACAACCAGGCTGAGTATCACGCGGTGATAACGGCTCTCGAAGAAGCAACGAAATTAGGTGCGACGGATTTGCACCTTAAAGCTGATTCTGAACTGGTAGTCAAGCAACTCTCCGGCAAGTACCAGGTAAAGAACGCGGGCCTGGCGCTTTTGTATGCCAAGGTTAAAGCTCTCGAGTCCAGGTTCAAAAGCGTCAAATATTCCTACATTCCCCGCGAACGCAACCAGGAAGCTGATGCCCTGGCTAACCAGGCGTTCAAACATTAAGGCCTTCTTCAATCAAAGGAATACTCTTCCTCGTGCAACGATTTTTGGGATGCCAAAATTCGATGCTACAATGAAAATACAATCTGAAACGAGGAGGAAGAAATATGTTGACCCTTTCCTTCACCCCCGAGGAACGCGATCTGGTACTGGACATCTTAAATAATTATAAGTCTGATTTCCGTATGGAGATCACCGATACCAGCACTCCTGAATATCGCAAGCAGCTCAAACAGCAAGAAGTGACATTGAATGGTGTGATAGAGAAGCTGCAAAACGCCAAGTAGATAAGATAAGCGACCCATTAACTCGGCATCTTCTGATGCTGAGTTTTTTGTTTTTCCAACTCCTGCCCTTGACTATTACGTAACGTCATAGTTTATACTACTTTCTATCGATCGATAAATGGGTAAGAAAGGAAAAAAGTCTTGGCTATCGCTCGCAGCTACGCCACCGGTGAGCTGGCAAAAATCTCCGGCGTCAGTACGCGCACCCTTCAGTTCTACGATAAGATCGGGCTTCTGAAACCTGAATCGTATTCGGGGTCCGGTTACCGTCGTTACGATGACGCTGCCGCCCTCCGCCTGCAGCAGATATTGTTCTTCCGAGAGCTGGGTTTCGGGCTGTCCGAAATCAAGGCTATCATGGAGAAACCGGACTTCGACCTGCTGTCCGCCCTGGAATCGCATCGCGAGCTGCTCAAGGAGAAGGCGGATAGGCTGGGTGAGTTGCTGACGACGGTTAACAGGACGATCAGGAAATTGAAAGGAGAAAAAGAAATGGAAATCAAGGACTACTACAAGGGCTTTTCCGACAAAGAGGTCGAGGCAATCCGAAAAGAAGCCCGAGAAAAATACGGCGAAAAGACCATCGCCGATTCCGAAGCCCGCGTCACGGCTATGGGCAAGGAGAAGTGGGACGCCCTGCAGGCGGAGTTCGGCCAGACCTACCACAAGATCGTCGCCAATATGGAAAAGGGGCCGGAGAGCAAGGAAGTTCAGGAGCAGATCGCCCGCTGGCGGCAGCTCATGGAAAACTTCCACCACTATACCGATGAGATGATCCTCGGGCTGGGGAGAATGTATTCAGAAGACGAGCGCTTCGCCGCTTTCTACCTCAAATTCCATCCGGATATGCCCAGGTTCATGACCGCGGCCATCGAGCACTACGTTGAGGGGCGCAAAAAGTAACGGAAACCAGGTAAACTGGTCAAACGATGAGGCGCCGAGAGGCGCCTTCATCGTTATTGCGGATCATTGCCATTTGAGGCTCTGATCGCGTTTTTCTTTTATTAACTTCATCCGGCTTTTTGATAACTTCACCCAACCCAGCATCCCTAGCGCAGTCATCACCGCTTCCTTTTCTTCCGCGTCGAGAGAAGGCTTTTCCAGCATCTTCCTCAAGATTTCGATGGCTTTATCGTTTTCCATGATTTATCCCGGCTTTGCCAATATCGCCCGTGCCGCCACTACTCCACAAGCGCTGGCTTGAACCAAACCTCGGGAAATGCCTGCCCCGTCGCCAATGGCAAAGAGACCGGGCAGTTCGGTCTCGAATCCGGCCGAGAGTTTGGGCCGCGACGAGTAGAATTTCACTTCGACTCCATACAACAACGTGTGGTCTGAAGCGACGCCTGGGGAGAGTTTATCCATCGATTCCAGCATTTCGAGGAGTCCCGTGAGGTGGCGGTAGGGCAGGACGAAGGATAGATCGCCGGGGGTAGCGGATTCCAATGTCGGACGCACAAGGCCGCGGTCAATGCGTTCGGGTGTTGAACGTCGCCCTTTCTTGAGATCGCCTAAGCGCTGCACCAACACACCGCTACCCAGGATGTTTGCCAGTCTCGCAATATATTTACCGTAGGCGATGGGTTCTTTGAAAGGTTCAGTGAATTGAGTGGAGACCAGAAGAGCGAAGTTGGTATTTGGGCTATCGTGAGAGGCGAAGCTCTGACCGTTGACCGTGGTCACCGGATCCTCTCCTCCCGTGGTCTCTCGCACCACGGTGCCCTGCGGGCACATGCAAAAGGTGCGGATGCGGTCGTCGAAACTCTTTGATAGATATTCCAGTTTAGCCTCGTAAAGGACGGTGGTGAGGTTGTCCAGAAAAGCGTTGGGCAATTCGACGCGCACGCCTACGTCAACCGGATTGGTCGCCAACGAGAGCCCAAGAGCCCTAGCCTGTTTCATCAGCCAGTCGGCGCCCTCGCGCCCCGGTGCGGCAATGACGTTCTTTGCCTCGATAGTTACCCCATCAGCGATCTCGACACCGACTAGCTTGCCGTCTCTTTCTACAATACGAGTAACAGGTGTATTAACCCGGATTTCAACAAGGTTTTTGAGGTGGTCCCTGATTGCTCGCAGCACCGCGGGGCAACGTTCTGTTCCCAGGTGGCGGACTGGCAGCGGCACCAGGCGTAACCCGGCCAGGGAAGCCCGGCGTTCGATTTCTGCCACACCGGGACCGGTTCCGAAGAGATTGGCGGGCGCGCCGAAATCGCGCCAGACCTTATCGACATGCTCGATAAGTTTCTCCGCTGCCACTTCACCGACGTATTCCACCAGGTGACCGCCAGCCTTTGATGAAAGGGTGAGTTTGCCATCGGAGAAAGCGCCCGCTCCTCCCAAGCCGCTGACGATATTGGTACGTTCGTCAATATCGCGGCCCTTTTCCAGGAGCAGAATTTTGAGATTTTTGTTCCCCGATAGTTCAAGCGCGCTGAAAAGTCCGGCAGGCCCCCCGCCGATGATAATTACATCGTAGCTGCTCATAAGACGATTGTAGGCGTGGCAGAGAGCAGCGTCAAGATATGGAGAATAATTACTAAAAGTTTAACATTGTTGGAGCATCAATGTTTTCCCACTCATTCGCTGAGGACTGGTTCTGAGCTTGTCGCCCGATGAAGAGGAGTATCAGAGATGGATCGCCCGTTATGGTTCGACAAGCTCACCACGAACGGGCTTCCTTTGTCCAAATGAACCTGACGTTAGTGAATCGCACCGGAACAAAGCGACGATCAAAAAATCAGGCGGACTCAACGAAACTAGCAAATATCATGAAAGCGTCCGTTGCCGCTTTTCCTGGCGGGCTTCGCAACGGATTCAGTTGATATACCTGCCTCACCATTCCGACGATCTGTTTAAGCTTATCAATCGATTCGTCTTTTTCGATAGCCAGGAACATCAATGCGGCTTGAGCGAGGTGGAACTGGTACAAACTCTGATCTCCGGGAGTTTTCGATTCTATCGAACTCCTGGCTAACACCTCTATGTAGGCAGCGAGCGCTTTTTTGAATTTGTCCATAGAACTACTTAACCAATTGATAGGGAACAAGGACGACTGCCACATTGGGATGTTTTTCGAACACGCGGTAGAGGCGCCGGGCGGTGCGGTTGTGCAGGAATTGCTCCCACCACCGGGCAGTGATGAATTCCGGGAAAACAATCGTCACCAGGGTTTCCGGAGATTGACTGTGAATCGCGTTGATGTAAGTGATCATCGGCTGTACGAAGGAGGAGGTGGGCGACTCAACAATAACTAGCTTGAAATCCGGGGCGAATTTCTTCATTTTTTGCTTCAGACGCTCAGATCGTTCTGGATTTGTTGATACGTGAAGCACCAACGACTCAGTCGAGATCGTGCGGACGAAAGCCATGGCTCGGAGAGAGGCCCGATTGACATCGTCTATAGGCAGGATTGCCAGCTGCTCCAACTTTGCCGGAAGAACCTCCCGCTCTGTAATGCGAAGTTGCGCAGCAGTGCGGTCATAGTGGTCGCGAGTCGCAAGGAGGATTAAAACGATCACTGGAGCCATTACTATTACTATCCAGCCGCCCTCGGCAAACTTGGTGACAATGGCGATGAACAGGATCACTGCGGTCATCACTGCTGCCGTGCCGTTGATAACCATATTCATCCGCCAGCCCTTTGTCTTAACGCGGAACCAGTGTATGACCATTCCGGAATTTGACAGACTGAATGCGAGGAATACGCCGATGGCATACAAGTTGATCAGGCTGCCAATATTACCCTGGAATAAAACCACGAGTAATGACGCTGCGATTCCCAGAGCTAAAATTCCGGTAGAGAAAGCCAGTCGGTCACCTTTGAAAAGGAACTGCCTGGGCATGAAGCCGTCGGCAGCCAATACAGAAGCTAATCGAGGGAAGCCCGAGAAAGCAGTGTTCGCCGCAACTACCAGGATACCCATAGTAGCGATCTGAAATACATAATAGACGATGTTAGGGCCAAAAACAGCTAAAGCTGTCTGGGAGATTATGGTTTCGGTCCCGGGGACCAGGTGCATGTGATTAGCCAAAAAGCTTATACCGAGGAAGAAAGCAGCGAGACATATGGCCATTAAGGTCATGGTTCGGGCCGCTTTGCGTGATTCCGGCGGTTTAAAGGACGGCACCCCGTTGGAAATGGCTTCGGTACCTGTCATAGCGACGGCACCGGAGGAAAAAGCATGAAGAATCAGCCACAGCGTCACCGGGGCTAGAACGGGAATTATTGGTGGAGGTGAGGCTGGCTCTAACGTGCCATTGATCGATTTGAAGATGCCGATAGTAAGGACGGCTATCATCCCGATTATGAAGAGATACGTAGGGATTGAAAATACGGTGCCGGATTCCCGAACTCCGCGCAGGTTAATTAGAGTCATCAAGCCGATAAAAACGAGACAGAGAACCACGGCGGGTTCGGCAACCCCCGGAAGTTTATCGTTCAGTATCTGGATCCAGTGCCCATGGCCTGAGACGATCAGCGCCGACGTGATCGCTTGAACTCCGGCGACGATCGAAACCGCGACTGTGAGAACGTAATCGATAACGAGCGCTGCGGCCGCGATCAAACTGGGCATTTTACCTAAATTGGTTTTCGAGACGTTGTATGCGCCTCCACCCTGGGGGTATGCGTAGACTATTTGACGATACGAAAACACTACAATCGCGAAAACAACCGCCACTGCTATCGAGGTGTAAAGTGAGATATGCAGAGCGGCACTGCCGGCGGTCATGAGGATGAGCAGCGCGGCTTCGGTTGCGTATGCAGAGGACGAGATGGCATCGGAGCCGAATACCGCCAGGGCTTTGCCAACGCCCAGCCGTTCTTGAGACTCCTCGACGTTTGCCAGCGGCAGGCCGATGAAGATGCGCTTTATCGCAAGAAATATCCGGTCAAGCCTGCCTTCAGGTATGTTTGCTTCTGGAGTTGCCAGGAAATGTCCGGGTCCGACTTTCTGGAACCCCTTCGGCCTTTTTACTCTAACTACGACATCGCCCGGACGCGAGCCTCTCCGGTGTTCCCTGGATATTAGCTCGGGGTTCAGCTTGGCGCCGTCGGGCTTTTTGTCAACGGCGGGTGGTCTTGAGTCGGGGTTGTGTGTGGCTTCGCTATCGGGCATATAAATACTGTCTTGCCATGTCGTTCAGGCAGACAGACGCCTATTTTCTGGGAAAGGGTGAAACACTGGCATTCATTCTATTATGAAAGTCGACATAAAGCAATTGAATTGAACAATCCGAACGAGAATAGCCTTCCGGGATTATTCCAATACTCGGCGTCTCATAACCGCTGCGGCGGCAAGAAAGAAGACCGCTGTGGCGGCGATGATAACGATGAGAGAAAAGATCGCCGATGAGGAAAACTCACCGGTGACCAGCGATCTCATCAGTCTGACCGAATGAGTCAAAGGTAAAAATGGCGATACGCGGCTGACCGCTGACGGAAGGTTGTCCAACGGGAAGAAGGCGCCGGAAAAGAAGGTCATCGGCGCGATGAACAATGTGAAGTAGTAGTTGAAGCTATAGACCGAAGAAGCCACGGAAACGAAGATTATGGCAAGGCAGGAAAAGAGGAATCCCACTAGACCGGCGGCGACTGGAATCAACAGAGCCCACCATGAATTCAATAAACCAAAAAACAGGGAGACGACCACGATGATCGTGGCGGTGATAACCGAGCGTGTTGCACCCCACAAGATCTCGCCGGTTACGATATCTTCGATGTTAAGAGGCGTCGCCAGAATGGCGTCGTAAGTACGCCTATACTCCATTCGGAAATAGGCGCCATAAGTTGCTTCGAAGGTTGCGGTGGTCATGGCATAGCTGGCCAGAATACCCGGGACGATGTAATTGATGTACTCCTCACCTTGAATGACGCCGATATAGGCTCCGAACCCCAGGCCGATTGCCAAAAGCAGTAGAATTGGTTCGATCATGAATGCCGGTGCCAGCGACCACCAGAGCCTCACGAAAACATCCCGGTTGCGCTGCCACATGTGGATAGCCCGGAGCGAGGGTAGCTGGATCATTCCACCAGTCCCCGGCCGGTCAACTTGATAAATACGTCTTCAAGGGTTCCGAGCCGCTGCCACACGTTGAAACCGAGTTTCCCCAGATCGGCACACAACGTGTCTGTCTCGGAATGAAAAACCTGGAATATGCTTTCCACCTCTTCAAATTCATAGCCTCGCTTGTTGAGTTCGGCGAGGAGCTCTCCGCGGCACTGTTCTTCAGGCAGGATTTCGACAACACGGTTGCCGACGTGTTTTTCAACTAAACCTTTTGGCGTATCCAGAGCGAGAATTTTGCCTTGGTGCATGATAGCCACACGGTCTGAAAGCACCGCCGCCTCATCCATGTTCTGAGTGGTCAGCAGCAGGGTCACTCCCCGGCTCTTCAATTCCTTCAATTTTTGCCAAACCAGGTATTTGGACTGGGGATCCAGACCTACCGTAGGCTCGTCGAGGATGATAATTAGTGGGTTATTGATAAGGGCGCGGGCGAGCAGAAGACGCCGTTTCATGCCACCCGAAAGGTTTTTTATCTTCCCCTGGGCTTTGTGCTCAAGCTTGAACAAGGAGAGCGCTTCATTAGCTCGATTCTTGGCTGCTTCCCCTGGGATCTCAAAATACCTTGCGAAAGTAGTCAGGTTCTCGATGACCGAAAGTTCGGGATCCAGGTTGTCGCCTTGAGGCACCACACCATAAAAGGCCTTAATTTGCCGCGGTTCCTTTTGCAGGTCCATGCCCATTACGTGGATGGTTCCGTTGGTTAAGGGAGACGTGGTGGTCAGCATTTTTACCAGGGTAGTTTTGCCGGCGCCGTTGGGGCCCAGGAGTCCGAAGCATTCACCTTCGAAAATATCGAGGGAAAGATTATCGACGGCAGTGACATCCTTGTAGTGTTTGGTGAGATTACGGATTTCGAACGCGGCGGGCATGGCTAATGATAACATCGGGGATGGGCGGGGTAAAATAGGCAATGAAGTTTACAGATGATTTGACCCAATGGTGGGTGACTGGCTATAATCGGTGTCTTGTAAGTTACTGAAATGACAGAAAACACTTCACTCGAAAATCTTAAACAAAAAGCCCTGGCTGAACTGTCGTCCGCGAACACCGAAGATGCGCTTGAGTCTTGGCGGGTTGCATATCTCGGGAAAAAAAGCGATCTGAACATCATCCTTCGCGGGCTGGCTAATCTGCCCGTTGAAGAACGGAAAGCTGTCGGTGCGGACGCCAATGTCGTCCGTGAAGAGCTTGAAACCGCGCTCAAGGCCAGGGAAGATGCGATTAACGAAGAGTCGTTAAAGGTTGTCTCTGGAATTGACATCAGCCTGCCGGGTCGCCCGTGGCTATCCGGCAAACTGCATCCGGTGACCCGCATTGTCAACGAAATTACCGACATCTTTTCCAGCCTTGGTTTTTCGGTGATCGAGGGCCCCGAAGTCGAACTCGACCGCTATAATTTCGACGCCCTGAACATCCCCAAGGAACACCCGGCCAGGGATACAATGCAAACTTTTTGGGTCGATGAAGCCGATGCCCAAGGTGACCGGCACGTTCTTCTCCGGACTCACACCTCGCCGATGCAGGTCCGTTTCATGGAGAAGTACAAAGAACCGCCGATCCGCATCGTGGTTCCCGGGCGCGTTTTCCGCTATGAGGCCACGGATGCCTCTCACATGCCCATGTTCCACCAGGTTGAAGGCCTCATGGTTGACAGGAATGTATCGCTGGCGGACCTTAAAGGTACCCTCTTTGAGTTCGCGCGGCGCTTCTTCGGCCCGGACCGCCGCGTCCGTTTCCGCTGCGATTTCTTCCCCTTCGTCGAACCGGGAGTGGAGATGGCAGTCGAATGCGCCGTTTGTAAGGGCGCTGGTTGCCGTCTGTGCGGCGACACCGGCTGGCTGGAAATCCTGGGCGCCGGCATGGTCCACCCCAAGGTACTCGAAGGAGTCGGCATTGATCCCCAGACCTATACCGGATTTGCTTTCGGTATCGGCGTCGAACGGCTGCCGATGCTGCGTTACGGAATCGATGATATCAGGTTGTTCTATTCAAATGATTTGCGTTTCCTGAGGCAATTCTAGATGAAAGCCCCGATTTCCTGGCTTAAAGATTACGTTGATATCAACATTCCGGTTGAAGAGGTCGCTGAAAAGCTGACACTTGCCGGCAATGAAGTGTCCGCGATTTCTTATACCGTTCCCGCCTGGGAAGGTGTCGTCGTTGCTGAGGTTCTGGCTGTGGAACCCCACCCCAATGCCGACAGACTCAGGCTAGTCACCGTCAATACCGGTGCCGAGCAACCTAAAGTTGTTTGCGGCGCGCCGAATGTCGCTGTCGGCCAGAAAGTTGCCTTTGCCGGTATCGGCACCAAGCTCACTGACGGTCATACCGGTCAGCCGATGGAACTCAAAGCCGCCGTCATCCGTGGCGTGGAATCCAGGGGGATGGTCCTTTCCGAGCGTGAGTTAGGTATTTCCGACCGCCACGAGGGCATCCTTGAACTTCCGCCCGAATCGATCGTCGGTACCAAATTGGCTGAAGTTCTTGGCGACAAGGTGCTCGAACTGGATATCACCCCCAACCGGGTCGACTGCATGTCCATAACCGGCATCGCCCGCGAGATTTTTGCTGTCACCGTGTCTAAAGACATTCCCCAGATGGAGATCAAATCCATCAGACTGCCGGATACCGCCTATGAGGAAAAAGGTCCGGACGTCAACTCGCTGCTGTCGGTTGCCATCGACGCGCCGGATCTTTGCGCCCGTTACACGGCGGCAATTGTCAAAGGCGTGAAAATTGCGGAATCGCCTGACTGGCTTAAGAAGCGCCTGACGGCGGTGGGCATGCGCCCCATCAACAACATCGTGGACATCACCAATTATGTGATGATGGAATATGGCCAGCCGATGCACGCCTTCGACATGTCGAAGGTTGCCGGAGGCAAAATCAACGTCCGGCGCGCCGCCGAGGGCGAAAAGTTCGTCACATTGGACGGCGAAGAGCGGATACTTTCGAGCGACACTCTGATGATCGCCGACGCCGGGAAAGCAATAGCCATCGCGGGAGTCATGGGCGGCGCTAATTCGGAAGTATCGGCTGAGACCACGGACATCATCCTCGAATCCGCCAGCTTCAATTCCACGGGCATCCACCATACTTCTCATCGTTTGAAACTGGGTTCTGAAGCCTCAATGCGCTTCGAGAGGAACCTGAACCCGGAAATGGCGATCCACGCTCTGAAAAGGGCTGTACAGCTTGTTCTGCAGATCTGTGGCGGCCAGGCAGCCACCGGACTGATCGATGTCTTTCCGAGCAAGAAAGCCAGGATCGGCATCCAGGTTCCGGCATCCCGATTCAATTTGGTGCTCGGTACTGACCTCGGATACGACAAGATACTCAGGGCTTTCAGGGCTTTAGCGATCGATTTCTATTGGGAAACCGTCGATGAAGCTGAATATGGCGCCGGCGGCGAAACTCAATTCCTCCGAGTTTATTGCCCCTGGTGGCGGACCGATCTGAACATCGTCGAAGATATGATCGAAGAGGTCGCCAGGATCTATGGCTATGATAATTTGCCCACCCGTCCCCTTTCCGGAGATATTCCCAGACGAGTCGGCCCGCCGATTTTAGCCTTCAAGAAATTATGGCGCATCGCTCTTGCCGGTTTTGGCTTCCAGGAAATGATGTCGCTTTCATTGTCCAGTTTCGACGCTTTACAGCGCGCTACGGCGGACGGAAAACTTATCGCTGAGCCGGTAAAATTGTTGAACCCGATGTCATCCGAACAGGAATGCCTTCGCACTAATCTGAGAGCCCCGTTGCTGGACGCTGTGTCCTCCAATCGTCGCTTCGAAGAAGGCGGACTCAGATTCTTCGAGATCGGCCGGGCTTATCATTCAAAGCCGGGGGCGTTGCCGGCTGAACCTGAAATGGTCTGCGGCATCATTGCGGGCGAAGCAGAACCGATGGGATGGCAGCAATGCAAGCGCCCGTTTGATTTCTATGACGCGAAAGGTCTGTTGGAGACAATTCTCGGGCGAATGAATTTGCCTTATACACTCGAACCGGGGACTGACTCCGGTTTGCGCCCCGGTCACCAGGCCCAACTCTCTGTAGCCGGCGTCAATTTCGGGGTGCTTGGTGAAGTCCATCCCAAGGTACTTAAGAATTTCGATATCGAAGATAGGGCTTTCCTCTTTGAAATCAACCTGACGGCTTTATTACCCAAAGTAAGGCCCGGCCGTACCTACCAGACGCTGCCCAAATATCCAGCAGTGATGCGTGATATCGCCCTGGTTTTGGACGAGTCCGTAACCCACAAACAGGTGTCAGATATCCTTTCCGCTTTCACCTTGCTTAAGGAAGTCCGGTTGTTCGACGTCTATTCAGGCAAACAGGTTCCGGACGGCAAGAAATCGCTGGCTTACCGGCTGGTTTTCCAGTCGCCGGCTGCAACGCTTACGGACGCAGAAGTGGATAAGGTCATGGCCGAGATCGTATCAACGTTGATGACCCAGCTCGGCGCCACGTTACGAGCATAGCTACCCCGCGCCTGTTAATACTTCGAACCGTGCCTGGCGGGATCCTTCACCCTGAACCCGGTTATTTCTCGGATTAAATCATAGGGGATCGGCTTATCCAGCGGGAATTGGATCGTCCCCTTCGACACCTTGAATTCTTTCAATTTTGCCTTGAAAGCGTCAACGCCGGAACTGGTCGGGAAAAGACTGATATGGTCCTTGAAAGCCGCAAACCATAAGAGTAAATGGTTATCTAATTTGAATCCCGGCATGCCATAACTGATAACCTCTGTAGATTCGGGAGCTGCCCCTTTGATGACCCGGCGGATTTCTTCAAGAATGCCCTGGATATCTGCGGGAAAACTTTTAATATATTCGTCGGTCGATTTTGGTTTTTCCATCGTGCCCTCCGAAACTAGACGCCCAGCTCTTTAGCCCGCCGTAAAGCTGCCTCGACAGCCTTATTCACCAGACCCTTGAAATCGCCGGATTCAAATACCTTGATCGCCTCTGCAGTGGTGCCACCGGGCGAGGTGACCATCCGTCGTAATTCCATCAGGTCTCGACCGGAAAGGCAGGCATACTCTGCGGAGCCCGAAGCGGTCTGGAGCACCAGTTGCCGCGCGACCTCGGGACTGAAGCCCATTTTCACGCCGGCATCGACGAGGGCTTCCATAAACAGGAAAAAATAGGCTGGACCGCTGCCTGAAAGAGCCGTGGCCTTGTCAAGGTCGTTCTCATCCGGTGTGAACAGCTCTTGCCCCATGGCGGTGAGGATCTTTTGGGTGGATTCTTTTTGCTTCGGACTGACCACCTCGGTGGCAGTCCAAACGCTCATGCCTCTACCTATCTGTGCCGGGGTATTGGGCATTACACGGACAACCGCCCGATGCTTGAACCCGTCGACCAGAGTCGAGATTTTCTTTCCGGCGATAATAGATAAGACTAACTGGCAGCTATCGAGCTTTCCGGCAAGGTCGGCAGTGACATCTGCCAGGTTCTGCGGTTTGATAGCCAGTATAATCACTTCGGCATCTTTGACCGCGGCCAGGTTTGACGGCGTCGCAAAAACGCCGAGGTCCAGGACGATAGCCTCGCGGCTTTCCTCTTTAACGTCGGCGACGGTGATGTCTTCGGGCTCAGCCAGCCCCTTATCGATGATGGCAGAGATCATGGCGCGGCCCATGTTGCCGCCGCCGATAAACGCTATTTTCATGATGCCCTCTCCTTTAAGTCCTTTCCCACCCGGGGGAAAGGACAGACCAGGCGGGCGACCGGCAGGTCGCCCTATACGACGACGACGTTGACCAATTTGCCGGGAACGTAGACCACGCTTTTGACCGTCTTCCCGGCACTGAACTCTTTGACCCTGTCGTTGGACATGGACAGGTCGGTAGCCTGGCACTCGGTAATATCAGCAGGTGCTTGGATCCGGGCGCGTACTTTGCCGTTTACCTGCACCACTAGTGTGATTTCCGGTTCCTTGGCCAATTCGTCATCCCACGACGGGAATGACTGATTATGAATGCTATATGGTTTACCCAGGCGCTGCCATATTTCTTCGGTTAGGTGAGGCGCAGTCGGAGCCAGCATCAGCGTCAAGCTTTCGATAGCCTTGTTCCAGGTTTCGATCGACACTTTCCCGGTATCTTTTGCCGTCGCCAGGTAGTTGGTGTAGTCCATCAGAGCCGCCAGCATGGTGTTGAACTGGAGCTTGTCGATATCCTGATTCACTTTGCGAACGACCTGGTTAGTTTTGCGGGTAAGAGCCGCGTCCGCATCGGAACCGAAATCTGTTGGTGTGTACTCCTCCAATGCCAGTTTCCAGACGCGGTTGAACCAGCGGGACATGCCGCCGATGCCGGAATCGTTCCAATCACCGCCTAGTTCCCACGGTCCGACGAACATGAGGTAGGCGCGAACAGTGTCGGCGCCGAGTTCGCCAACGTACTTGTCCGGATTTACGACGTTGCCCTTGCTCTTGGACATCTTCTGATGCTGGCTGGTGATGACGCCCTGGTTGAAAAGCCTCTTGAACGGCTCGCCGAAGGGCAGGCGTCCCATGTCGCGCAATGCCATAGTGAAGAACCTCGAATAGAAGAGGTGCATCACGGCATGGTCGGCGCCGCCGGTGTAGATATCCACCGGCATCCACTTTTTTGTTTTCTCCGGGTCGAAGGCTTCTTTAGCGTCGTGCGGCGAGCAATAACGCAGGAAATACCAACTGGAACACATGAAAGTGTCCATTGTGTCGGTTTCGCGTTTGGCAGGACCGCCGCATTTAGGGCAAGTCGTATTAACGAAACTCTCGACGTACTTGAGCGGCGACTCACCCGTGGGCCTGAACTCCGCTTCTTCCGGCAATAGCACAGGCAGGTCTTTTTCGGGTACCGGCACGATGCCGCATTTATCGCAGTGAATCATCGGAATGGGCGCGCCCCAATAGCGCTGTCGCGAGATCAGCCAGTCCCTGAGTTTATAACTGACCGCTTTTTTACCGAAGCCCTGGGATTCCATCCAATCGATGATGCCGTCGAAAGCTTCGGCGCTTGGTTTGCCGTTGAATTGAGCGGAATTGATCATTCTTCCTTCGCCGACGTAGGCTTCGGGGATGGGGCCGCCCTCATAACCGGGAGGGGCGATAACCACGCGGACGGGCAGCTTATACTTTTTAGCGAAGGCGAAGTCGCGTTCGTCGTGGGCGGGCACCGCCATGACAGCTCCGGTGCCGTAGCTCCAGATAACATAGTCGGCGATCCATACCGGCACTGGCTCGCCGTTGAGCTGATTGATTACATATGCGCCGGTGAAAACGCCGTCTTTCTCGTGTTCTGTCGACAGGCGATCGATCTCTGTCAGGCGGCGGGCCTTATCAACATAGGCTTCAACCGCGGCTTTCTGCGCCGGCGTCGTGATTTTTTCGACCAACGGATGCTCCGGCGCCAGTACCATGAAAGTCACTCCGTAAACGGTATCGGGCCGGGTGGTGAAGACTTTGATCTTCTTCTCGGCGACACCGGGAACGTCCAGGTTGAACTCGATCTCGGCGCCGGTGGACTTGCCTACCCAGTTGCGCTGCATGATCTTGATGCGCTCCGGCCAGTCCAATCCTTCATGGTCTTTGAGTTCGTCGGCGTACTTAGTGATCTTGAAGAACCATTGCACCAGGTCCTTGCGGACCACCTGAGTCTCGCAGCGCCAACATTCACCACCGCCGATAACCTGCTCATTGGCCAGGACCGCCTGACATGATGGACACCAGTTGACCGGGGCTTTGGCCCGGTAGGCCAGACCGGCCTCATACAGTTTCAGGAAGAACCACTCGGTCCATTTGTAATAATCGGGTCGGGACGTCACAACCTCGCGATCCCAGTCATAGCAGCAGCCCATGGATTTGAGTTGCTTACGCATGTTCTCGATGTTCTTCTCCGTCCAGATGCGGGGATGGATGCCGCGCTTAATGGCGGCGTTCTCCGCCGGGAAACCGAAGGCGTCGAAGCCCATGGGGTGCAGGACATCGAAGCCCATCATCCGCTTGTAGCGGGCGTAAACGTCGGAGGGGGCCATCGCGTACCAGTGGCCGATATGCAGGTCGCCGGAGGTGTAGGGGAACATGGTGAGCGCGTACCACTTCGGCTTGGGCGAATCATCAGGTACGTGGTAAAGGTTATCGGCGGCCCATTTGGCCTGCCATTTCTTTTCTATTTCCTGGGGCTCGTATCTGTCGATCATCAAATGTGACTCCGTTTGGCGGTATCCTGTAATCTTAACGCCTGCCTGCGGGCGGTTCAAGTTCAGACCACCGGTTAGTTATCAATTTTCACAGTTTACAGTTGTCAGTTGCATCGGGACGGCAGGCTGTGCCTTACGGATAGCGGACAACAGGGCGTTGCTGTTGCAATTGTTCTTTTGAATTTTCACTATTGACACGTTTTTCGGGAAACGACTTGGATTTTACGTTCATTTTTGCTGGAAACGACTAACCGGCCGAAAAAACAATTGCCTGTTTGCATCGCAACCGCAGCAAGCATCGGAAGAACGGGAACGAACCTATCAAGTACATAGGTTCTAATATCTTCACAGCGGGTATTATAGCACGGGTGTTTCTTTGGGTGTCAAGCGTTTCGTGTCGTTTTTGAGGATATATTTTTTGCGCCGAGAGCGATAAGTTTCAAACCGGTTTGGGTATAGTACTATCGGATTATTCCCAAGCCTTGCTTCAGGGTGTATCATTGTTATCCGGACTTAAATTATGGAGATCAGAGATGATTAGATCTAAAATCCTTTCTATTTTGGCTGGCCTGGCGTTAATCGCCATCATTGCCTCGTCCTGCGGCGGCAATGACACGGCTTCGCCGCCACCCACCTCCAATAACCCGGTGACGACCACAACCTCGTCGACGACCAATCCGCCGACGACAACCCCGCCTCCGACCACTCCGGCGCCCGATGTCCTGTTGAAGCTGATCAACACCGCTTCAGCCGGAATGAATACGTTCGAAGGCTCACTTTCGACAAACATGTCGATGAACCTTTTTGGCATGGATATGAAGATCGACATGACAGGAACGATGGCGGTAGATAAACCGGGCAAAAAACTGTTCACCGTGATCACCGGTTCCTCCTCGGGATTCGGCGAAACAGTCGCGATGAACGAGCAGATGTATCTGATAAACGATACGATGTACATAAAAGGCGAAGTCCAGGACTCCGGGATGGATCCCAATACCTGGTACAAACAGGTTTTACCTGCAACCGACCTGTCAGCGATGTGGACGTCCCAGGATATCGGAAGTCAGATCCAGATCCTCCTGGACTCGGCAGCCCTGCAGATCGTCGGTACCGAGAGCATCGGGGGAGTCCAGTGCTACAAATTAAAAATCAATCCGAACATGGACAAATTCATGTCCTACCTCGGCGCCTCCGGGAGCGACCTAGCCGATATGGGGATCGCCAATGCCGCCCAGGCGTTCAAGCAGCTGGACGTGACCATCTGGGTCAGCACCGCCAGCTACCTGCCTGCGAAGATGGACATGGCTTTAGGGCTTAACGTAGACAGCCAGGGGCAGACGATGACCATCACTATGGTCTTATCCCAAACCTTCAACAAAGTGAACCAGCCGGTAAACATCACTCTGCCGACTGCGGCCCAGAACGCGGTAACTCTACCAGCCTGAATAGTGTCGCCACCTCGGATAAGTTGGGGCGGGTCTGAAACCCGCCCCTTCTTTTTACATAACGATGAAAATCATGCACATCGTAATGCGACGAGCTTGGCGCTTGACGCTCAAGTTGTTATATTTAGATTATGCCTCAGAAAATCAAGACCAGCCTCGACGGGCATGAAATCGAACTGACCAACCTTGAGAAGGTTTTCTTTCCGGACGGCACGACCAAAAGCGATCTTATCCGGTACTATCTGAAAATCGCCCCGGTAATGTTGCCGCACCTGGAGGGGAGGCCGCTGTCATTCCAGCGGTTTCCTGATGGTGTTGAAGCCGAGGGTTTCTTCCAGAAACAAGCCCCGTCGAGCTATCCGTCCTGGATTACCCGGATTTCGCAAGGACAAAGAGAGATCGTCGACTATGCGTCGGCGGATTCCGCGGCGGACCTGGTTTATTTCGCACAGCAGGCTGTCATCGTCCTGCACACCGCCCTGGCCAGAGGGGACAAGGCGGATTACCCGGACCTGATGATTTTCGATCTTGACCCACAGACCGATTCGTTCGAGCCGGTTCGACAGACAGCCTTTGGGTTCAAGGAATTTCTCGATGACCTCGGCCTGAAAAGTTATCTCAAAGTAACCGGCGGCCGCGGCCTGCACGTAACTGTACCGCTCGATCGTAGCGACAATTTCGAGACAGTCCATAATTTTGCATTGAGGGTTGCCAGGTTTTACCAGAGCCGGCATCCGGATGACACCACCACAGAAATGTCCAAGGCAAAGCGAGGCAACCGGGTGTTCATCGATGTGAACCGCAACCACTTCAGCCAGACTGCCGTAGCCCCTTATTCGGTGCGCGCCAGAAAAACGCCGTCAGTCGCCGCCCCGATCACCTGGGAGGAGCTTGAGAAACCCGGACTCAAACCAGATGGTTATACCATTGGTAATGTTTTCGAATTGTTGAAACGCAGGCCCGACCCCTGGAAGGGCATCTATAAAAAGGGACAATCGGTGAAAGAGGCAACGGGGAAGCTGAAAAAGCTGGAGTCCTAAAATAACCGGTAGAGCTTCCGTTCATGGTTCCCTTCGTTAAACTCAGGGCAGACTAGGCTCACCACGAACGGATCGCTGTTAGAAGGTTATCAAATCCCGACTCAAAGCCTAGACGTCGGGGAGGATCTTAACCAGGACTTCCCGCTGGCGCGGCCCGTCGAACTCCGCCAGGTAGATTGCCTGCCAGGTGCCAAGGACTAACCGGCCGCCCTCGATGAACGCAGTCAATGAATGCCCGGTGAGACTGGCTGCAACATGGGCGGGGGAATTACCCTCAGAATGTTCGAAATCGGCTCTCTGCGGGTTCAGGCGCTGGATCTCGCGTTTCAGGTCACGCAACACCGCCGGGTCCGCATTTTCGTTCACGGTAATTCCGGCGGTGGTGTGGGGAACGAAAATGATACATGTCCCTTTTTCGACTTGGTGGTTGTCGACGGCGTTCTGAATCTTGCTAGTGATATCCAGGAATTCAATTTTAGCCGAGGTGCGGAATGAAAACCTGTCCAACACAGGGTTAACCCGTGGTGTCGACTCGAGAGACGGGATTGAGGTGGCTTGAGACCGCCTGTCTTAGCTGCTCCGCGGTGAAAGGCTTGGTGACATAGCCGTCCGCGCCGAGGTTTTCGGCGAACTTGCGATTAAGTTCATAATCTATGATGGTCAACATCAGGACGGGAATTTTCGCTGTCGCAGGGTCAGCCTTGAGCTGGGTGCAAACCGTCAGGCCGTCCATGCCCGGCATCAATATGTCCATGATAACCAGATCGGGTTTTTCCTGGCGGGCCATATTCAAGGCTTCAGTGCCAGTATTGGCCTGGATTACCTGGTAGTCTTTGCTGAGGACAGTCGAAATCAAGCTGCGAATTGGCGCCTGGTCGTCAGCGATAAGAATTTTCGCGGTCATCGTTCGAAAGTATAAACTCAGGTTGCCAAAATGGCAAGAAAAAAGTTAGATTTCTTTTCGAGTCTCGGGAACTTAAAAACGGACCCGCCCCTTGCTTACGAAATAACCAAAAACCATGCCGGTCAACAACCCACCGAGGTGAGCCTGCCAGGCCACGCCGGGGATGAATGACAATATCAAGGCTCCGCCGATAACGGCTACCCAAAGCGGCAACGGGGCGGGAATCGGGAATACGAAAACCTTGGTCTGCGGCCTCAGCACCGCTAGAGCGCCGCCCAGGGCGAAGATAGCGCCGGAAGCGCCGTAAGCCAGACCGTTGACCGGTCCGAGGAGCCAGAAGAAAATGCTGCCGATGATGCCGCCGATGAAGTAGACCGCCAACATCATTCGTTCGCCAACGATCTGGATAAGGTAGGTGCCGAAGAAGTAAAGGGCGATCATATTGAAAAGTATGTGGGTAAAGCCGTAGGGATCATGGATGAACATACTGGTAACAGCGGTCCAGGGTTCGGAGAGAAACGAAGGACGGAAAAGGCCTAGATTCGCCGCCAGCCCGGGTGAACTCAACTCGATGAGCCACACCACCACATTGATCGCGATGAGGATAAACAGGGGTTCCTGCCACAAGGGACGGTTATAACGGTACATAATCTGACATGATAAAGGTTAATAAGTCCGTTTGGCAAATCGAACAAGTTCCAAGATACAAGATACAATAACCAAATAAGCTCCAATTACCAAACGTCAATCGCCAAACATTCGATTATTGGGTCATTGGAATTTGGGAATTATTTGGAATTTGTATCTTGGTAATTGGTTATTGCCGTGAGACCGCGGCAGGCTCTATACTTGGACGATGCCTAAAATCGCTGTCGTCGAAGACGACCGGACTCTTGCCGACCTACTCAGATACAACCTGAACCGGGACGGCTTCGCGGTGGTCACCGCCGCCGACGGCAATTCAGGACTGGACCTTATCCGCCGCGAAAAGCCGGATGCCGTCATCATGGACGTCATGCTGCCGGGGATAGACGGTTTTGAAGCCACTCGTTTATTACGCCGGGAATCTCACGTGCCGGTGCTGATGCTGACGGCCAGGAGTGACGAAATAGACAAGGTCCTAGGGCTGGAACTGGGCGCCGACGATTACCTGACCAAGCCGTTTTCAATGCGGGAACTACTGGCCAGGGTCAAGGTGATGCTCCGCCGGGACGAGACAGCTAAGCGCGAACAGGGCCCCGTCGAGACTTCGACGATCAGATCCGGGGAGATCGAGCTCGATCCCGTCAGGCACGTTCTCCTGGTTTCGGGCGCTGCTGTCGAGACCACACCCAAAGAATTCGACCTGCTCCAGTTCCTGATGACCAATAAAGGCCAGGTGTTTTCTCGCGAAGGCCTCCTGGACCGGGTCTGGGGTTACGACTACCCGGGCGACAGCCGCACGGTGGATGTCCACATCCGCTGGCTGCGGCAAAAAATAGAAGCCGATCCTTCCCACCCGAAACACCTTCTCACGGTGCGGGGATTCGGCTACAAATTCGAGGAATGACTTGACCAGCACTTCCATCCGGAGCCTTATCCTGTTTACCGTGGTGGCTATTGCCGCGGTATTGACCGTCGTAGGCTTTATACGCGGTTTCAGTCTGACCCTCCTCATCGCAGGTGTCGCTTCGGCGGCGACGGCGGCGGTATCTATGTACTTTTTTGTGCCGTCGATGACCGAGGACGAACTCGAGCTTGAGATGGCGATGAAAAAGCTGGGCGGCGGCGAGCCTCCGGATAAGCTGAGGCTGGTGGCCATCGGCGAACTGGCTGACTTGAAACATACCTTTAACGAGATGACCAAGCAACTGGGCGACCGGCTCAGGTCGCTCGAGTCCGAGAATAGCCGGCTTGAGCTTATGATGGACAACGTGGCAGACGCCATCTTTGTCGTAAACCGCTATAGCGAGGTCACCAAGGTGAACGATACGGCCACAAAAATGTTCGGCCTGGGATCCAATGCGGTCGGGCGGACATTTATCGATGTCATCCGAGACCATGAATTCGATGCCCTGGTGAAGGCGTGCCTGGCTTCCGGGACGCGCCAGCAAGGCTCGGTTGAAATCCGCTCCAATCGCAGATTCTTTGAGGTAACGGTAACGCCGCCGAAAAACGAACCCGGAGCAGTGGTCGTCGTCCGGGACCTGACCGAGATCAAGCGCCTCGAAAGGGTAAGGCGGGATTTTGTGGCCAACATCTCGCATGAACTCAGGACTCCGCTCGCCTCGCTGAAACTGCTCGCCGAAACCTTGAAGGGCGGCGCCATCGAGGATCAGTCTGTGGCTGCAGATTTCCTGAACAGGATAGAGGTGGAAACGGACAAGTTGACCCAGATGGTGCGCGAATTGGGTGAACTATCGCGTATCGAGAGCGGGGAGGCGCCTCTTTCCAAAAAGCCACTGGACCTCGGCCCGTTCATCAACAAAGTCACCGAACGCATGAAGCCTCAATCCGACAGAGCGGAACTGGTGTTGTCGGTCGACGTAACTCCCGGCTTAAGGCCGGTCCAGGCTGACGCCGACCGTATCGAGCAGGTGCTGGTTAACCTGCTCCACAACGCCATCAAGTTCACCCCGGCCGGCGGGCGGATCATCGTTTCGGCATATCCCAAAAATGGAAACGCCATCGAGATAGCCGTCAAGGACACCGGAATCGGGATTTCCGCCGAAGACCTGCCGCGCATCTTCGAAAGATTCTACAAGGCGGATAAAGCCCGCGGCGGGGGAGGCACCGGCCTGGGGCTGGCCATTGCCAAGCACATCGTCAAAGCTCACGGCGGCGAGATCCGCGCCGAGAGTGTCCCTGGGCAGGGCTCGACCTTCTATTTCACGCTGCCTCGGTAGATTTGTAATCGTTCTTGAATCAAACGGCCTCAATCATTGAGGCCGTTTTTTTGCCGCAAACCGCCGAAAATTTAACAAAACTTTAACATTCCCTTAAAGGCGCCTTAAAGTCGGCGTTTTATACTGAACCTGTATGATAAAAAACAGTGTAGACACCGCCAAAGAAAACAGAATATTGCCCATAACCCTGGCGCTCATCGCCCACGACAACAAAAAAGAAGAAATGCTGTCGCTCGCCGAGGACCATCGTGAATCGCTCTCGAAGCTGTCACGGCGCGGGTGTCCGATATGGCCGCGTTCATGATGATAGACGACAAGTGCGCCGGGACGCTGGTAGAATACGACGAGACGTCCAAAATATTTACCAACCCTCGCGATAAAAGGACGGAGGACTACATCACAGGGCGGTTCGGCTAACCGCCGCGCGACGGGCTAAGAGGAGAGCAATTGGAGCACTATAAGCTGATTCTGCCTGAGCACCTCAACCACGACGGCTTCCTGTTCGGCGGCAACATGCTGAAATGGATAGACGAGTTTGCCTACATCACCGCCAATCACGATTTTCCGGGCAACCGCTTTGTCACCATAGCATTGGATAACGTGACCTTCCATCATCCAGTAGCCAGTGGCGAGATCATCCGGTTCGAGGTCACCCGTTCCAGGGTCGGCAGGACTTCGGTCCAATACCAGGTCAGGGTTTTCGGGACCCGGCGGCAGGCCAGCCCGGAGACCATCCTGTTCGAGACCCACATTACCTTTGTAAATGTCGATTCCGATGGCAAGAAACAGCCGATTCTGGTACCGCTTGCAATGTAAGGAACAGTGAAATTTTAGGAGAACGATGAGAACCGATTACGAACGCAACCTGAAACAACTCCAGGATAAAGTCCTGGCCATGGGCAGCATGGTCGAAAAGGCGATCATTCTTTCCATGGATTCGATGAAAGAGCGGGATGTCGCCGGGCGCTTGATGCCTTTGTCCGGCGGGACGCGGATGCCGCCCGAGCCATCACCAAAGAAGACGATGAGGTCGATGCCCTTTATAACCAGATCTTCCGGGAACTCCTGTTTTCATGGGGCAGGACCCCAAGACGGTCGGGCGGGCTACCCGGCTAATCTGGGCGGCGCACAATATGGAGCGCTCCGCTGACCGCGTCACCAACATCTGCGAGAGGGTGGTTTTCGTGGTTACCGGCAGGCAAGAAGAGATTGCCGGGAAATACTAGGCCACAGCCTCGGAAAGCCCTGTTTGTCTACGTCCATAATTCGGGGCGTTCGAAGATGGCTGAGGCGTTCTTCTCTTTCAGTGTCATTCTAAATCCGGAGCAAAATCCGTTGTGGATCGATCTGATACCGGGCTAAAGTGAAAAGGCCTTCTTGAAAAGGTTCCTTACCCTATTCGATATCAATGGGTAAAACAACCAGGCGGTTGCATGACCCGCAGGCAGCCACAACTGGGGTGGGCGACCGCATGCCTGCCAGAATTCTTTGGCGGTTTCCCTGGGGAAATATTCATCCCACAGGGCGTTTGTTAAATAGAGCGGTTTTTCTTTAATCTTCGAACAAAAAGTGTAGGGGTCGAATGCGTAGTTGGATTCTGGCGGTGTAACGTTTTCGAAACCGAAAGCCGACACGTGGTCAACATAAGACAAATAAGATTTTTGAGCCTCACGGTAAACCGCTTCAGTGACCTCCCATCTAGGGATACGCTTGGTGGACCTAGTCCATGCCAGTTTTTGCATGTTTCCGCAGGCCAGGAGCATGGCGCCGGATTTCAGTCGGTGGTCGATCCCTAGAGCGATGCCTGCGACGTAGCCTCCGAAACTTATTCCGGCGATACCCATGCGCGAGCAATCTATATCACTGCGGGTTTCCGCCCAGTCCAGCGCCTGCCTGATATTGATCACCGAAACCCGGTATAACTCAAACCATTCCTCCACGGAAAGATTGAAAAAACGGTCCTTCATGTCCTGGGGCAGACGCCGCGAATGGATCGGCAGGTAGATGACGAAGCTTGCGATGCCTGAACCGACCAGTGATCTGGCCAGGGCGTGACATGGGATGGTGCTGGAATCGCCGATGCCGTGGACGAGGACAACGAGTGGCGATTTATGGGGTTTTTGGGGCAGGTAGCAGACCCCGGTGACATTCCCCATAGACGAACCATTGGAGACAGCAGACGGGAAGCTAACGGCGAGTTTTGAAAAACGCCGACCGTTCTGGATAGAAACGGCCGCCTGGGGCTCGGCGGGTTGGTAGGCGTACGGATCAATGAAACCCATAGTCCGATTGTACGCGTCTCCTGGCCAAACGGGCAATCTGTTAGGGAATGGTAATCGTGGCGAAACCGATCTCGGAGTGGTGTGAGGTGATGGCGTCAGTCGGTCCGATCGCCCAAGTGATGGTATTGTTGCCTTTGAGGAATGGGAGGTCTTGAGTATCTCCAGTGACCAACTTGCGCGTGAATTCGAGTGTGGTGATGCCGTTGATCTCACTTCCACCGAAAACATTGACATCGTTGGTGCCGCCGGTATCAACGTCAAGTTGATGCAAACCGGCCTTACTGGCGCGGTTAGTGTCATTTATGGTGACTTGCCCGTTAGCCACCCAACCCATGATGACGTCTGAATCCCCGTGAGCATTTCCAAGCGCAATAGCGACCCAACCTGTTGTTCTAGCCTTGAGGCCGATGGCGATGGTATCGCCCTGGACGGTATAGGCGATGGTGATTGAGTTGCTATACGTATTGACACTGGCGTAGCTGCCAACCGAGAAATCGAGTTCCGGTGGAGTTGTGGAGGTGGTGTGGGTGGTTTGTTGAGGAGTGCCACAGCCACCAATCAGCAAAATGAAAATGGCGCAGATTGCCCCAAGGAATTTTAGATAGACGCCCCGAATCATAACTCCTGCATCTCCGTAAACGTAACGTTATCGAACGGATTTTATCCATATCGACAATTTGATTATAGCTACTTGCGACGTGAAGTCTAAATCGAAACTGAATACATGGAATTCTTTACAAAGCCAACACAAAGCGCACTGGACGCAAGATTGTTTGCGCCCAGTATTATCAGTTTGCCGCTTTAGTGGCTTGGGAGCTGACGAATTTCGAATGTCGCCAGCCCGATCACGGAATGCTCTTGATTGGTATCGTCCGAAGGTCCGATCGCCCAGGTCACAATGTTGGAGCCGGCAACGAGCGGCAGATCGTATTTGTCTGCGGTGTCCAATTTGCGTTTGAATTCGATGGTGGTAACGCCGTTGCCTTCGCTTCCGGTGATGTTGGTCAAGTCGTCCGTGCCGCCTGAACCGGTATCCAATGGGTGTGCGCCACTATAACTCGCATTATGCGTGTCTAAAAGCGTTACTTGACCACCGGTAACGTAACCGATCCAAATATCAGACTGCCCGTGAGGGCTGCCGACAGCTATGGCAAACCAACCGCCTGTTTTGGCCTTGATGCCGATAGAAATTATACCGTCATCGGTCACGGTGTATGCTAAAGTGAATTGATCCACATAAGTGACTTCATTTACGTATTTCCCCGAAGGAAAATTCAACGAGGGGGGAAGTGTCGTGGTCGGAGGTTGGGAGGTTGGTGGGTTTGACGTCGTAGGTGTACCGCCACCGCCGCATGCGGTCATCGTGGAGATGGCTATAACGGCAAGCGGAATGATGATTACTAGCTTTGCTAATGATCGGTCAGAGTTCCTAAGTTTCATTCTATTTCCCGGCAATTTTTTTGCGTTTCATTGTAACACTTTGAGTGAGTAATACAAATTAAGAGCAACTCTCACGATTCACCAAATGTAATGATTACTAGCCTTTATGGAGAGATTATGGTCGAAACTGTTATCGCTCCAGAAGGTCATCTAAGTTCGAACTTTTTGATGTCCAGGTACGATATTGGGCCAGCCACAACTTTATCGCTTTCCGTTATCTCCAGGCGCTTCTTAAAAATCGGGCCGTCGATCACAAAGGTATGGTAGTAAATCCTGGCGTTCTCATCGGGAAGGTGTTCATACCTGGCTTTAAGTTGGTCCAAGATCTCGTGGGTGAGAACCTTCCCCAGCATCGAGGGGCCCATTTCCGAATCGGCGACGATGATCATGGGTTTGAATCCGAGGTCAAGCAACCGCTCGCCGTCCAGCATGTGCCGGACAAAAGCCACCGAAAACAGGGGCTCGATGCCGCAGGAACACCCGGCAATAATCGATAGCGTTCCGGTGGGTGCAACCGTGGTGCGGGCGGCGTTACGCATCGGAGAAGCGCCGGGAAGATCGAAAACGCTGCCCCGGAAAGCGGGGAAGGAACCGCGTTTTGTGCCGAGTCGGGCGCGTTCCAGCACCGCCGCCAGGAACAGAATGCCATTGGGGAAAACGGCATACGTCTTGAAGCGGGGATTGACTTCAGAACCAGGGTTTACGAGTAATACTCTCATATTCTGTCCTAGAACAATCTAATTGGCGGCGTGCCCACCCGGGGCATTTCTCCGGAGAGATAATTGACCGTTTTGAGATGTTTTTTGGCTAAAGCCGCCGCAGCTTCAACTTCTGCCCCGGTCGGCGCTCTGAAGGGCTGGCCGGATAACTGGATGAAACCTGTGATCCGCAACGGTATATTGTTATCGACCGAGGCGATGAACTCTGCCACTTTTTCAATCTCATTCGCCTCGATAGCTCCCGGCACGAGCGTGATTTCAGCCTGCAGTTTCTTGCCGGAATCGTACACCCGGCGGAAGTTGGCCATCGATTTCCGATTATCCCCGCCGGTATAGTTTCTGTATAGCTCGGGAGTCACCGCCTTCAGACTGAAGATGACCTCGTCGATGCTCGAAAGATCGGCCAATGCCACGCCGTTGGTAAAGAGGATATTGTAAGTGTGGTGTCGTGATTTCATTTCTCTGGCCAGGAGCGGCATTCCGGGATCCAGCGATGGTTCGACACCGATGGAGATAGCCCTCTCAATAGCCAGATTCTCAGTCAAAGCCATGGCTTCATCGAGAGATAACAGCCTTTCCGGCGGTTTTTCCGGGGGATTGGTCGAGACCCGCATCTGCCAGTCGGGCAACAGCGAAAAGTCCAGCTTTTCGACTTTGCAGTAGCAGCCGAGGCATTTCAGGTTGCATTCGGTCCAGTGATGGAAGATTATCGACTTGAACGTCGGCTCGTAAACGACGTGATAGACGTGCAACGACCTATCGCTTGTTAATACCGTGTCGGATTGTGGGCATGAGATTGGCTGATTCATAATCTCCAAACATGTCAGACACATGATTGCCGCGTTCATCACGCGGCAATCATAAGAGAACATCGGTTTTTTGTCGAGTGAGGAGTTAAATCCCTCCTCGATCTAAACTACCAGGTGAACTTACCAGCACCGTGTGTAACGTCCGGTCTCCAATTTTCGAGATCGCGTGTCCACCAGGCTTCCAACTCCTCAGGACTCTTGGGTTCTGCGTATGCAAATGTGCGGTCCATTGTAGCAAAGAAGCTGTTGAAAATCGGTGTGGTAGCTGCGGTAGATCGTACTATAGGGTGGATCATGCCTTCATTCGGGTGATTGAACGGACATAGTGTATGGCAGACACCGCAGCGGGATGGTGCGCCTACTTCGCGGCACTTCAACCAGTCTACTCGCCAGCCCTTATACCCGGGTTTATTTCCCGGACCAGCATCCCAGGTTGGCTCTTTTTGAGTGCCCAGAGCATCGCTCGGGCATTTCTCGGCGCATCGCATGCAGGTCTCGCAGAACTTGCTGCCGCCGAAATCGATAGGATTAGTCGGTGCTAATGGGAGATCCGTGATGATATAGTTGGTGATGCGCGTCATCAGACCGGAGCGTGGTGTCATCATGTAGGTAGCCCGGCCTTGCTCGCCCAGACCAGAGAAAAGACCTAACGAGACGTTAGTAGTTACGCCCGCCTTGTAAGCCCCGTAGCCCAGGTTCTTGACGAAGCGCATAGCCTGCCACTCGGTATAGCGGCCATCGCCATATGCCCGGTGAATTGCGGGGCGGCCTAGAGGCATTGGCATAGCTAATTTCCCTGGGTAAGCCGGGTCTTCGCGCAGCTGATAAATGCACTGCACATAATTCTGTTGAATCGAATAGGTAAGGAGGTATTTGGCCTTCTGGGGAATGTGATACACTTTTTTAGCATCAACAGTCCCTTTGGCAATATCTTCAAAAACCACAGCCCCTTTGTCGAAGTTCCGGAGCATTTTTTCAGTTAGCTCCATTGCGCCAACCTGGGCCGCGCCGGCAAGGTGCAAAGCAGCGCGTAGCATCGTCATATTATCTTCAGGGGTTCCTTGCCAGGCGCTGGCCCCGTTTTCTTGCGGTGGAACGATACCGCTGGGACCGTCCCAAGGGGCTGCAGTCTGAAGACCGGTAACCATATCGGCTAAGGCAGCGCATCTAACGTCACGCCCGGGGATTTTTTGAGTCATGCCCTCAAGATCGAACTTCTTATCTCGTTCGGCACGCAAAGCTTCGTTTTCAGCGCTCGGTGACGGCATCCCTGTCGTCTTTTTATCCAGTTGGGCAAATACATTCCAATCGATGTCTGAAGTCAGGACATTGAGTTCATTCTCTTTGACCCACCAGGGATGGCGTTTATTGGTCGTTGTTGCTGCCAATTGGTCGAGGTCGTTGAACGTGGGAGCTACAGCTCCGGCGACGCCGATGCCTGCACCGGCCAATCCCAGGCCTTTCATGAAATCCCGCCGGGATAGTGTACTATGGAAACCGGACATCATGTTTTACTCCCTTTCCAGTTATATTCAGTTACAACCACACCTTAATATTGTAACGTATCTTATACGACATGTAAATACGCATTTATGCTGATTTTTAGTTAAGAAATGGTTAAGATTATTCTCCCTTGACCAAAACAGCCCGGGGGGAAGGTATTACCTTCCCCCCGGCTTAAACCATTTGGACGTTGATTACCACATGAACTTGCCGGCGCCGAAGATGGTGTCACCCTTGTCTGTCGATAGTTCCCGGGTCCACCAACCTTCCATCTCGTCATCGGATCTAACCTTGCTGTAACCAAACGCTCGATCCATCTGTCCGAAGAACCCGTTAAACATACCGGTTGTCGAGGCTGTGACCCTGATGATAGGATGAATGATTGCTTCAGGTGCATGGTTGAATGGGCAGGTGGGTTGGCAGATACCGCAGTGTGCCGGTGAACCAAATCCTGGGCATGTGTCCCAGTTCATGAAGAAGGCTTTAATACCAGCATTGTTTTTAGGTACGACCGTCTCCCACCGTGGTTCATCTGACATATCTATAGAACCTGTCGGGCAAACCTCGCCACAACGTTTGCAGCCATTGCAAAAGCGGTGGCCGCCGAAATCAATAGGTTTAGTCGGAGTGAGCGGCATATCGGTAACAGCGATGTTGGCATAGCGCATGTTTAGGCCGAAATTCGGGCTCATTCTGTAGTTTGGGCGTGCCTGTTCCCCAAGACCGGCAAAAATGCCGTGAGCCGTGCTCTGCACCGGAAAACTTGGTGATGGCTTGACTGCTAGCCACCCCAGACCTTTCATAAACGAGACGGCTTGGGCGCGAACGAGTCTGGCATAATTATAAGCTTGGGAATCCATCCGTCCGATGGGCGGTGCCGAACCGTAGCCGCTAGGGGTCGGGTACTCAGAATAGGTGTAGGTGCTCTGCCGCTGGGACATTTGGGTTTCCCAAACGACCATGTACTTAGCTTTAGCAGGGATATGGTACACTTTGTTGGCATCATAAGTAGGCTCGGCAATATTTTCACCCCATGAAACCGTGCCTTTATTGAACAGCCGCTGTATATGTTCGGTAATCTCGACAACGCCGACGGTGGGTGTACCGAAGGAGTGGAAGGCGGCCTGCAGCACTTTTAAGTTATAATCGGGATCCTTGCTCCATGGCTGAGTGACGTCGGTTGCCGCCGGCTTCCAATAATTTAGAACGCCGGTACCATAAACGTTGCCGTTCCAGTCGGTATCCAAGCCGCCTACCCCGGAAGCCGAGTACCAAGCCCAGGCGCGGCGGTCAAACCCTGCCTTTTTTCCTGCCAGGCCAAGCGCTTTATCCTCGGCCAATCTGGCAGTCGTTGCATCCTTAACTTCCTGAGAAACGGGAACCGCTGGATGAGTAGCTGGATCATAGGCCTGGTAAACCTTCCAATCGACCTCGGTAGTGATGTCTTCGTGATCGCGTTCGTTGATCCACCATGATTTTTTCCCGTAGACGCTGCTTGCGGCTTCGTCCAGGTCGTGAAAAACCGGAGCGCCGAGTGCCGCTGCCGCGGAGACACCCGCGCCGGCCAGGCCCAGACCCTTCATGAAATCCCTGCGGCTAACCGTTGAATGGAACCCCTTCATCACTAGACTCCTTCCGACTTACTTTTCACCCAATTTTGAACCCTACAGTAATGGATGCATTCTTTAAGGTAACCATGGTATAACGTTTCTGATATTCGGTATATCGGTATTTATGCTGATTTTCCGTTAAGAATTGTTAAAACCGCTTCGATCCAAAGCCACTTGGAGATCTTGAGGTGTGATCTAAGGTTGGGAGGTCGAAATGAAAAAATACGAAGAGAATTCTGAACATAAACAAGTTGGGACGACGGTTGAGGAAGACATCGCAAAGTTCCATTTGCTTTTTAATCTTAGTAACGACGGGGCTATGGTTCACGGTATCAATCATGACGGCACGGCCGGACCGTTTATTGAAGTTAATGATGCGGCTTGCCGGATGCTCGGTTATACTCGGGAAGAATTAAAGTTGATGACTCCGATGGACATTGATGACCCCAAAACGGTCGATGATTCGACTGTCGAACATATAAAGGCTGAAGGCCGAGTCGTTTTCGAAAGGACTCACATGGCCAAAGATGGTCACAGGATTCCGGTGGAGATAAGTAGCCGTACTATTGTCCTGAATGGGAAACAATGTGTGATTTCGATGGTACGAGACATTACCGAACGGAAATTGGCACAAGAGCGACTTTTACAATTAATTATTGAAAAATCTAACCAGCTCAATGAAACCAACGTTAAATTGGTTGAAGAGCGTTATCAAAGACGGCGGATAGAACAGAGCCTAAAGAGTCTGGTTGAAAATAACTCTAAAGACCGAAAACTAGTTTTCGAACTGTCTCGACGGGTAGTTCAATACAACAACAAGATGGTAGTACTCACCGATACTGAAAGTGAAATACTCAAATGTCTTATGGATAAAAATGGGGAAGTGGTCTCCCATGCTGGTATTGCAGAAAAGCTTTGGGGTGTGGCTTATTCGGGGGCGGCCGAAATCATCAAGGTACACGTACGCCATTTGAGAGAGAAAATTGAGATTGATCCGGCTTCACCAAAGATTATCATGACAAAATTCGGAATTGGCTACTACTTTGTAGATCCGGACTGATGCGGCATTATCGCGAACAAGAAGAGGCAGGCTGTTCAGCCTGCCTCTTCTTGTTAGATATTACAAACCAGGATTCTACCAGACGTTCTTTCCAGCCCCGAGGGTAGTGTCAGCCTGCCATTTGTCAAGGTCGCGGGTCCACCAATCTTCTAGTTCTCTGTCGGTCTTTGCCTTGGCATAGTCGAAAGCCCGATCCATTGTGGCGAAAAAGCTGTTAAACGTGCCGGTTGAAGCTGATACCGCGCGAACGATGGGATGGATTACCCCATCTGAGGCGTGGTTGAATGGGCAGGTCGCCTGGCAATTGCCGCAAGCGCCCGGAGAACCGAAATCGATGCAGGATTGCCAATTCATGAAGAATCCTTTAAAGCCGGGGCGGTTTCCCTTATCGGCGGTATCCCAGGTCGTGTCATTGTCCTTGGAGATTGATTCTGATGGGCAGCGTTCCCCGCAACGGACGCACGTCTTGCAGAATTTGAGCAAGCCGGCATCCATCGGTGGAGTTTGCGCCAACGGCATATCGGTGAAAAAGTAGTTGGTGTAACGTACCATGAGGCCATAGCGCGGAGTGAGGAGAGCAGTAGATCGTCCCTGTTCGCCTAATCCGGAGAAAATACCCAATGGGACGTTAGCCCTTACACCTGCTTTATACGTACCATAACCTAGAGTTTTGACCATGCGCATAGCGGCATAACCCGTTTGGGAAGAATTGGAGTATGCATGACCGATAGCTTGATTACCCAGAGCCAGCTTCACACCGTAACCGCCGGGCATAGTGTCGTCCAAGCGGAGTTGAAATAGGCTTTGGATGTAGTTCTGTTTTACCGCGAAGGTCAGCATGTACTTAGCTTTTTCAGGGATGTGGTACACTTTGGCAGAATCTTGCGTACCCACAGGACTGGAATCAAAAACAAAGCCAGAAGCATCAAAAATCTTCTTTGTTTTTTCGTTTACTTCGAGAGCCCCCGTTAATACAGCCCCATAAGTATGAAGGGCGGCGCGCATCATCTGAAGGTTATTTTCTGGAGTATCTTCCCATCGTTTACCCTCCGCATTAGCCGGTAAAGACGCTGTGGGTCCATCCCATGGAGCATCGGGACCAATAAAGCTCGAACCTTGACCGAAAGCATAATCCCTGAGGGAATCACCAGGTGCCTTATTGGCAAAGGCAGCCTTCTGTATATTGTTGTCCCGGATGGTGTTGGCGTCTTTGGTAGCGGGCTTAATCGTCGGCATGGGGTTTATTTTGTTATCATAAGGCTTGAAAGCATTCCAATCGATCTCATTGGTTGGGTCGTTGAACTCTCTATCTTTGACCCACCAGGGATGGGATTGATTGCTGGAGGCCGCTAGATCGTCGAGATCTTTGAACGCAGGAACTGCCGCGGCGGTCGCCCCCAGGCTAACCCCGGCTAAACCTACGGCCTTCATAAAATCGCGTCGGGAAAGACTTGAGTGGAATTTCGACATGATGTAGCTCCTTTCAGGTAATGAAGAATAACTGCCGCGCAAATATATTGTAAGATATCATATAAGATGTGTAAATACGCATTTATGCTTATTTTTGGTTAAGGTATGGTTAAGAAAGAATTAAGTAGCAATAATAAGTCCCCGGTGATAAACTCAAAAAAAATCAAGGAAAATCAATGATCAAAGACAATCAGCTTCCACCCGTCCCGGCATCAGACCTTATATTTCTTTTATTCCGCGCTCGCCAGAGCGTCTACAGAATCCAAGAGCGTGATGTAAGCCGTCACGGTGTGACTCTGGAACAAGCTACAGTTATGGAACTCATACATGGAAATCGTGATATCTCCATTGGTGATATTTGCCGGATAATGATTCGTGAACACCACACCATAACCAGTCTGATCAGGCGAATGGTTAAAAATGATCTTGTGATCGTTACCAAAGGATCTAGAGGGAAGATAAGCCTGGCTTTGACCCCACAAGGTAGCAGTATCCTCGGTCAGATGACTACGGAGGATGATAGTGTTAAGTTGGTATCTACACTCGATGATGTGGAACAGCGTAGACTGGCGTACTATCTTCTTAAAGTCACAAAAAATGCTTTGAAAGAATTCGGAAAACTCGAAGAATATAACATCCCAGGCGGATTCGCCGGTAACATCCCGGAAGAATAGTCTGCCAATAGCAAGAAAAACAGCGGCAGGCTCTAAAGCCTGCCGCTTGGTTTGTGAACAACGAAAAATTATTACTTAATAATTTCCACCTTTTACGTGTATCGTACTATCAAACCCATAGGTGGGTTGTGACATATGCCACCAAGCATCTTTATCCTCATGAAGACCGTAAGAGAAGGTATTGTCCAAATTCCACAGATAACTGTTAAACATTGGAGTAGTTGCGAGGGTAGCTCTGACTATTTGATGAATTGAGGATTGACTGGTATTGAATGTGCACGTTCCCATGCAGTTGGCGCATCCGCCGTACATGCCTTTGGAGTTCCAACAATCGATGCCATTAGTCCAGAACTCCTTACGTCCGGGGATGTGGGTATTATCTGCTTTCCCATAAATGGGCGGTATCTCCCAACTTGGTTCTTTGTCATTAGAGATTGAGCCGGTTGGACAGGCATTCGCGCATTTATGACATGTCTGGCAAAAACGCCAAATACCCGCATCAATTGGATTTGTGGGAGCCAAAGGCAGGTCTGTTACCAGACTAAAGCAACCTACGCAAGGTCCATATTCTGCGTTGATGAAGACACCATTGTTCCGACCACCTTCTCCCAATCCTTGAAGGTTACAAGCTGCCGCTGAGGGGATTGCTCCATTATATACTTGGGTGTAGCCATAGCAGGTATAACCCAAACCAGCGAGAAAAAGCTGAATCCTGGGTTGGATTAAGGAAAATCGGCTATAACGGCTACCGTTGGCAGCGCCCTGAATGTTTGAAGCAGGAGATGTGCGGTACATTTCTTTGGACATTGGCACGTTCATGGCGAAGTCATATAGGGGTACGTTGGCCGGGAATACTAATTTATCGGTGCCCTCGTAACCGACAGGCACATCCTCAAAGACGTATTTTTTATTCGAAGGAGCCTTATCCTTATCTCTTAGGAGCTTAGCCTTTATTCTGTCCGTGATTTCTCCCATGCCCACTTGTGCTGCACCGTAGAAAATGGTGGCAGCTCTCACTATTTTACTGTTTTCCTCGGGGCTACCCTGGTATTTTGGCACCCCTTTCGATTCTGGGGTTGCTGCTTTTTGTGGACAAATAAAACCCATCAGAGCTGTGGCTTGAAGACCTCCGCCGGAAAGCGCTGAAGCCTTAAGATCGAGTCCTGGGGTGTTGTTTTTTAATGCATTATTGCTGAAATCGGATGCAATCTTAGACCTCCGCAAACGCTCTTCTTTTCCGATGAAATAGTCGGTGCAAGAAGGTTGTTGCCCTGTCCAAAGGCCATCTGAGCGGTACATCAATGACCAATCTACTTCGACGGTGGGGTTTTCAAGTTCTCGTTCTTTTATCCACCAGGGATGGTTCTGGGCTGCGGATGGAGAAGCTATAAGCTCATCGATATCGTGATATACGGGTGCCACAAGCGACGTAACACCCACTCCCGTCCCGACCAATCCCAGACCTTTCATAAAATCTCTTCGGCTAACCATGCTGTGAAACTTGGACATTTTTACTCCTTAAAAATTTTTGACTGGATTTATATGTTATTGGATAATAGAAACACGGAAGGACGCCAAAAGTTCTGACCTTGAACCGGCAGTCTTTTTAAATCCTTCCTTTCTGGCGGCCTTTGCGTGAGGTCGCCGGTTTTATTTTGGATTCAAAATATTAGATAGCATTGTCTGGGAGACTTCATGCTTTTAAGTCATAATTGATGATAATCCTTAGTGTTACTGATCGACTTTCATAATGTTCTATATAGCAATACCCCATTTTACACTATTACCAACTTTTTACATCGTCCTAAAGTATTAGGACTCCATTGTACTTTATGCTGATTTTTGGTCTGAAAAAAGAAAGAGACAGGCTTTGAGGCCTGTCTCTTTCTTTTGCGTTCTTCTCTAGAATTAAGCGGCTGCTTTCATCTGTTCATCAATCATGCGTTTAACTTCACCCACGATGTTGTCGATTGGCACCAAGGTGAACGTTTTTTCCGAACGTTTCTTGAGTTCTATTCCACCCTTATCGAGGGTTCGCGGGCTGGCAGTAATTCGTAGCGGCATGCCGAGTAAATCGGCGTCGTTGAATTTTACTCCGGGGGACTCGATCCGATCGTCGTAGAGCGACTGGATACCGGCGGTATACAGGTCGGCGTATATTTTGTCCGCCGCCTCTTTAACCTTTTCATTGTCCAGGGAGAGCCCGCAGATGTGAATCGGGTAGGGAGCGATGGGCATCGGCCAGATGATGCCTTTGTCGTCATGGTTTTGTTCGATCGCCGCAGCCAGGAGGCGCCCGACCCCTATGCCGTAGCAGCCCATGACGCATGGTTTTTGGTTCCCTTCCGGGTCGGTATAGAGGGCTCCAAATGTTTCAGCCAGGAATGTGCCCAGTTTAAATACGTGACCGACCTCGATCCCCCGGGTTGATTCTAGGGTGCCGCCGCACTTGGCGCACTTGGCACCAACTCCGGCCGAGGCTATATCGGATGTTTTGTAGGCGTTAAAGTCCCTTCCGAGGACGACGTTATTCGTATGGCGGCCGGCGATATTTGCCCCGCCAACGTAGTTAATTGAGGAGACAATCGAGTCGTCGGCTATAACTTTGGCTTTTTGACCGACTGGCGACGCCGAACCGGCAATAATTCCCTGCTCCGACACTTCTTCAGCCGTGGCTAGCCGCAGATCGGTTGCCTTGAGCAGGTTCTTCAATTTGACTTCGTTTATTTCGAGATCTCCTCGGATGACGGCGATGATGAATTCCTTGTCGGCGATGTAAAAGACGCACTTGAGCATCTGGGACGGCGCCAGGTTCAGGAATTTGGCGACATCTTCGATAGACTCTTTGCCGGGTGTTTCCACATCGGTCATTGGGAGAGGGATTTGTTCAATCGAAGAGCCTTTATCGAACTTGGCTTTTTCCACATTGGCGGCGTAACCGCAACCGGGGCAAAAAATGATTTCATCCTCGCCGGACTCCGCCAGCACCATGAACTCATGGGAAGCCTTGCCGCCGATAGCTCCCGAATCGGCCTCGATTGCCATGGCTTTTAAACCGCAGCGCCGGTAGATGTTTTTGTATGCCTGTACCATTTTTTGGTAAGACACTTCGAGGCCAGCATCGTCGGCATCGAAGGTGTACATGTCCTTCATAATGAACTCGCGGACGCGGACAAGGCCGCCGCGGGGGCGGGGTTCATCCCGTAGCTTTGTCTGGATCTGGTACAGCCTTTGCGGCAGGTCGCGGTATGACTGGATGTAGTGTGCAGCCAAGTCGGTTACCACTTCTTCGTGAGTCGGGCCGAGGGCCAGCACCCGGTCTTTCCTGTCGATCAGCTTGAATAGGTTTGCTCCAAAAGCAGCGCCGCGGCCGGACTTTTCCCATAACTCGATGGGCTGGAGAACCGGCATCGTTATTTCCTGCCCGCCCGCTGCATCCATCTCATCCCGGATGATATCCATGATTTTTTTGGCGCTGCGCCAGGCCAAAGGCATAAATGAATAAACGCCCGCGGTGAGCTGGTTGATCATGCCAGCTCGTAGGAGCAATTGATGGCTTATCGTTTCTGCTTCGCCGGGGATTTCACGCTGGGTTTTACCAAATAGGAGAGAAAGTCTCATTAGATACCTCGTCTATAATTCCGATATGAAAGCATATCTAAAACGGCGGCGATTGGCAATTGGGGGGAGGAGTTTTGACCTTTACGCTCTAAGTCGTTCGTGGTGAGCCTGTCGAACCATGAACGGCGGGTGATTTGCGAGTTTCGTTGATTGCCGCGGCAAGGAGGCAAGCGGCAGCTGGCAGGAAATACAGGCTAAAATAGAATGCATTTAGAAGAACTAAACCGGTCATTAGCGCCGTGGAAAACCATAACCATCTCTTACACTTCGATTTATCGCGAAATCTCGAGGCCAAATAACCGATCATGGTTGGCACTAACGGTATGATGAAAAAGAAGAAGAACCAAGGAACATCCGGTGTGTTTTGATTGAAAGTAAAATGATCCCAGGCTGTTTGATATACGTACCTACTATCCTCCGGGTGAACAATAACTCCACTGTAGTGCCTGAACGTCGGGACAAAGAATAGTATTAGGGTCGCTGTCATGGTCAAGACAAAGGCGATTAATGTCAGTCTTTTAGTATTTCGGTCCCCAACGCCCCCGGCCATCTGCAAGCCTCCGGTATTTTACCAAGTCTCTACATTCCTAATGCATGTCCACAGTATAAGATGCCGAAAACCCCCAAATCGTTCCCATGGTATTCTTCAGATTGTGACCGCCCGCCGCACCGCCGCCCCCGCATGCAATTTAACTGTGTCGAACAGCGGAACCTTCATGTCGGATGGTTTGATCAGCATTGGAAGCTCGGTACATGCCAATACAATACCTTCGGCACCTCGAGCGACCAGTTTGTCGATGATCAGCTGGCAGGCCCAATTGGAAGCCTCCTGGACGCAGCCGCGGCACAGTTCATCGTAAATAATAGAATTGACGATATATTGCTGGTCCTTTTCCGGGACGAGTACCTCCAAGCCGAATCTTTCTTCCAGCTGCCTGCGATAGAAATCTTCGCTCATTGTGAAGCGGGTTCCCAAAAGACCGACCTTCTTGAGACCGGCTTTCTTTATCGACTCACCCGCCGCGTCCGCTATGTGCAGGACTGCCAAACCGGAAATTGCCTCGACCTGCTCGACGACCTTATGCATGGTATTGGCGCAGATGACCAGGAAGTCCGCTCCCGCGTCTTTTAGAGCTTTCCCCCTCTCCCCCAGCATCGCGCCCAGTTCATGCCAATCGCCGCTGCTCTGCCGTTTCTCGATCTCCTCGAAGTCGAAAGAGTACATCAGAACTTTAGCCGAATGCAGCCCGCCCAGGGTTTTTGCCACTCCCTCGTTGATTAACTTGTAATATAAAGCCGTCGAGTTCCAGCTGATTCCGCCAATAAGTCCAATTGTCTTCATAACGTTCCTTATTGGATATTTGTAGTATTGGTATTATTCCCCGTGTGGGGTTGGCAGTGCGGACACAAGTAAGTCCCCCGGCCTCGTACCACAATCCGCTCGAGCGGGGTTCCGCACCTCGGGCAATTTTCACCCCGCCGATGCGCTACTTTGAAGGCGAAGTGGGCGTGTCCCAACTCCCCGCCGGGACGGACGTAATTGGCGATCGATGCGCCCTTGCTCTCGATAGCTGCTGTCAGCACGTGCTGAATCGCCTCGTGTATTCGTTTGTATTCGGCAGGCGATAAGCTGTCCGCAGCCCTCAACGGGTGGATTTTAGCCTCGAACAGCGCCTCATCTGCATACATATTCCCGATGCCCGCGATGAGCGTTTGGTCTAACAGCGTCGGCTTGATCGGACTTTTACGTTTTTTCAGGATCGAGGCGAGGACGTCAGAGGTGAACTCCGGCTCCAGGGGCTCCGGTCCGAGTTCATCGAGCGTCGCATCGTGATCGACAACCCTCATGCGCCCGAACTTCCGAGGGTCTCGAAAGTAGACTTTCAATCCGTTGTCGAGAGTGATCTCGACGCGGTTGTACGGGGGAGGTGGGGTATCAGCTTCCTGGGCGATCAGCGCACCGGTCATCTTGAGGTGGGTGAGAAGCCTTTTTCCACCGGATAGTTGCCAGACGATAAACTTGCCCCGCCGCGAGACTTCGGTTACTGTGTGCCCCACAAGGCCATTGACGAATTCCGGGACCGTGTTGCATTTGATCGTTCCCGTCCAGAACACCTCGACGTTTTTTATGCGACGTCCCAGGACGTAGGGTCGGATTTCATTGGTGACCGTCTCAACTTCCGGTAGTTCAGGCATCATTCACCTCTGTTGTCCTGAGGGAGGCGAGGGACTTCATTTCAGTATTGATAAAGTCATTAGATTTTGTTTCAACCCGCTGCCGGCTGGCAATAGCCCGCTGTACCGGGAATTAACACTATTAGGCCCCACACGAATCCGCCCGCCACATCTGTCGGCCAGTGGGCTCCCAGGTAAATTCGTGAAAAGGCAATAATCGCTACGACGATAATGATACTTGGACGCCAAAAAGTCACCACAGATGCCTTTTGAATGAGTTTTTGGGTGTTGAGTAATAGGTAACTTCCAAAAACAGTGAAATATGAGGTATGCCCCGAAATGAAGCTGAATTCGTTGCCGTTTGGCCTGGTTCTGTCGGCGATATTCTTGATCAGGGATGTTGTAGATGAAACTGCTATCAAAGCTAAGGCAAACCAGATTGCCTCGCGCTTGAACCCCTTGAGCCAAAACCACAGTGTCACGGACAAAGCCAGAAAGATGGAAGGCCAGGTCTCGCCGAGCAACGATGCCCCGGTCATGATCGAGTTGATTAGAGGCGCGTTCAGGTTGTGGATCGCGTTGAAAACTGAGGTGTCGAAGCTGGCGGGCGGGTTATTAGTAATAAAAAATAAGATAATGAAACCGATGCATATAACCAAAAAGGGTACAACGGGGAAAGCCTTTATCGACGTCTTTGTCAAGGCTATTCCATCTCTCCCCAGTTGGTGCCGTATTTCATATCAACTTTAAGAGGCACTGCCAGTTCAACTGCAGCGGCCATCAATCTTGGGGCCATCTCGGACATGAAGATAAGTTCGTGCTGCGGTACTTCGAAGATGAGTTCATCGTGGACCTGCAGCAGCAGGCGGCTCTGGAGCTTGCGCCGGTTCATCTCCCTGATGACGTGCAGCATCGCAACCTTGATGATATCCGCCGAAGTCCCCTGGACCGGCATGTTGATGGCCATACGTTCGGCTGCCTCTCGCACCTGGCGGTTCGAAGCGTTGATCTCGGGGATGTAGCGCCGCCGTCCGAGGATCGTTTCGACGTACCCTCGCGACCTGGCCTGTTCCTTGGTAGCCTCGAGGTATGATTTCACGCCGGGATAACGCTCGAAATACTTGGTGATGAATTCCGAAGATTGTGCCCGGGTGAGTTCCGTCGCCTGTTCCAGTCCGTAATCGCTCATGCCGTAGATGACGCCGAAATTGATCGTCTTGGCGAAGCGGCGCATAACCGGAGTGATCTGTTCTTTCGGCAGGTTGTAAAGCCGCATCGCTGTCGCGGTGTGAATGTCCTCATCATGCTTGAACGCGGCGATCAGGTCGGGGTCGCCTGATAGGTGCGCCAGCGCCCGCAGGTCGATCTGGGAATAGTCTGCCGCCAGCAGGACGTAACCGGGCGGTGCCACGAAGGCTTTGCGTATTTCGCGGCCCAATTCGCCCCGGACGGGAATGTTCTGCAGGTTCGGATCGCTCGATGACAACCTCCCGGTAGCCGTCCGCGCCTGGTTGAAGCTGGTGTGAAGGCGTCCGTCGCAGGCTGATACCATTGTTGGCAATACATCGACGTAGGTAGATTTCAGTTTTGCCAGGGTACGGTAATCGAGTACCTTCCGAACGATAGCGTGCTCATCTTTAAGTTCGTCGAGGACAGCGGCGTCGGTGCAATAGCCAGTCTTCGTTTTTCTGCCCGACGGCAGGTGAAGTTCCCCGAAAAGGACGTCGCCGAGTTGTTTGGGCGAGGCGATGTTGAAGTCGTGCCCGGCCAGGGCGAGGATCTCATCTTCAAGGGCTACCAGTTGACGAGCGATCTGTACCGCCATCTCGTTCAGCTTATCGATATCCAGCGCTATCCCCGCCCGCTCCATGTCCATGATGACCGGAACCAGCGGCATCTCCACCTCGGAAAACAATCTCCATTGGTTCTGTTTTTTAAGTTCCGGTTCGAGGTTGTTGGCCAGCCGGAAAGTCATATCGGCGTCGGCGCAGGAGTAATCGGAGGTCTCTTTCAAGCCGCAGCGGGAGATACAGATCTGGCTCTTACCCTCCCCGATAAGTTCCGTTATCGGCGTCATTTCAACGTGGAGGCGGGTTGATGCCAGGTTTTTTAATCCGGGGGCTTTTTCCCCCAGCAGGTGCGCAGCCAGCATGGTGTCGAAGTCCAGCCCATTGATAACGAAACCGGCGGTTTGCATTATCTGAAGGTCGAACTTGGCGTTGTGGGCGATCTTGGGGATCTTTTTATCGGCCAGGATCGGACCAAGCATCCTTTTGACTTCTGATAACTCTAGCTGAGCGCCTTCCACTCCCACATGCCCAACCGGCAGGTAATAACTTTCGCCGGCCGTCGGCGCGATCGAAAGTCCCACCAGTTCGGCGGTCAGGGCATCCAGGCTGGTGGTCTCCGTGTCAAGGGCAAACCTCTCGTCTTTGGCGAGACTTTTAGCCAGGTGCTCGAGTTTCTCAGTGGTGTCGACCAGGGTATATTGGCATTCGATTGTAGGTTGGGAAACTTGCGACGGCGTCGCTTGCGTCACTGCGTCTCCGGCGGAATCGGTTTTTGGTAGTCTATTGATCAGGGTTGTGAACTCGAGTTCACGCAGCAGTGGAATTGCTTTTTCCCGGTTGAGGCGGCAGATTTCACACTTATTGATGTCGAAGTCTATGGGCAGGTCGGTGACGATAGTTGCCAATTTCAAGCTCTGACGCGCTGCGTTTTCTTCTTTTCTCAAGAGTTCCCTGAGTTTTTCGGGCTTGATTAGCTCGATATTCCTGAAAATCTCTTCGATTCCATCAAATTCGGTGAGGAGTTTAACGGCGGTCTTGGGTCCCACTCCCGGTACACCGCCGATATTGTCGGACGGGTCTCCTACTAGTGCTTTGTAATCGGCAACCCGGTGAGGCGGCACCCCGAACTTCCCGGTTACGGCCATGGCATCATAGAGAATGGTGTCGGAAAATGTGCCACCGGGTTTGGGGTAGAGCACTTTGACGTCGTCGTCCACAAGTTGCATGGCGTCGGCGTCGCCGGTGACGATGATAACCTCGGCGCCTGCCGCCTCCGCCTTCCGGGCCACCGACCCCAACAGGTCGTCGGCCTCATAACCCTGTTGCTCGAAGATCGGCATGTCGAAGGCTTCCACAAGTTCATGTACCCGCCCCAGTTGCGTTATGAGTTCAGTCGGCGTCGGCGGGCGGTGGGCTTTGTATTCTGGCGACATGTCGTGGCGGAAGGTCGGCCCCTTGCGGTCGAACGCGATGGCGTAGCAGTTGGGTTTCAGGTCAGCCAGGACTTTGAGCAGGATATTGGTGAAGCCGAACACCGCCGAGGTGACCTCGCCGGTCTTGGAGTTGGTGAGTTGCCGCCCGTGCGCGAAGGCGTGGTAAGCGCGGTGCACCAGCGCGCTGGCGTCGAAAAGGACGATTCTAGGTTTGCTGGCAGCCGGTTTAGGTGGATCGGTCATACCTGAATTATATCAGAAAACACCGGTTTTCGGCTGTTCGTTGCGAACCGGGGGTATCAGGTGATGGAAAACCGTAACTGTTCTGGCCTGTTGAACAGGTTCGCTGGACAGGTTTGGCGGCAGAGGATGGATGTTGAAATACTTGGAATGCCCATTTCCTGTTCGTGGGTGTATGAAATAACCAAGTCTCCATAGTGACAGAAAAATTGTCCCGAGGAGGCGTCAAAACTGATGTTGGCTTTCCCTCCCACCACCGCTGAGACTAGCGGCCCCAGCCTCAGGCTGGAGAAAATCAATGCCCCCGGTTTTCCCAGCATCCCCTCAAAAAATAATTGCGCCCGGAAACTTTCGAGGTGGTTATGATTGAACAACACGTCAATGGTGCCGCCTCGGTTGGCGGATTCTTTAAACTGGAAAACCCTCTGGTCGCCGCCGTCGTAAAGATTGATTGTGGCTTCCCCCATTTCGGGGGTATGTGTCACGTCGGTAAGGCGCTTCTCACCCATAATTCGGACAAGGTCCTCAGGATGGTGAAAGCTGCCGTAATTGTGAAGTACGGCACCGACTAGTTTGAGATATGATACCGGTTTTTCAGGGTCGTATTGACGCAGGCGCAATACTTTTCTCCAACCCGCCTATAGTACCACCGCAGGTTAGCGAAATCAAGATCCGGTACTGAAATATAACCGGGAAGTTAGCCTGGAACCGGTACTTGTAATGGGCGCCAAAGAATCAGCGGCTTATTTTGTTTCAACCGGTTTATCGTCGGTCCGCTCCACCTCGATGGTGGTCTCGGTCACCAGCGCCGCAAAGGCACCGACCGCCGCCAAGAGCGGAGCCGCCAGAATACCGACGGCCGCCGCCGGCGCCCCGATAGACAGGGGGATGTCGATAATGGCTTTACCCTCGTGGATCAGGCGGACCCGCCGGATATTGCCCTGGTGGATTATTTCCTTGACTTTTCCGACCACTTTATCGCCGGAGACAGTGAATTTCTCGGTGGACATCGCACCCTCCTTTTAGACCGCACTCCAATAGTAACACCGGTTTCTGCTGGCATCAAAACCGGGAAAGGAGGAAATGACGAGAATCGAGAAGCTGTCCGGGATTCAAATCAAACGCAGAGACGACTCCGAAGAAATCCGGGGCGCCTGTTTAACCCACTGAGAGCGGCGGGCTCAAGTACCTGCGTCCCAACTGGGCTTCCCGTATCGCCGTGACTAGATGCTCGACGCCGGATTCCTTGAGGATATAGCCGAAGGCACCGGCGTCTAAAGCGCCTGTGATGTACGGGGCATCGCCGCACATCGAAAGAACGACCGATCGTGTCGGGATATTTTTCTCTTTCATAGCTTTGAGCAGTTCGATGCCGCTCATGTTGGGCATGCACAGGTCAGTAACCAGTATGTGCGGTTTGACCGATTCGAGCTGTTCCAAAGCCTGAAGGCCGTCACTGGCTTCCGCCACCACGGCGAAGTCCGGTTCGTACTCCAGGAGGGCTTTAATGCCGCGCCGGACAATGGCGTGGTCGTCGGCCAGAAGAATTGTGGTTTTACCTTTGTTCAATGTATCTCAGGATTTGAAATTATTTATTAAGAATTTGCCCTAATAAAATATACAATACTCGGTTCCAATAGCAAAATCAACCTGTAGTTGTCTCATTGCGCTACTCACAACAGGCTGTTAAGATTTGTGCGGGTAAAAATACTAAATATAAGGCAGGGACCCACATGTCTATCGGCGACAGGATCAAGGCCAAACGTCTTGACCTCAAACTCACCCAGCAGGACCTGTCCAATGGATTGCATATTACCCCTCAGCACATCTCCGCCATTGAACAAAACAAAAGGCTGCCTTCACTCTCGATGCTGGAGAAACTCGCCGAAGAACTGGGCGTCACCATAGATTACCTGGTCACCGGAAGAGAATCCATATTGTCGGGGTTGCTTCCTGCCATCAAAGCTGATCCCCGGCTGTCTTTGAGGGCCCGGAAGGCTCTCGCCAGCATCATCGAAGAGCTTCACGACCACGCTTCAGCCGCTGAAAAAGTGGTCATTCGCAAGATCGCCTCGGATCTGCCCGCACGCGCCGCCCATAATCCAGCCTGACGGTTTTTCCGGACCAGGTGGTGTGAAGGACGCTGCGGATGCTAGGCGGTCCTGGCGGATCGCCGCGCCATTACTTCCTCGATCTTTTCCGCCAGTTCTCCCGGTTTGAAAGGCTTGCCCAAGTAGTCGTCAGCCCCGGCTTCCTTGGCGAATTCACCAACGTCGTCCCTGGCTGTGAACACGATCACCGGCAGATCTGAAAAATCCCTGAGTTTGGTCAGCACGTCGAAGCCGGTTATCGGCGCCATGAAAATATCCAGGAGCATAATATCGGCTTTGCCGGACCTGGCGATATTGAGGGCTTCGTCGCAATCGGTTGTCGACGTCGGCTGATAACCGGCAATCTCCAGTCCTGCGTTCACGAACCGCAGGATAGCGGTCTCATCGTCGACAACCAGGACCCGGCGTTTCGGTTTTATCTCTGATGTCACGGTATCAATCCAAAATCCCGGGGTAATTCTATCACTTCTCGCCCGCGATTCAATACCCGTTTGATTAAAAATCTAATTGATATCCGTTGTCCTTCAGCCAGCGTCGCGCTGCTTTGTGCTCCGGGAAAAAAGTGCCGACTAAGTCCCAAAATTCGGCGCCGTGGTGCTTATGACGGATGTGGGCCAGTTCGTGGACAACAACGTAATCGATGATCTCCCGAGGCGCCATGACCAATCGCCAGTTGAAATTGAGGGAATCGGATGGGCCGCATGATCCCCATCTACGCCGAGGGCTGGTGATCCTTATCGCCGAGGGACGGCAGGCCATGATCCGGGCATAATGCTGGACTCGTTCGGTGATAACACGGCGTGCATGTTCCCGGTACCATGTGGTGACTGTTTCGCGGGCCTTGGAATGTGCTTTGGCGGACAAAACCAACCGGTCGCCTTGCAAATCTACGGCTGGGGACACCGAGTCAGACAATTGCAACAGGCAGGTTCGGCCCCCGACGAGGAATTCCTCACCTTCGACGAACTTTCTCCTCTGCGGCTGTGGCCGCGCCGCGAGCTCCATCCGTTTCCGGACAATCCAGTTCTGATGGCTTTCGATGAAGCGGTGAATGTCTCTTAAACCCACCCGCCTCGGGGCTCTAACGACAACGGTGGCATCGGGTCTGATCTCGATCGCAAGGGTTTGCCGCGATGAGCGGACCAATACAAACGCCGTTTGGTGGTTCAAAGCGGCCTATTATCCTCTCACTTCGGAGAGGAATCAATTGCCAATGCGGGGATTAAGCTGAGCGGGCCACCACAAACAGCGTCCCCGGACCGGCGTGGGCACCTACCGCGGCGCTCAAACGGGAGATGATAATCTGGTTCTTGGGGAAATAATTGCCCAGGCGTTCTGCGAGTGCCTTGGCTTCATCGGGGGTGGTGGTATGAACCACCGCCAGGTCGGCGATTTTCCCCAATGTCCCGGTCCACTCGATCAGTCGGTCGATCCCCTTGGACCTGCTCCTGACCTGACCCGCCGGGTGCAGTTCGCCCTCTTTTACGGTCAAAACGGGTTTAACCGAAAGGATCGATCCCACTAAAGCCTTCGCTTTACCGATGCGGCCGCCAGCGGCTAAGTACTTCAGGGTGTCGAAAATGCCCAGTAAGCGCATCTGAGGTATAGCGTCGTTGACTGCGGCCGCTATTTCAGCCAGGGTAGCGCCCTGCTTGGCCATGCGTGCCGCCATGATGGCGAAAAGCCCCAGCCCCATGGAGACGGATTGGGTATCGATCACCTCGATATTGGCTTCCTTGGCCATCATTTGCTTAGCCTGGAGCGCCGAATCGTAGGTGCCGCTGAGTTTCTTCGAAAGGTGAAGTGACAGGATGCCGTCCTTCGCCGGAAGGATTGACTTGTAAACGTCCACAAAATCCTTGGGGGAGGGCTGGGAGGTGCTAGGGTGGACGCTATCGCTCTGCAGCCGGCGGTAAAATTCATCGTGAGAAATCTCGACAAGGTCCCGGTAAACCTTGTCCGCGAATCTGACGTACTGGGGTACGACCTTAATGCCGAGTTCCGCCACTATGGATGCGGGCAAATCTGCGGTTGTGTCGGTGACTACTTTGACGGTCATCCTGTCTGCCCTCCGGTCTCAAATTTGCTGGGAAGGATTACTCCTGGTATAGACGCGAAAGAATTAGGTACGCTTAAGCGGGAGATGCGGATGGTTATTATAATAACTTGAACCATCGTTCAATGTAAAGACTTTTTTCGGACTATCAAAACCAACGGCGGCGGATTTATAATGTGACCGTTTTGATCTTATACAACTCCTCGGGAGGAGACTATAGTCGCTAATATCGCGGTCATCGTTGCGGCGTACTTTATCGGCGCCTTCCCCCAGCTCCTTCTGATGGCGAAGTACCATCATATCGAACCGATAGGCGACCTGCACCATGCCATCTGGAAGAAAGCCGGACCGGTGTGGGGACTGTCGGCCAGCGCCATCGATGTTTTGAAAGGAATCGGCACGGTCTGGCTCGCTCGTTCTCTGGATTTTGACATTTCTGTAGTCACTCTGTCCGCGTTGGCCGCTACCTGCGGCCAGATGTGGCCGGTGTTCAAGAAGTTCGATGGTGAAAAGGGCAATACCACCGGTTTCGGCGCCGCGGCGACTCTGGCCTTCTGGCCGGCGATAATCTGCCTCATCCCGGTCTTTCTAGCCATCATTTCCAAGGTAATCAAGGCTGCTGGTCTGAAAAGCGTTCCAAAGGAACAGCGCTTCAGAACCGGCGCCGGACAGAGCAACGCCCTGCCGCTAGGGGTTGGCGCCGCCTTCCTGGTACTGCCGCTGGCGGCTTACCTCCTGGACGAACCAATGGCTGTGGTCGCCGGGTTTGCCGCCCTCTTCGTCCTGGTGATGGTGCGGCGCTTGACCGCAGGGCTTTCCGCGGATTTGGCTACCGACTCTCCCCGAGACCGGATTTTCTGGTCGCGCTTGCTGCTTGACCGACCGGTAGTTGCTGAATCTTGAAAAATTGCCCCTTTGCCGGTAAAAAGACGACGTCAAAACAATGAATGGTTTCTTGTGTTATTATTTAACGATTAGTTTGTGATTGGATACCAACCAGGAAACCTTATTGTTTTAAACGGCAAGGGGCTAACGGTATTGCTCTCCGGTCGTTATGTTCATTAGCGGCCTTAATTAATGACAAAGATAAAAACTGCGCTTAAACGCTTTGCCGGTTGGAAGCACGCCTGGCTTCTGACCATTCTCATCGCCTCCATGATCCTGCATCTGGGTCTGATGTGGTTTCCCAAGGACCTGGTGTTGGACGAGCAATACTATGTCGTCTCGGCCAGGGACTACCTGGTCCAAGGAGTCCTGCATCAGCCGGAACACCCCCCGTTGGGAAAGATCATCATCACCGCCGGCATGCAGATCTTCGGCGACAACCAGTTCGGCTGGCGCTTCATGCCCGCCCTTTTTGGTGTCGGCTCGATATTCTTCTTCTACCTCATCCTGAGAAGGTTAAATTTGTCGAACCTCGCTACTAATTTAGCCACGACCATGTTCGCCTTCGAGAATTCAATTTTCACCATGGCCTCGGTGGCTATGCTGGACATCTTCAATGTTTTTTTTATGATCGCCGGTTTGTGGGCTTACCTCGCCCGTAAATACCCGCTGGCGGTCCTGTTTCTGGTCATGTCCACTTTAGTGAAACTTACGGGGCTCCTTGGGATCGCCATCATCGGGATACATTGGCTATTTTTCCGCCGGGATAAAGCTCTTCAACTGGCGCTGTCCGGCCTCGTCGCCTATGTCGTTGCCATCCTCGCGGTACCGGTTATGGAGTTCGCCCTTACCGGAGAATGGAGCAATCCGGTTAATCGGGCTGCACAACTATTCACCATTCCCGCCACCATCACTTTCGCCAACTCGTCCCACCCCTCCGCCCTCCACCCCTGGCAATGGGTGCTTGGTTACCATGTCATGCCCTTCTGGTGGACGCCGCAGTACATGTCGGCGGTAACGCCCACTGTCTGGGCGGCGACCATCCCCGTTTTCACTTGGACAAGCTGGCAGGCATGGCGGCGCCGTAATGAAGCCGCGTTATTTGCCGCCGCGTGGATTTTCGCCACTCTTATCCTGTGGATTATCATCGGCGGCATTACCAACCGCATTACTTATATCTTCTATTTCGTGCCGATCGTCGGTGGCATAATCCTGGGTCTCGCGCTGTTCATCGACAAAGCTCTGGGATGGGCAAAGCGCCCCCGTCAGCTCCTGCTTTCGATGGATAACAAGCCCAGGTTCAAAGACCGTTTTATCGCCTGGAGCAGGCGCCGAAACTGGAAGAAGATCATCGGCGTGGGCATCGTCTTGTTCATGGCTGCCCACGTCATTTTGTTTTGGGTCTTTTCACCCTTCAACTGGCTCTGGCCGATTATTCACCCTTAGCTGTCGGTTTTTGCGTGATAAAAGGTTGAAAGCTGATAGCTGAAGGCTGTCGGGTCATTTTCTCAGCAGCACTTCGTTGAATTTCTTCAGGAAAGTACTGCGGTCAAAGGGTTTGGTTATCCAATTCGCGTGGTGACTCGCGATAAATTCTCTCACGTTGGCATCTGCGGTGTCGCCTGTGATAAAAATGACCCGTTCCTTTAGTTTCGGGTGGATCAGGACTATGTCTCCATATAGATCGATTCCGCTGATACCCGGTAACCTGATATCAAGCAGGATTATATCAAAGGCGTCATTCATTAGAATCCCAAGGACGTCGCCCGGATCCTCAATAGTTAGGACGGAGTGACCTTCTCGCATCAGCACTTTTCTATGAGCGATCTAACCGCCGGTTCGTCATCGATAACCATTACCCGCGCTTTTACGTTGGAAACCGGAATGCCTGAATTATCCGGGTCTGTCTCTTCTATTACCTCAGGTTCAGCGCTGATTGGAAGTTCGATGGTGAATGTGCTGCCCGATCCGGGCCGGCTTTCAACCGTGATCTCACCGCCGTGTTCCAGGATGATCGAACGCGATACGCTCAACCCCAGCCCCGTGCCCTCGCCCGGATTTTTGGTGGTGAAGAACGGTTGGAAGAGCTTGCCTATGGTTTCCCTGGACATCCCGCAGCCGTTGTCGCTGAAGGATAGGATCATTTTGTCGGCTGCTTTTCGGGTACTGATGGTCAATACCCCCTTGAAGCCCTGGTTTTGTTTCATGGCGTATTCGGCGTTGACGATCAGGTTCAGAAACACCTGCTGCAATTGGCCTGGATCGACGGTGATCCACGGCAGATCCTCACCGTAATGCCTGGTGACTTCGATATTCGCGGTCTTGAGGACGTAACCGCGGATTTCCAGTGTATTCTCGATCAGTTCGTGGATGTCGATCCGGCTTTTCATCGGCTTTGCCTGGCGGGCGAACGTCAGCATGCGCTTGACAATGTCTTTGACCCGCTTGCTGCCATCGTTGATTATCTGGAGCTGTTCTTTGATTTCCGGAGCAACTTCCTGCTCCATCAGCATCTCTGAGAATCCGATAACGCCGGTCAAGGGGTTATGATCTCATGGGCGATGCCCGCTGCCATTTCGCCTACCGTCGCCAGGCGGCTGGCGATCTCCGCTTTGTCTCTGAGAAGTAGCTTTTCTTGTTCCTCTCGTTTGCGGGCTGAGATATCCTTGATGATGTGGACCGAACCGACCAGAATCCCGTCGTCATCGAAGATCGGCGAGGAACTGGCTTCGACCCATTTTTTCAATCTTTTGTCGAAATATTCGCTGGATTCAGCCTTTCGAGAAATCAGGGTTCTGGCATGAGGGCACGATGGGTGGGGCTGGTTCATGCAGTGGACAACCTCAAAGCAATGCTTGCCAAGCAAATCTCCAGGTCCAGTTTTAAGCGCTTCTGTAAAAGCTCTGTTTACCCGTCTGATGATGTGATCTCTGTCTACGATGGCAACCATATCCTTGATCGAATCGAATGTGGTCAACCATTCATCCGCGGCGGCCTGGATTCTTAATTCCGCTGCGATTCGATTTCGTTCTTTATCGATGTTATGAAGTGCGAAGCCGATGTCTCCGGCTGTTTCTTCAAGAAGTTCGGCTTCTTTGTCGCCGAAGTAGCCGATCGCAGATGAATATACTCCCAGAACGCCCCAGATTTCTCCGTTGACGAGAATCGGAAAGGCGCCCACGCCTCCGAATTGGAAAGGTTGGGCGCGGTCTTTCCAGTGAGCTGTGCTGGCATCGGTCATGAAGTTTTCGATGATGTAAGGAGCATTTTGGCGAATGCTCATTCCGATGGGGCCGATTCCTTTCGGTGAATCTTCCACGGTGACTTCGATACCATCTAAATAACTTGCGGCTTGACCGCTGGAAGCGACTGGTGTTATCGCTTTGTTGATTGGCTCAAACTTTCCGACCCACGCCAGGGCGAAACCGCCGCGTTCGGCAATTATTTTGCAGGTCGCGCTCAGGAAACTGTCATTGTTCTTAGCCCGGATAACTTCCTGGTTCACCTGGCTAAGTACGTCGTACAGTTTGTTAAAACGGATTAGTTCGGCTTCGGTTTTTTTACGTTCGGTAAGATCTCTGGCAATCGTCAACTGGAGAGAGAGTCCGCCAATGGTCAAGGGTCCTGTGCTTAGTTCCACGGGAATGCGCCTACCGTCCTTGGCTATGTGTACCATTTCAATGACGCCGTGACCGTTTTTAAGGAGTTGGTCTGACTTTTCCGCTAATTGTTTGGAGTACTCGGGGTCATCGATATCACTTGGGCTCATCTCCAGCATTTCTTCACGGCTGTAGCCCAGCAATTGGCACGCCCTATCGTTCACGTCGATGAACCGGCCGGTGACGCCTTCAAGGTGGACATAAATCGCATCGTTACTGTTATCGAAAAGCGAGCGGTACCTGATTTCGGACTCGGCCAGGGCTTTTTCGGTTTTGATCCGGGCTTCTTCCATTTCGATGTCGCTCAAGGCGAAGGCGATGTCTCCGGCCATTTCATCGAAGAGGCTCAATTCCTCTTCGCCGATCAAAGCGCACGGGGTCATGTCGATGGTGATAACGCCCCGGAGTTTGTTATCGTGAATTAGCGGGGCAACGAGCTTGGTGATCTCGCCCCTCGCCAGGGGGCAATTGGAGCAGTAGTCCGAAATGGCGCTGACAACTACAGTTTTGCCTTTTTCTATGGCGTCTTTCGCGCAGGGAGGAATATTTTTCTTTTTGAATTCCCGGTTCAGTTTGTCCCAATATTCCGAGGGACTGGATGAGGTCACGGCTGTCGCTTGTCGGTCCAGGTTCAGGAGGACGATCCAGACGTGTGAGTAGTTGCAGCTCTGGATGAGTGTCCGGGTGATCTCGTCGATCAGGTGTTGCGGATCTCGCTTTACATGGGTGATTAGCTGGTTGACGTTTCGCAGTGCCAGGAGGAACTGGTTCAACTGCTCCGTGCGGTTCGATGCCTTCTTGTGTTCAGTAATGTCGCTGAAAATGGTCGCGAATATTCCGGGATGCATGGAGACGACCGAAATCGAAAAATACTTTTCCATGGGCGGAAAATAGGTTTCGAAAGATTCTGGTTTGCCTGAAGATGAGACCCTTGAGTAGATTTCCAGGAAGGGAGCGGTTCCGGTGCCGTAAATCTCAGAAGCCCTGGCGCCGGCCGCCTTATTTTTTGGGATTCTGGTGAAGGTTTCGAAACTTGGATTCACGTCCAGGATGCGGTAATCGATCGGCTTTCCGTCGCTGTCAAAGATGAGCTCATGGATGGCTACTCCCTCGCTCATTTTGGAGAACAGCAGGTTGAAGTCTTTGCCGGTGTATCCCGTCATCTAGTGTGTCTGCTTACCAAGTAGGTGTTGCTTCCGAGGGTTTGTGATAAAGTAGCATCTGAATTACCGGATGTCAAAGTGTTAATTAATAATAGTAATCGGATCACCAACGTTTTCTCGTTGGGTGGTTGCTAAGAAATATGTTTTCCTAATGGTTACCTCCGTCTGTCTTTGCCTACAAAGGCTATCATTCTAGGCGAAAACGCGGGTGTCCTTTTTTGGCCGATGTGGGAATCCACTCCCGCGTCGTAGCGAAGAGTCCTTCAGCGGAAAGGACTAGCCTGCCCTGAGCCTGATCTCAAGGGTTCTTCGGCCTTCGCGCAAACGCCAATTGCTCTAAAAGCGCATCTCGGGCTTCGACAAGTTCAAGTGTCCGTTCGTGGTGTTTACTCCGACTTCAATCGTGGAGCAGGGCCGAAGGAAACCATGAACGGAGGAATGGTGAATGCTGACAGCTTCCAGCCGTTACGCTATAATTGTTTTTGATATGAGAATTGACATAACCATAGATAAAGAATTCAAGAAAGCCCTTTCCGTACCGTGGCTTAGGGGAATAGCCCGCCGCATCCTTATCGCCCAGTGCGCCGAGGCTTCTTCCGAAGTCGGTATCTACATCACAGGGCAGGATAAGATCAGGGAACTTAACCGGGTGTACCGGAGCAAAGACTGCCCGACGGATGTCCTTTCCTTCTCTTTTTTTGTGAAAGAAGCCTCTGCGGATGCCACGACGCATCCGGATTTCCCTATCGTTGCGAATAGCGGCATCAACCTGGGAGAGGTGGTCATCTCTCTGCCGCAAGCCGAGATCCAGGCGGTGGAATACGGTCATTCCCTCAAAAAAGAGCTGGCGCGGTTGCTCATCCATGGCATCATGCACCTGCTGGGTTTCGACCACGAGGTTGAAGCCGATGCCGTCATCATGGAAGACCGAGAGTTACAGATCTTGAAAACCCTGGAGTCTGAACTTTCGTGAACGTCCTCGGCCTGTCCGGAAGCCCCCGGATGGGCGGCAATACGGAGCACCTCCTTTACGAATTTCTGCGAGGCGCCCGGGAAGCCGGGGCTAATACCCGCCTAATCGAGGTTGCCGAACTCAACATCTCTGGTTGCCTGCACTGCGATTATTGCTCACGCACCGGGCAGTGCAAGATCAATGACGATATGGAGCTCATTTACGACGCTCTATCCGCCGCGGATATCATCGTCGTCGCATCCCCGCTACACTTCATGTCGGTGACCGCTCAGCTCAAGGCAGCCATAGATCGCTGCCAATGCCTCTGGGCACGCAAATACCAGTTGAAACTGGCGCCGATCGAACCGGTTAAACGAAGAAAAGGGTTCTTTATCTGCGTCGGCGGCCGTAAAGGGCAGACCATGTTCGAACCGGCCAGGGCGACGGTAAAGGCGCTCTTCGTGGTTCTCGATATTGGATACGCCGGCGAACTCCTTTTTGCCGATGTCGATGAAGCCGGAGCGATCAAGAATGTTCCTGGCGCAATGGAACAGGCTTTCGAGGCGGGTCGCAAGCTGGTACAATAGCCGCGGAATTTCCAAGGAGTGATATGGCCAAACTTAAACTAGGGCCTCAGGCTCTCATTTATCCCATGCCCACCTTGCTGGTCGGCAGTATGGTGGCGGGTAAACCTAACTTCATGACGGCGGTCTGGGGCGGTGTCGCCTGCGGAGAACCCGCCATGGTGTCCGTGGCTATACGGCCGACCCGCTACACCCTCAAGGGAATAAACGAAAACAAGAGCTTCTCGGTCAATATTCCGAATACCAAACTCGTCCGGGAAACTGACTATTGCGGAATAGTCTCCGGCTCTAAAGCCGACAAGACAGCCAAATGTGGCTTTAAAGTCTTCTTCGGGCAGCAAAGCGGCGCGCCCCTTATCGAATCGTGTCCGGTCAACCTGGAGTGCGTTTTGTACCAGATAGTTGAGCTCGGGAGTCACGTGCTAGTCATCGGCCGCATCACCGAATGCCATATCTCCGAAGAATGCCTGACCAACGGTCGGGCTGATGTGTCAAAGATAGACCCGATCGTTTACATCACCGGTCAATCGCAATACCTGGACCTCGGCAAAGTCGTCGCCAAGGCTTTTAGCGTAGGCAACGAGATCAAAGGCTGACGTTTTAAGAGCCATACCGTCCGGTTTAGATCCGGGCTGAAACCTGTTTCGTTCTGGGAATGCGGCGCGGTTTCCGGCGCCGCTTACGATTGGGAATGGCGTTTTTACCTGATTTGCGATAGAATGATACGTTAGTCTAATTATTCAACGAGGTTGACCATGGCGACAGCAAAACGAGATTACTACGAGGTGCTCGGCGTAGCCCGGACCTGCACCGACGATGATTTAAAAAAAGCCTTCCGCAAGCTCGCTTTCCAGTACCATCCCGACCGTAACAAAGAGGCGGATGCCGAAGCCAAATTTAAGGAGATCAACGAGGCGTACTCCGTGCTTTCCGATACCAACAAGCGTGCCGCTTATGACCGCTTCGGTCATGCCGGGGCTGCCGGCGGTCCGTTTGGTGGAGGAACCGGCGGTTTTGAGGACTTTGCCGGTTTCGGCGGTCTGGGCGAAATTTTCGAGACCTTTTTCGGGGGCATGGGTGGTCAGGGCGGACAGGGACCGCGCCGCGGCTCAGACCTGAACTACAAGATCAACATCACCCTTGAGGAAGCCTCGACGGGTGTCGAAAAAGAGGTCAACGTCCAGCGTATCGAGGCCTGCGAAACCTGCAAGGGTACCGGCGCCAAAGAAGGCACCACTCCCACCAAATGCCCCGAATGCGGCGGCCAGGGTAAGGTCTACCAGGTCCAGCGCAGTGTTTTCGGGCGGTTCACCAACGTAGTGACCTGTCCCCGCTGCCGCGGCGAGGGTCAAACCATTAGCGACCCGTGTCCCACCTGCAAAGGTTCCGGCCGTATCAGGGCGTCCAGGACGATAAAAGTTAAAATTCCCGCAGGCATCGATAACGGTAATCAGATCCGGATTTCCGGAGCCGGGAACATGGGTGATCGGAACGGCGGTGCCGGTGATTTGTACATTACTCCTTCGGTCGCCGCCCACAAGCTATTCCGCCGCGACGGGGATAACGTAGTTTACGAATTACCCTTGAATTTCGCCCAGGCGGCGCTCGGCGTCGAGCTCGACGTCCCAACATTGTACGGCCCTTCAAAGTTGAAGGTACCGGCGGGCACGCAGAGCGGCAAGGTGTTGCGTGTCAAGGGAAAAGGCATGCCCCAGGTCAACCGACCGTCAGTGTTTGGTGATGAATGGGTCGAGGTGAAGGTGGTAACCCCGGAAAAGCTCAACAAAAAGCAGAAGCAGCTTCTAGAAGAACTGGGCAAGAGCCTCGGTACGCAGACTGACTCATCTGCCGAAGAATAGCTGCCAATTTTAGAAAATTTACGAAATCGCCTCGGGGGTCTTGCGCCTTCGGAAGAGGCTGAACAGACCCCACTTGCGTCCCGCCAACTCGTGGGAGGCGGTCACCACCATCAGTTCCTTAACGGCTACACGAACGTCTTCGCCCTGGTACAACACGCGGTAAAGCCGGTCGGTGATGGGCATCTCGATACCCAGTTTTTGGGCCAGGTTCCAGGCCACCAGGGTTGTGGATACGCCTTCCGCGATACCGTTCATGTGTTCCTGGATGTCCTTAAGCGGTTCACCCCGGGTAAGTCTCTCGCCGACCTGATGGTTGCGCGAAAGCTTGCTGGAACAGGTAGCGATCAAGTCACCCTGTCCGGCAAGGCCTGCCAGGGTCAGCGGGTTGGCGCCCAACGCCGTTGCCAGGGCGGTTATCTCGGTCAATCCCCGTGTCAGCAAAGCCGCTTTGGTGTTATCGCCGTAGCCCAGCCCATCAACGATGCCGGCCCCAAGAGCAATGATGTTCTTGAGAGCGCCGCCCAGTTCCACACCCACGACATCCGTGTTGGTGAAGGCACAGAAGTTCGGCACGGTCACCAGCCTTACGCCGCGCCGCGCGCGGGTCTCTTTCTCAGCGGCGATAACGGTGACCGCGGGTCTGCCGGCCAGGATTTCCCAAGCCAGGTTCGGCCCGGAGAGGACGCAGATGTTTGAGTGGTGTTCCTTGCGGGTCTCGTCGGCGATGACCTCGGACATGCGCTTGCCGGTCTCGATCTCGAGGCCTTTTCCGGCGCTGATGATGAGCGTCCGTTTTCCAAAATAAGGCGCGACCTGCCGGGTGTTGAGTCTCATCGCCTGGGAGGGAACCGCCATGATCACCGCATCGGCGTCTTTCAGAGCTGCGGGAACATCGGCGGTGACGGTGATGCCGGGAGGCAGGATAAAACCTTCGGGCAGGCGGGGGGTTTTGAAAACACTTTTCCGAGTGAGGCTGGCTTCTTCCTCGGTCCGGGTAAGTATCCGGAGATCGCCGTCCTTGCGGGCAAGCACAGCAGCAAGGGTTATGCCCCATGTGGTAGCGCCGACAATTGCAACTTTAGGCATTAAATGACCGCCAGTATCGCGTTTTCGGCCTTAAATAGGGTCATTCAGTTGGCTTTTTCGGTGAAGCGGCGCTCTTTGCCGGCAATAAGTCGCTGGATGTTGTCGCGATGCATGATGACGATGATCGTTGAGCCGATGAGAGAATAGAAGAGGTATTCGATGGGGAGACCGGAGTGGAGCGAAAGTGGGATCATGACGGCGTAGGCGCCGGCGACCCCGGCGATGCTGCCAAGAGAGGCGAAACCGGTCAGACCGGCACCGATAATGAAGACCTCGCCGCCGAAAATTGCGGCAAGGGGATAGAGTGCGATGAAACCACCGAAGAAAGTGGCGACGCCTCTTCCTCCCTTGAAATGATTAAAAACGGGGAAAATGTGACCGGTGACCGCGGCCAACGCTGCTATCACCTGTGCCGTAAGGATGCCGACATGGTAATCGCCGAGCATGATGTAATTATGGCCGATAACAACCCCGGCCAGTAGAACGGCTGTAATACCCTTGAGCAGGTCCAGACCGGCAACCAGGATAGCCATTTTGCGCCCGAGGGTGCGCATTACATTGGTTGCCCCGATGCGCCCGCTGCCGATGGAGGTGATGTCGATATGGGCTTTACGCCGGGCGATGAGATAACCGAAAGGGATGCTGCCGATGAGGTAAGAGGTTATGGCAACAAGCAAAAGCTCGATGACTAACATAATTTATTCACCTCGGGATTTGAACGTGAACTTGATCGGCGTGCCGGTGAAACCGAAGACCTCGCGGAGGCGGTTCTCCAAGAAACGCTCGAAAGAGAAATGGACTAGCTTCGGGTCGTTGACGAAGAAAACAATCTCCGGCGGGCAGACTCCCACCTGAGTGGCGTAAAGGACTTTCAAGAGCTTGCCGCCTATACTCGGCGGGGCATGGCGGGCCAGCGCCTGGCGAACCAGGCTGTTCAGATCGGGGGTAGGGATACGCTTGCAACGCTCAGATTGGATTTCAAAGGAGGCAGGAATAACCCTGTCGACACCGTCGCCGGTGCGGGCGGAAACGTAGAGGCGCTGGGCATAGGGGATGAACTTGAACCGGGCGGCCATGTTACGGTCGTATTCAGTCATATCCACATTTTCTAGGAGATCGATCTTGTTGACGACAAGGACTAACCCCCGGCCCTGGTCTTTGGCATATCCGGCGATGTGGGTGTCCTGGGCGGTCGCCGGTTCGCTGGCATCTAAAACAATTAAAACAATGTCGGCGCGATCAATGGCGTTGAGTGAACGGATGACACTATATTCTTCGACGCCGCGCTCGATCTTGCCCCGACGCCTTATGCCAGCGGTGTCTATAAGTACCACAGAACCACTGGCGGTGTCAATAGGTGTATCTATAGAGTCCCTTGTTGTCCCAGGAACAGGAGAAACTATCACCCGCTCTTCGCCGACCAGGGCATTCAAAAGCGATGACTTGCCGACATTGGCCCGTCCGGCGATGGCTATGCGGAGCCTCGAAGGGGCGGCGGTTATCGCTTCCGGTTCCGGCAGGAGTTCGACGATGCGATCGAGCAGATCCTCGACGCCACGGCCATGGAAAGCGGACACCGGCATCGGTTCGCCGAAGCCCAAAGAGTGGAATTCGGCGGAGTTCAACGATAATCTGGCGTTATCCGCTTTGTTTACGGCTACCACTACCGGTTTACCGCTTTTTCTTACCTCGTCGGCGATTTCATGATCAAGTGGCGCCATACCAGTCTGGGCGTCGACGAGAAAGACGACGACCGAGGCGGCTTTCATGGCGGAGCGCACCTGGTCGTTCACTGCTCGGGCGATGGTGTCCTGCGGCAGGCTTTCCATACCGCCGGTATCGACTAATTCGAAATCGCGGCCTGCATGGTTCATGGGGATGTAGAGCCGGTCGCGGGTGGTGCCGGGCAGGTCTTCGGTAATGGCCTGGCGTTTTCCGGTCAGGCGATTGAGCAGGGTGGACTTGCCGACGTTCTGGCGGCCGACGATGGCAACGGAAGGTAATTTATTCATCTTTTAAATCGCGATACCAATGCCAAATCAGCCAGGCCAGGGGAAACAGAGACCGCCCAGCATATCGGCGAGGAGCGCCTTCTGGACGTGGAGGCGGTTCTCGGCCTGGTCGAAAACGACTGATTGCGGGCTGTTGAGGAGACCCTCGGCGACCTCTTCGCCGTAGTGGGCCGGCAGGCAATGCATGATGATGGCGTCGGGCTTGGCCAGGGAGACCATTTGATCGTCGACCTGGAAACCATTGAATGCTTTGCGCCGGATCTCGGCTTCAGCTTCCTGGCCCATTGACGTCCAACTGTCGGTGTAGATGATGTCGGCGTCACGGACGGCCCCATTCGGGTCGTAGGTGGCTTCGATGATGCTTTCGGTCACCGCGGCCCGGTCGAGCGCCCGTTTCATCGCGGCGCCGGGGAGTTCATACCCTTTCGGAGTGGCGATGGTGAAGTTCAAGCCGACCGATGCGGCGGCCAGGGCCAAGCTCACGGCGACGTTGTTGCCGTCGCCGACGAATGCCAGTTTCAGGCCGGGGAACTCGCCCTTGTGCTCATAGATGGTCAGGAGGTCGGCGAGGGCCTGGCAGGGGTGCTCGGCATCGGACAAGGCGTTGATCACCGGCACGCCAGCCCACTGGGCCAGTTCCTCGAGGGTGCTCTGGGCGAAGGTGCGGACGGCGATGGCGTCGACGAAGCGGGACAGGACGCGGGCGACATCTGCGATGGACTCGCGCTTGCCCAGTCCGACCTCGGCGGGGGAGAGGTAGATAGCCTCGCCGCCGAGTTGTTTCATCGCCAGTTCGAAGCTGACGCGGGTACGAAGGGAGGGTTTTTCGAATAGCAGAGCCAGGGTTTTGCCGGAGAGGGTCGTCTGCCAACCCTGGGCTTTCAGGCTGGCGGCGTCGGACAGGAGCATGCGGATCTCATGGCCGGCGAGGTCAGTTACGGAGAGAAAGTCTTTGGACTTCATGGATCACCATCAAAAAGCATAATGTGTGATTATACCATAGGGGGCAAAAGGCCGCCGGGTTGGCTTCGAAATTGTATTTCAGGTTTTCCTGTTGCGAAAACGACTGAAACGACTCGACCCGCAAGGGGAATAATACCAATACTACCAATGCCAGATACTACCAATATTCAATACCCCCTAAAACCTCGCCTGCAAAAAAATCCGAAATCCGAATCTCGTCCTTCGACAAGCTCAGGACCGAAAAAACATCAAAATCCAAATCCTCAAATCCAAAACCGGGATTTGCATTTGTTTTTTCGCGACGGGGAAAAAGCTTTTTTCTGAAACGAATCCAAAAAATGCGCGATTGGTCAATCGTGGGGAAACGAATATTCGTTGTGCGTGCCGGCAAGAAAAACAATTGAGGTGAAATCATAGACAAATCCAAATCACGGGCTCCGAATCCATGTGCATGGGCGTCAAATCCCGGGCGAAACCATCTGTGAATTGAACGGGCGCTTTTTATGGGATTTACCGAAACGACACGATTGGGATTCCCGGACTTCACGATTGGGTGGTTTGGCGCGGACAATTCATTCAATCCATTCATTTCGTTCAATTACAGCTTTCAGCAATCAGCGGTCAGCTTTCTGCCGTGGAGAATACTACCAATGTTAAATACTACCAATACACAATACCCCACCCACATGGATCCTTCGCCTTCGCGTAGGATGACAAAATTGAGGGGGCAACCTTGCCTCAAAGACGTCATCAATTAGCGGGAAGGATTGAGATTCTTCAATACGTTCAGATGACAGGCGGGAGATTAGTGCGCCTATTATAGCACTACTGTTCCTTTGAGCTGTCAAGCGTTTCGTGTCGTTTTTGGTGGAATATTTTTTGTGAAATAAATATTCAGTCCAGATTCTTCCTAGAGAGACGGGGTATCAAAAACGCAATCAACACAGTTTCAACACAAACTTAGTATATTAACCAAATATTCCCGCGAAATCTATTGACTTTGTCGTGTTTCACGGCTTATTTTATATGCGCAGGTAGCTCTGAAACGCTACCAGTAATTGGTCACTTAGGTAGCGCGCAGCTAATAGTGAAACCGACCTGAATGGTCGGTTTTTGTGTTTTAGCACCGGCAATCAAATCGTGACTCTTTATAGAAGGTTCTGAAAAACGAGTAAATCAGGAGGGTGCGATGAACCAGCACATGCGCAATGAAGATCGATTCCGACTTCTTTTCCTGATAGCTGCATTATACGATTTCATTCTTGGCGCGGTATTTTTTGTCTTTTGGCAACCGATTTTTGACAACATTTTACAAATCGCCCGGCCCAACTATTTGGCTTTTTACCAGGCAGCCGCAGCTTTCATATTCAACATGGGGATAGGTTTTTATTTTGTGTACAGGAATATGTACAGAAACATGGACATTATCAGGCTTGGGATCATTTTCAAGATCTTCTACAGCGCAGTGGCTTTTTATTGGGTGATATTCCAAGGGATGCCAGGTATTTTCGCGCTCTTCGGACTGATGGACTTGATTTTTATAGTGTTTTTCCTGTTGTTTCTCACGCAATATAAAAGAGGGGTGACCAGTGTTACAGGGTGAGGTCAATGTAACCTTCGGCTGGATATGGATATTGGTCGGGCTCGTCGTCGGTATGATATTAGGACTCAAAGCCGAAGGCGAGCACTGGCTCGGTGGATACAGCTCTTTAACCCGACGATATTTGAGGCTTGGCCACATCGCTTTTATCGCGCTGGCAATCATCAACATTCTCTACGGTAAAGAACTCGTTTCAGCAAGTCTTTCGGACACAAGTAAAAACCTGGGTTCCTTCCTGATGATATTCGGCGCAGCCGGGGTTCCCATCGCGTGTCTGACCGCCGCTTTTTGGAGAAAGGCCAAATATCTTCTCCCGTTGTCAGCCACTTCCTTGTTAATCGGGGTATTCATTATTGTTGTTGGATTGGTGAAACCATGAAGATCGGATTGTTGGCACTATGCGGAGCCCAGGTTCGCACCAGGCGCATCGCTGAACTGGGGGTTACTTTGCCGGGTTTCGTGAGTAGAGGAAAACTCATTGCCTCATTACCAAATCTAGGTTTGCTCACTATCGCCGCCCTGACACCCAAGGATATAGAAGTCGAATACATCGAGATAACCGAGGGCGCTCAACATCAGATAAACCGGACTTACGACCTTGTCGGCATTTCTACCTGTTCAGCTCAAGTTTTCGAGGCTTATGAACTTGCCGATCGCTACCGGCAAAACGGTATCAGGGTGGTGATCGGGGGATTGCATGCCACGGCTCTGCCCGATGAGGCAGCCGGTCATGCCGATGCGGTAGTGATCGGTGAAGGAGAACCCGTATGGCCGGAACTGATCAACGACTTCCGGCGCGACAAATTAAAACAATTCTATCGAGCGGAGGCCCCGTTCGATCTGGCAAAATCCCCATTACCCCGCTTCGATTTCCTCGACCGGAATAAACACAACAGGATAACAGTACAGACCTCCCGGGGTTGCCCGCATGATTGTGATTTTTGTGCCGCTTCCAAAACTCTCGGGCCTTACCGTAAAAAACCGATCGATCTCGTTGTAAAAGAGATCAAGGAAATCCAGAAATACTGGCCGCACCCGTTCATCGAGTTTGCCGATGATAATACCTTTGTCGATAAGGCCTGGTCCAAGGAACTGTTAAAAGCCATTACCCCCCTGGGGATAAAGTGGTTTACGGAAACCGATATTTCAGTCGCCGAAGACGACGAACTGCTAGCCCTGCTTCGACCTAGCGGCTGTCATCAGTTGTTGGTAGGCTTCGAAAGCATCCTCGAGGGTAACCTGAACGGTATTGACCGGAACAATTGGAAACTGAAGCGATTTAGTTCATATATTTCAACGATCAAAAAAATCCAATCATACGGAATCTCGCTGGATGGATGTTTTATTCTTGGTCTTGAACATGACACAAAGGATGCATTCCGAGAAACACGTGATTTTATCGAGACGTCAGGGCTGCTGGAGGCGCAGATTACGGTTATGACACCATTCCCCGGTACGCGGCTGTATGAAAAATTAAAAACCGAAAAACGCCTGCTTAAAGAATCAGCCTGGGACAGGTGCACACTTTTCGATATCAACTTTTTACCAAAAAACATGACACCGGAGCAGCTTGAGGAAGGCATGATCTGGCTGGGGTCGCAGATATACAGCGAGGAGGCATTGGCAGGGCGAAAAAACCATTACAAAAACATAATCAGAGATATCCATACAGCCTGAATCGATGGCATGAGTCGCGTATGATGAAACGCGTTGTATTTATATTGATACGGGATCAAAAGTTACCTGTTTTCAAGATATATACGGAATGCTGAGGAGGAGAGTATGTCGGACGAGGTAATGATTGGCACTGTCAGTGACTATTTCTCTCATATCGGGGTGGCGGGCATCGACCTTATCGACTCCCTTAAGAAAGAAGATCGCATCCACATTCAAGGTCATACTACCGACCTGATGCAGACAGTCGAGTCCATACAGATCGATCGAAAAGAAGTAGGTGAGGCTTCGGCAGGGCAATCAGTAGGTGTCAAGGTTCAAGAGCGTGTTCGCAAAGGCGATATGGTTTTTCTGGTGCCTTGAGGAACATTTAGAGCAGGACCATACCTCAGGGAATTCAGCTATCGGCGCATTTTGGTGGCGATATCTAAGCCTTTTGAGACTGTTTTCCCGTCGACAAATAAACCAAAAGACTACCCAAGAAGTACATCGCAGATAATCCCACCAATGTTAATTTGAATGAACGAGCAATATCCCAGGGAATAAAATAGAACAGGACCAGCCACGCTAATATTATCCCGGACGTGATGGCCGCGCCCAGACTTCCATCCCTGGGATTATTTAGCGCCACAAAAAACACCCGTATGCTAAGCCCGGATAGCAACAAAGCCAATATTAGGGGAATCTGAATCCAAATAAATATGCCCAAAGTTATCAGGCTGGAGGCAGCCATAAGTGAATACCCAAGCCAAGAAACCCTGGTGGATTTTTTCACCGTTGCGTTCTTCCCGAATGCCTTCCTTTGATTAGATTATACCCTGCCCCTATAAATGACACTCCAAGAGCACCCCAGAAAACCGCACCCATGAGCCATGATTCAATCTTTTCAAACGCCGAAATTACGACGCCAATTATCATCAACGAGCCAACCGCTAACAGAAAATAACCGAACGATTTGTCGTTGCGATTATCTTCGGGCTTGGCATTGACGTTATCAATTTGTTTCTGTGAATTATTAGGGTCCGTTTCACGTTTTTTGTTGGTCTCAATGCCACGCGCAATTGACCCCTTGATAATGCCAAAGATAAGTAGAACCGAGATGGCAAGCATCACGATTACGATTAACAAGCCCAGTGTCGTCTGTTTCAAGAGACTGCCCTTTTTCTCACTTTTGAACTCGGGGGTTTTCGAGATCCTTTGGTTGATCGTTGGCTGGCTTTTTCTTCAAGAATATAGAATGGATTATAAGCCCGATCCCTATGATTAACATTACCCCCGTAACTCGGGGGCCACAGAAGGTTGCTCACCTCATGTGGAGAATTTGAATTGAAATGTATGAATCGACAAAAGGCAAGATAATTAAGAGGACTCCTAAAATCCGTAGAGTCCACACGACCACATCGATCTCCTTTTTGCTAGAATTTTTTCCCTCGATTTCCGATGAGAAGCGTTGAGATAAGAACAATAGGCGCGACTATTATTGAACTATTGAAAACGCAGAAAAACGGCACGCCGTGCCCTTACGTGGATCGGAGAACAATTCAGGTTTCCATGTTCGTCTCATTCGCTGCGCCCAGGGCAGGCCTTCGACAGGCTCCCCGACCAATCGGGGCAAGACAGGCTGAGCGGATTTTGAAGGAATTTCATCAGTTTTGCCCTGTCGCCTCGATGAAGACGTCCTCAAGGCGGGGTTTACTCAACCGCATTTCCCTTATCGGAACGCCACCGGTGACGAGAAGAACCGAAATCTTTTCAGCATCGCCCTCGTGGACTTTGACAATGAGCGACGATTTCTCGATCCGGGTTTCATATCCGGCGTCTTTGAGGACTGAAAGGGCTTTGTCGAAGTCGGACGGTACGACCTCCAATTCACCGCGGTTGTCTTTAGATAAAAGCTCAGTGAGCGATCCCTGCCTGATGACGACGCCTTTCTTCAGAATCGCCAGGTGGGTGCAGACTTGCTCCACCTCGGACAAAAGGTGGCTGGCCAAAAAGACCGTTTTGCCCTGGGAGGCCAGCTTGACGATGAGGCTGCGGATCTCGGCGATGCCTTCCGGGTCCATGCCGTTGGTGGGCTCGTCGAAGATGAAGAACTCGGGGTCGTCGAGGAGCGCCAGGGCGATCGACAAGCGCTGTTTCATGCCCATGGAGTAGGTGTGGAACTTGCTCCTGGCTCTCGAGGCCAGCCCGACCATTTCCAGCGATGCATCGATCTTTTTCCTGTCGGCCGGCTTGTGGAGGCTGCCGAAGATGAGCAGGTTGTCCCGCGCGGAAAAACCGGGATAAAAACCGTTGGTGTCCATGACCGTGCCGACGCGCTTCAGGGAATCCGGGCAGAGCTTTGTGCCGAAGAGATTGACGTTGCCTTTTGTCGGGTTAATTAGACCGAGCATCATCGAAATGGTAGTCGTTTTGCCGCTGCCGTTGGGACCGAGGAAGCCGAATACCTGGCCCCGGTTAATCTCGATGGACAGGTCTTTGACGGCGGTGATGCTGCCGAAGGTGCGGGTGAGATTTTCGGTTTTGACAATACATTCTCCGGTCATATCAAGCCCTCAACTGTTTATTGGAGAAGATTCCGTAGATGGCGGTGACGAAGATGGCGGCATAGGTCAGGGCGAAGGCGACCGACGGCGCTACATCGCGGTACCTGGTGGAAGCGTCGCCGTCCCGCCAAACGTAATACATCAGGCTATTGAAATTGTAGCCTAGCGAAACGGGGGAGAGGCCGGCCAGGAAGAAATGGTCTTCCGGGGTCAGGTTGAAGAAGAAACTGACCGAAATGAAGGCGACCACCAGCCCGATAGCCATCGCGGCGCTGGGCGTTCCCACGACGGTGCTGATGACCCCGCCGAGGGCCATGTAGGCGACGAACAGGAGCAGGGCAATGGCGAAGATGCTCAAAATCGTCGAAGAGGAAACACCGGACAGCCCGGCTCCCTCGATACCGGAGGATGAAACGAGCCCGAAGACTAATTGGGCGCCGGTGAAAAGCGCCGCCAGGCTAACGGCCAGTGTAAGAGCGGTCAGCAGCTTGGCGGTCATGACGTTGGAGCGCCTGACACCCCGGCTGACCATGAGACGGTAGCCACCCCGAAAATCGGTGGCAAACAGCCCGACAGCCAGGGCAACGGCAAGGATCGGGATCAGCATGCCTACCTGACTGGCTCCCTGCCCCATCAGTCTGCCGAGGGAGAATTGCCCGCCTTCCTGGGTCAAGGCAACGATCTGGTTTTCGTAGTATGTGGTGTAAAGCTGCTTGTAATACGCCATGTTCTCGGGGATCAGGTTGCCGTCGGCGTCTTTAAGGGGATGGTTTACCCAATCGATTTGAGGAGGCTCGTAACTACCCATACCGCCGATAATAACGACAGGCGGCTTGATCACATTCGGAGGCAGTTTTGCCATCTGTTCCAGATTTTGGGTCGAATTGCCGATCATCTGTCGCAAACTGTTGACGTTGTTCTGGTAATTATCTTTCCATCCTGTGGTGCTCATGCCGGCAAAGACAATCAGGAGGAAAATGACGATGTATAGAGCCTTGCCTTTGAACAGTTTTTTGAATTCAAGGCCTACCAGCCTGAAAATCGCGGGTAAATCCATTTTTAGCCTCACTAGTATAAACTGGCGCGTAGTTATTGTTTGTTAGGTTCGGACGAATTATAGCATTTGATAAAAGGCATCATAGCTGTTATTTAGCAAGTATTTAGTACGGGTTGATGTTTCATCTCCCTCTATGAATAGATGCAAGGAATGCGGGAAATGTTCCGTTCCAAAAAAAATATCCTAAGGCGGGTGGGTTAGATAAGAATTTGCGTTAATAGTCACGGTGGTAACAGAGGGAGAATAGCTCAATCGAATTTTGAATTCATCGCTAGATTGGGGATCGATGATTTCAAGCGCCAGGCCAACCAAATTGTCGCTCTCCCATGTCTCGAGACCGCTCGTCCAGATGTTGACGTACGTTCGAGATGAGCTTTCATTCGTCAGGGTACCTGTGAAATAAATGCACGGTTCCCCTAATTGGTGGCTTCCTGAAGGGGCTAGAACCTTTTGATTTAGGTAACCAAAGGTGAATTTGATGTTGGAGAACTTGATTCCATTCGACCAAGCATTTCCGGACCCTTGAACCGGCTCAATGGGCAAAACCGTTCCGTCAGCGGGGTATTGGGTTGTGGTCTGAGTAGGTGGGGTGGTGGAGGGGTGGGGAGAGGTGCAGGCGGTGGAAATAAGGAGAACAGATACGATAAGCACCGTGATACCGATCCGTTCATGGTTCGACAGGCTCACCACGAACGGATTCTGGGTTAATCCGAGGGGCAATTTCATATTTTCCTCCTCCGGCGCATGGTAAACCAAACAATAATCGTTACCACCGCTAAGACCAAGAGCAGGAGGACGGCCAGTTCCCTTACTGACCCATAGTCCCAGGGGTAGAGATTCTTGAGTGTTCTATCCATCGCCCAATAGGGACCGGGCACCGGAACTGGGGGTTGTTCACCAGTGTAATACTCGACGGAGGAAGCCGGTCCGCCGCCGATCAGCTTGTATTGGCCGGTTTTGGCGACAACTGTTCCTTCAGCATCGAGGACCTCGACCCGGCTGCCGGAAACCCGATATGAGAAACCATGAGGCCAGATGAGCAGATATGAGGTGTCGCTAAAGTTTTCCTTGAACCTTAACAAGCCATCTTCAAGAACGATCTTTCCATAATTGGGCAAAAGCAAGGAAATCCCGGAGTCATGCCGGACGGGGAAATAGGCGACGGTGGGGGTTGTGCAGGCTGATAATGATAAAAGGACAAGTCCCAAAACCAATAACATGAGCCCACGAGGTTGTCTCTTATTCATCATTTTGTGCTCATATCGCAAAAATCGAAATGATGTAACCGCCGATAAAGAGGCTCAGGATGTTGGCCAAGAAAACATACGACATTCTCCGCAATGGCCCTCGCTCTCGGAGCAAGAGACCAAAGGCGATCATTTCAATAATAAGTACCCCAATTTCCCCTATAATCAAACCAAAAATGGCGTACATGTTTGCAAGTGAAGAACTACCTCCGAGCCATGTGATTAAAGCTAATTGAGTAACAAGATTAACACCGAGGAAAATCAGCCAGGACCGCTTCTGACGGTAACCGAAAATATAGAAGACGATGCCCTCGATCAAAAGAGTGAGAATGATCATCAGGAATGGGATGCTTTTCACACCTGGTAAAGAACGGACCGACGTCAAGGTTTGGTTTTCCAAATCAAGCGTGAAGTAGTTATTGAAGGTTTTACCGGTATTGATGGGAACATCGAAAGTCTTGTCCTGTGAAACCACATGCAATCCATCGCTCAAATCTAGATTCAAATTCCACGTGTCAAGAATGAAATAGGTCATGAAAGGCCTGTCTTTTCGTTCTGCATTTATTCTGCCGATGTTCATCGTTAAATAAGCAGGTGCGTCGGATACTCCTATGATTATTGATGGGGGTGGGGCTGAATTGGCTTTGCAGATCGCAACCGGAATAACGGCGGTTAGAACCAGCGCCAGCGAAAGGGCAACGAACAATTTTTTCATTTTTGGTTCCTTGCATTAATTATGGTGGAGGTGTGACGGTACCAAAATCCCCATCTCCAGGAGGAGTCCAACGAAACGCGAAGGTTACTCCGCTTGAAAATGTACCCGCGACGGTTACAAAATAGGGAGTTCCGGCACCCCAGCTACCTGAGATTATTCTCATTCTGTGGCCGATGGTGACTCCCGGATCAAACAGTGCAGTCTGGCTGACACCAAAGTTGAAGGTCCATGGAGACGCAACGGGATTAATGGGTTCATAAAGCTTCACGTCAAGGGTAACTATCGCTTGTGCCGTGATGTTCTTGAGTTCAATGATAATAATTGGCCCACCTGGATTCGGGGTCTGAGTTGGATCGAAGGCGACAGTTACGACCTGGACTCCCGGAACTCCTGTGGTGCCAGAGATCGGGGGAGTGGTAGTGGGTGGGGAGGAGGTTGGGGAAGAGGTTGTTGATGTGGTGTTAGTGCCACATGCGGCTGAAAAAGCCAACAAAGCGATCAGGATTAAGATCTTGAGATCAACCTCAATTGCCTTCATCTTGCTGCTTTCCCTTTACGCCTAATCAACAGCCAAACCGCAACAGCGATAACGGCGATAACAGTGCCAACTATGATGGGTGGCCAAACCTTCCAAAATTCATTGGTTGGAGGGGGGATCCCTGGGGGCGGTATCAAGCGGTCGGATGCTATCCTGAACAGAACGGCACCGGATGAGCCGTCGATCCGGAAGTATAAATCCCGGAAGTTTCCTTCCGGCAGCGTTCCGGTGTTTTCAAATACAACAAATGGACCTTCCTGCCACCCTAGAGCATCCCGGGTGACACCTGACGGTATCTCAAACCTTACTTCCAAGTAACCCTGCTGCACAGTTCCCCCGACAATGGTAAGGGTAACTTTTTCATAGATTTGAGGATTGACCAGCCCTCGTGCAATAGTGATGGCCTGGTCGAATGTTATGCCAAACGATGTCGGGGGATTGGATGGGAATATCGGTGGTTGCGTTTTGACGGTTTGAGAATGGATAGTGATGGGGGTGATAGTCATGACGGCTATCATCGATGCGAGCGCAACGAAATAGGCGATACCGCGCCGAAGGTCAAATGGCTTCATTTCGATCCCTTGCTCTTCTTGCCCACGAGAGTATCACGAGCGTCGTGGTGACAAAGAAAATGAAAAACAAAAAGAAGATCAATGGATACAAGGCATTCATGCTCTCGGCTGGAGTAGTGAGAGTAACGGTGGTATTCGTGATAGTAATCGGGGGTTGGGTGGTAACGGGAGGCAAAGTGCCGGTTGGACTCGGTCCAATTGTCGTAGATGGTGGTTGACTCGTGATTGGTGGCGCGCTTGAGCCTCCAGGCGGGAAATTGGACACTATATCAGTAAGACCGGCGCTCAATCCGACATAGACAACAAGCAGTAGAAGGTAGGTCACGATGCCCCAGGCGGGTCGTTGAGGATTGATACGAAGGATTTCCGCAAGATTGCCTACCCAATTTTTCAAACCTGTTTTGGGTTTCCGTTGTTCGCTAACAGCCTTCGAAGCCGCTTTCTGCCACCAATCATCCCGGGGGATGGCAGCCTCGGCCTCGCATCGGAAGTAGGTCCTTAATTCCTGTTCGAGTTTTGCCATATTATGCCTCGGCCTCCAGACCTTCGTTCTGGAGAGCCTCGTTGAGATTTTCCAAAGCCCGATGAAGGCGGGACTTGATGGTGCCTTCACGGGCGCCAGTGGCGGCGGCGATCTCCGGCACCGAGAGATCAGAGTAAAACCGCAGAACGATGGCTTCACGCTGCTCACGTGGTAGACCGGACAGAGCCTCCTGGATCTTGCGGCGGCGCTCCGCCGAGATGATCCGGTTTTCTACGGGATCGTCGTCGCAGGGGATATCGGCGGCCTCGATGGGGAGGGAGGGCACTCGTTTCTTTCTCAACTGCTGGTTCACTTCATTCACCACAATTCGCATCATCCACGATTTGATCCGGGCGGGGTCGCGGAGGGAGGGGAGGTGTTTCCAGATTTGGACCAATGCCTCCTGAATCGCGTCCTCCGCCATGCCCCGATCCCTGGTCATCAAGAAGGCTACGCCGAAGAGCGCATTTTTGTATGCCTCGACGAGGGCGCGGAAGGCTTCCGCATCCCCATCCTGGCAGCGGCGGACCAGGGCTGCCTGACCAGGGTCATCCAACAGGAGCGCTCCCTTTTGAATGATTCTCTACTATATAAGATGCGAGAAAGGGTGGAATCGTTCCATGAGTGGGAAACAATTTTCGATGGAGGTCGTTAATGATTATAACGTTTACGAAGAGTGATTGTTAGCGCAAAGGAGAGGTTATTAATGTACTGGTCAAAAGTATGGGGAAAATCTCGCATTGAGACCATTGAGCGCCTAATTAGAGGTTCTTATAATCTCATCGAAAGTAATTTAAGCAGGAGGTCGAAATACATATGGGATGGTGGATTGGGGCATCGGTGGCCTTTATTTTCCAACTCGCTTGAATAATTATGGTGATGGCGGGCGTGTTCCGCCAAAAAGAAAAACCCTGGAGCAAGACCTCGGTAACGGGTTATGCCATTCACGGCACCTTTGCGTTACTGGCATTGTGGATGTTTGTCAACGCGGTGCAACAATAAGGGAGTGATGAAATGAGCGCATTTTTCAAGACACTCGGATATGTCTGTTTCGGTCTCGGCGTGGTCTGAGTCATCACGATTATCGCGGCGGTCGCCGCGAACGACACGACAACCTTTGCCTCGCAGATACCCGCGGTGGTGTTCCATGTAGTGGCGATGCTGGGCGGGTTCTATTTTATAGGATTGAGCTATAAGGCGAAGAGGAAGGCGACGATTTCGACTTAATCATACGATGTTGCCGGCAAAGTTATAGCGTTAGTAAATGTATCCGTTCATGGATTTCCTTCGGCTTTGCTCAGGACAGGCTAGGCTCACCACGAACGAATACTTAGTTTAGGATGACATAACGGGAGAAATACTATAGCGGGCACCGCGTTTGATTTCGGTGATTTCAAGTATGCCGCCGGGCTTTAAATCCGGGTAAGCCGCAAAGAACTTGCGGAGTTTATTGATTCAGATATAGCCCTTGCTATTGAATTGGAGTTCCGCGGTGAAAGAACCGGTCTGCGATTCAATAGCGATCGGGTGAACCGAAAATGGTTTTCCTGGCGGGAAGAATGGTCTAGAAGCCGCCGGGATGTAGATATAATCGTTCTTGAGATAAACAGGCTGAAGAGTGATCTCGATGCTTCGAGCCATCACTGGCTCCGGGGCGGGGAGACTTCTCCACTTCTGCGGGGTGCAAGAAGAGGCATCGTTTTATCGAGAATGGCGTCAGCAACTTCACGCTTGCTCATTAGAGGCAAGTCTTCCATGTGACCATCTCTGAAGATCAGGGTAACTTTGTTGGTATCAGATCCAAAGCCGCAGCCGGGGGCGGTGACGTCGTTGGCGACGATGATGTCCAGGTTCTTGGCGTCGAGCTTCCGCTCGGCGTTGTCGATCAGTTCGGAGGTCTCCGCGGCGAAACCGATGCGGACAAATTTGCCACGAATTTCAGCCAGGATGTCCGTCGTCGGTTCCAGCTTGAGATCGAGGGCGGCAGAGGTTTTCTTGATCTTCTCGTTGGCGACAGCCGAAGGTCTAAAGTCAGCGACGGCGGCGGCCATGATAAGGGCATCAGCCCCTTTGACCGCGTTTTTAACCGAGGCCAGCATTTCGGCGGCGGTCTGCACCCTCGTAACCTCCATGCCCGCGGTCTCCGGCAATTCAACAGTCGAAATGAGCTTGACCATGGCGCCCCGGTCGCGCGCGGCCGCGGCCATGGCGTAACCCATTTTGCCGGAGGAGCGGTTGCCGATGAACCGGACGGGGTCGAGGGGTTCCCTGGTGCCGCCGGTGGTGACGACGAAGGTTTTGCCCGCAAGATCTTTCTTCTTGTTCAAAACTGAACCCACGATGGCTAGTATCTGATCTACCGGGGCGAGGCGGCCTCGTCCCTCGGTGCCACAGGCAAGGTAGCCGGTTTCCGGACCGACAAGAATAAAGCCTCGGTCCTGAAGGGTTTTGATATTTTGCTGGGTGACGGGATTGTCCCACATGTTGCAGTTCATGGCGGGGGCGACGATCACCGGAGCCCTGGTGGCCAGGACAGTACATGACAGCATGTCATCAGCAAACCCGCCGGCAAGCTTGGCGATGATGTTGGCGGTGGCGGGGGCTATGAGGATAGCATCGGCGGCATTGGCCAGGGAGACGTGCTTTACATTCACATCGCTCGCGGGTTCCCACATGGAGGTCACGGGCTGACGGTTGGTTAGGGAGCGGAAGGAGAGGGGAGTGATGAACTTCTGGGCCGAATCGGTCAGCACCACTTCGACGCCGGCTCCGGCCTGGACCAGCTTCGAGGTGATCTCGGCAGCCTTGTAGGCGGCTATGGAACCGGTGACTCCAAGAACGATGGTTTTATCTTTAAACATACAGGTGCCCAATCAGTCTAGTGAAAAACGCTGCCGACCAGGAAGGCAAAAACGCCGATCATGATCGCGGCTAGATCGACCGTAGTAGCCCCACCCTCGGGACGCCTGATAGCGCTGACACACAGGATGGCGAGAACCAGCATGGCCGCCGCGGCCAACAGTGCAATCAGCGTCATAACTCCAGCATTGGATCGGGTGAAATTAGCGGCGATAGCGACCACGGCGCCGACCAGGATGCCGGCAAGCCCGAGATTTTGCTGCATCTCGGTCGATTTTTTACCTCTCATTACCCTCCACACACCCCAGACCATTGAAATTATGGCGCCGGAGAGGATGATGATCATGCCTGGCTCCTTAAGCGGAAATTATCCGACCCGCACCGTGTCCATTCGCTCGGCTAACGACTCACAAAGAGAGCACAAATTCGCAGATTATTATACGCCTTTGGTGGAAATTTATAATACTTCCGAAAAAATAATGAAACGATGAGACCGCAGTCAGAAAATGCTAAATCCTAAATCCCAATTTCTGAGCAAATTCAAATATCAAAATCCAAAATTCCCAACAGGATCACGCCCGGTTCATGTAATAAATCAGGCGGAGTCCGTAGAGAGTGAGATCGGGGCTGACGACATCGAAAACTCTGGTTTGAGAAGCCAGGAGTTCGGCGTAGCCGCCGGTGGCGATGACCTTGGCAGGGGAAGGCAACTCTTTTTGAATCCTGCCGACGATGCCTTCGATGAGACCGACATAACCGAAGACCATGCCCGACTGCATGGCTTTGACGGTGGAAGTGCCGATGGCTTTCTCCGGCGCGTGGAGTTCGATTCTTGGTAGCATCGATGTTCGGGATGTGAGCGCCTCGGCGGCGATGTTGATGCCGGGGGCGATGGCTCCTCCGATAAAATCGCCGGACGAGGATACGGTGTCGAAAGTGGTACCGGTGCCGAGATCGACGACGATGCAAGCTGAACGGTAGAGATGAAAGGCGGCGGCGGAATTGACGATACGGTCGGCACCGACCTCGCGGGGGTTGTCCATGCGGATCTTGACCCCGGTTTTGGTGCCCACGCCGATGGTGAGCGGGTCGGTGTTGAAATACTTGCGGCATAAGTCTTCAAAGGTGGCGGTGAGTGGCGGCACGACGGAGCAGAGGGCGACTTTATCGATCGATTTACGATCGATGCCATTTATCTCGAGCAGATGGAGCAATAATGAGGCGTACTCGTCTGGCATCCGGTGAAGGACGGTGGCGACCCTGAGGCTGACCTTCAGTTTTTCGCCATCGTACAGGCCGAGGGAGATGGAGGTGTTACCGATGTCAATGACAAGAAGCATGGTCATGTTCCTTGATTGATTTTATCGCTCGAGGAATCTGGATCAGGAGATCGGAGGCGATCATGCCGGCATCTCCGATGTTGCCGCGGACGGCCTCTCCGGCCATGGCATGGATGTAAACGCCGGCACGGGCGGCGTCAAACTCATCCAGTCCTTGAGCCAGGAGGGATGCGATGATTCCGGTTAAAACGTCGCCGGTACCGCCGCTGGCAAGTCCCGGGTTGGCTGAGGGCGAGACGGCGATCCGTCCGTCTGGTGAGCCGACAACGGTGTGAGCACCTTTAAGTACGACGACCTTGCCCCATAAAGCGGCTTTCTTGCGGCAGACCTCCATCCGGTTGGCCAGGATTTCCCCGATTGACAAACCGCTGAGGCGGGCAAATTCGCCGGTGTGAGGGGTCAGTACAGCCCGGCGATCGAAAACTTTCCACCAATCCGGGGTTAAGGACAGAGCATTCAAAGCGTCCGCGTCGAGCACCAATTTTGTGTTCTCCGAAATGCCCGACAGCAGTCGATGTATAAACTCAACAGTTTCAGGTGCCTGGCCCAAACCGGGACCAACGGCGGCGGCGTCGTATTTGGTCAGTTTCGATAACGCAACCTCCGCGGCTTCAGGGGCAAGCTCATTATGCATCGTTTCAGGTAGGAGCAGATGAGTCGTTTCGATCAGTTTGGCAGCAAATATGTGGTGAAGGCTTCGCCTAGCGGCAAGGGTCACCAGACCGGCGCCGGCGCGCGCGGCGGACTGACAAGCAAGGGTGGCGGCGCCGATAAACTCGGCGGAGCCGGCAACGACCATGACTTTGCCGAATGAACCTTTGTGGGCGTCGGAAGGACGGATGGGTAAGATGGCCAGAACATCGTGTTCATCGATCACTTCGGACAGAATGTCATCGTCCAGGCCCTCCGGGATGCCGATATTGGCAACCAGGATCTGTCTGGTGTAATCGGCGCCGGGGAAAAGGAAAAAACCGCGCTTGGCGTAGCCTAGAGTAATGGTGTAATCAACGGCGAGGGTTGAATCATCCACCTCCCCGGTATCGGGGTTGAGCCCTGAGGGGAGGTCAAGGGCAATGACAATCATCTCGGGGCGTTCTTCACGGACTTCGGCGACGAGGGCCAAAGCCGCGGCTGGAGCACCGGTAACAGGACGAGACAGACCCGTACCGAAAACTGCGTCGAGGACGAGGTCAGTCTCGTCCAGGATTTTTCGCAGTTTTGAAAAACCGGCATCCGATTGAACGTCAATGGGGTTTATATCAGCTTCCAAAACCTGCTTGTATGCGAAGTCCTCAGGATCTCGAGGCGAAAGAAGATAGACACTGATAATAGCCCCGGCATCCTTGAGCGACCTTGCAGCCACCAATCCGTCACCGCCGTTATTGCCGGGTCCGATGAGGACCAACGCCTTTTTTCCGGGGAAGGAATCGAAGAGGCCGCAGATTTCAGTCGCCACGGCCTGGCCGGCGTTGCGCATTAAATCCGCAAGGCTTATCCCAGATTCCACGGCGCGTTTTTCGAGGAGATTCATTTCGGTGGAAGTTACAAGTTTCATGGCATTGAGTGTAGCAGTGGAAATAGTGGCGGTCAATGACCCAAATACGAAATTCGAATATCGAAATCCGAAACAAACTCGCATGACCAAATAATCGAGGTTACTGATTACGAAACCCGGCGAGACGACGTTTGAGGGCTTGCCAGTGAGTGCCGCGCCAATAAACGCGCCCACACATCGGGCATTCCATGAATTCCTCCTGAGACTCGAAGGTGTATCGGGGCACTCGTTTTTCGATAGCTAGTTTGTCGATCGGGCGAAGTAACGAATTATCCTCCAAACACCGGGGGAAAGGGTGGCTGAGGCCTACGAGTTGGAACTGAGCGAGGAGTTGCCCCATTTGGACTTCGGCATCCTCGGTCTCGAAGGTCATAACTTTGAGACTACCGGAGGTGACCACCCGCCGGCGCTGGATGGCGGTGTCGCGGGTGAGGAGGATGCGGTTTTCGGCGAGCGCCTGCTTGACCATCCGGGTGTCATCCTCACCGGTGAAAAAGACGGCGTCGTAGCCCAAGAGCCGCAACCACCGCGCCAGTTTGCCGACATTTTGATCTACGATGAACCGGGGCAATTCCATCGGAACAACCTAGAGCTCGACTACAAGACCTTCCCGGGCGAGGTAAACGGGGCTGCACAAGGAGGCCGAAAGGGCATCGATCTCAATGGCGATCTCCGGTTCGCCGAAAGGGCTCATATGGACACATGCGACGGGCGGAAGATAGCCTTTGAGTTCCCTGAAAGTCTTCAACTCATCGCCCAATGTCTCTGAAGTCAGGTGCTGGTTGCGTACCGAGAAGAACGCCGTGTATCGCGAAGAAGCCGTGACATCTACCGCCATGAAATCCGGCGAAATTTGTTCGATGGCGCGCGACATCCCGGTCCCGGTGTCGCCGGTGTAGAAGAACTTTTTACCCCATGCATCGGTCAATTGATAGCCCAGGACGGGTACGGGGTGGGGCAGGGCGAGAGGCATTACCTCATAATCATCGATTTTAAAAGATTCGCCGGCTTTGACGAGATTAAACCTAAGAGTTGGGTTATTTTGCGGACTGTCGAAAAATTTTGAATAGATGGCGCCGTTGAGAATATGTTCCGAGATGGCGGCACGGGTTTCCTCGCTACCGTAGACGTCGAGAGTCCGCCCGTTCAGAAACAGGTTCATGCCCAATGTGGCGATATCACGGAAATGATCCAAATGGCCGTGGGTCAAGAAGAGAGCCTTTATTTTGAACATTTCATCGAGCGTCATATTACGGGTGAGAGCACCGGCGTCAACGACGATCCGGTCATCGACCAAAATGCACATCATCCCGGTAGTGGCAGTCTCGCAGTTGTGAGCGCCCAGGAATTTGATTTTCATGGCTTGGCGTCCGCCAGTTTGAATGGATTAAAGTTTACACCGCGGTCGAAAGAGTCGGTCTTTTCAACCCTCTTGAGGTAATTGACCACGGCATAGGTCACGGGAGTCGCCACGGCTTCGATGAGCGTTTTAGCGGCCCAATGATAGACGATCAGCATCAGGGCGAAAGCGGGAGTGCCGATGAAGGCGACGGTGATAAAAGCCGCCGAGTCAAGACCCTCACCGACAATGGTCGAACCCATGGTCCGCGTCCAGAGATACCGTCCCTTTGTCCAGATTTTCATCCTGGACAGGACCGCGGCGTTGGCGAAACTGCCCAAAAGGTATCCGCTGAAGGAAGCCAACAGAAGGCGAGGGGTGTAGCCCAAAATTGTTTCGTATGCTGATTGGCCCTGCCAGAATGACGCACCGGGGAGCAAGCCGCCGATCCAGGCAAAGAAAACGAAGATGAAATTACATAAGAAGCCGAGCCAGATGACGCGCCGAGCCCAGGCAAAGCCATAGACTTCGGTCAGGATATCGCCGATGATGTAGCTCAAGGGAAAGATGATAATAGCCGCCGGCAAGACGATATTGGAACCGACGGAGATAAGCTTGACGGCGATAATGTTGGCCGCGATAAGGCAAGTGACAAACAGAGCGGCGATTACCATTAAACGCGGAGAAATGCGCAAGAAAAGGTTCCTTTCGGGGAGGCTAAATGATTTTCAATCGCTTAAGGACAAGGCCGGTGAATATGGTGGCGCCGAGGGTTATCAATAGGACGATGATGATGGGGTGCGCTGTATTCTGGCCGGGCAAGGGGATATTCATGCCATAAACGCTGGCGACGAGCAGCAGCGGCAGGGTGATAGTGGCGAAGATAGTGAGGGTGCGGATGCCGGCGTTGTAGTTGTTGTATGACATCGAATCGAACGTTGCTGACAGCGCTTCGATAACTTCCTTGCACTCGTCGAGACTATCCCAGATCTTGTCGGTGTGATCGATCAGATCGCCGAAGTAGACATTGAGGTCGGTGTCTATGTAACGCTTGAGCTTGGGCTCCAGGCCGGCAATGACGGCGCGCATTGGCCAGATCGTGCGGCGGAAGGTGATGATATCACGCCGGAGCACGGAAATTTCCTTGACCGTACCGGCGCGGTGTTTTGCGAAAATTTCGTCCTCGATCCGGTCCATATTCTCCAGGATCTTGTTGACGATGGGCTGGCAGTAGTCCACCAGGCGGTCGACGATCCGGTAGAGCAGGTAGCCGGGTCCGTGGGTAAGGAATTCTTTCCGACACTCATCATCCATTTCGCATTCACGGAACAGCCTGGTCAGGGGCCTAAGCAGGCCCGCGTGAAGGGTGATCAGGTAGTTGGAACCGATAAAAACGGAAAGCTGGGAAGGTGTCAGCAGTTTTTCGACCTTATTGTAAACCGGGAAATGGAACACCATGAAGTGATAGTCTTTATATTCGTCGATCTTGGGGCGCTGGCGCTTGGAGAGAACGTCGTCAAGGTCGAGGGGATGGAAGGGGAAATTCTGGGCAAGGTAGGTCGTCTCGGTTTCGGAAGGCCTTTCGATGTCGTACCAGGTCAGGCCGCCGAACTCGACGGTTTCCATCCTTAGCTTTGGGGGCAGTTTTTGTGATTGTGCCATGACCATACGATCAGCCTCGATGAACCATTGCGCTGACCAATTTTAACATAACTCGACTATCCTAGCACCAATCTCAACCCCGTGATAGCCAAAGCTACCGCAAGCAAACGGATGAGCACATTACCGTGAACGCGTTTTGAGAGTCGGGCGCCTATCTGCGATCCGAGGACAACTCCAAGGGCCAGCCAAATAATGACCGACCAGTCCGAGCCGAAAGTACCTTGACCCAAATGGGTCAAGGTACCGGTGGCGCCGGTGAAGATCAGGATAAAATGGGAGGTGGCGGTGGCGACGTGGGTGGGGAAACACATGATGTACACCATCACCGGGACATGGATGATGCCGCCGCCTATGCCCAGTAACCCCGCCAGATAACCTGCTACCATGCTTAAGGTGAATCCAAGCGGCCGGTTACAGCTATAATGCCCGTTGACCGATTTAGCGGTGTTAGCCGGTTCCGCCCGAATTATCAGAAATGCTGAAATCGCGATCATCACAATTCCGAAGATGAGGGCGAAGAGATTTCTCGAAACGTACTGCAAGGTCCATATGCCGAGCAGGACTCCCGGCACCGTCCCAAAGGCAAAAATCAGTCCGTTGCGGTAATCGACGCGTTTTTGGCGGGCGTAGGCGATCGTGCCGCCGACCGAATTAACCAGCACGATGACGAGAGAGATAGCGGTAATCGCTTGGGGGGTGGCGTGGGGATACAGGAGTAACAGCAGGGGCACCAGTACCAGAGCGCCGCCGACGCCGATAAGCGTTCCGTACGCACCCACAACCAGCCCGACCAGCGCGAGGAGTGCCGGCAGAACCCAGGCACCGTTTATAATCGATTCGCCCATAAGCGGTGACAAGTATAAAACCTTTTTGCTTTGAAGGGGAAATTATCCTCCTGTTGCAAGGCTGTTATTACCCGCGTAAGATGAACCCAATAATTTTTCGGGTATATCGCAGGAGTTCTGCCAAGGTGAACACAGGAGAAGTCGATTTCAGCAAAGTCAGCGGGCTGATTTCCCTCATAAGGAATGGAGACGGCCCGTCGCTTGGTAAACTGCGAGAACAGATCGGTCAAACCCGGTGCGACATCGCGACGAACCTAGGAATCTCCGAGGATGAACTCGAGAGATGGGAACATGGGTTGGTCATGCCCAATTCAAGACAAATGACCAAGTGGCGGTTGAGGCTGAGCCATGATGTCGACGGTGAAGTGAGCCGACTATTGGGCACCGAAAACCCCGACATTTTGCACCAATTCTGGGAATTAGCCTGGCGCTTAGGCTAAAGCCAAATAACCAATAACCAAGAAACAAGAACCAAACAATAACCAAACACCAAATCAAGATCCAAACCTTGAAATTTGTGTGTAGTGAATTGGTTATTTATCGGTATTCGTAGAAGCCCTTGCCGGACTTCCGGCCCAGCCAACCTGCGGTGACCATTTTCTTTAATAGAGGCGGCGCGGCGTACTGCGGTTCCTTGGACTCCTCGTACATGATGTTGGCGATAAAGAGGAGCGCGTCCAGCCCGATATAGTCAGCCACTTGCAGCGGTCCCATCGGGTAGTTCAAACCGGACTTGATCGCCGTATCGATATCCTCACGCGCCGCCTGGCCGCGGTCAAGCATGCGGATGGCGTTAAGTAAATAGGGAATCAGAAGGGTATTCACGATGTAGCCGGGCGCATCGCGGGCAACGATAATCGTTTTGTTCAGGGTCTCGCCGAAACCTTTACCTATGGCCAGAGTTTCATCGGAAGTGGCGATGGTTTTCACCACTTCAAGCAGTGGCATTAAAGGTGCGGGGTTGAAGAAGTGGAGCCCGAGCACCTGGTTGGGGCGGCGGGTAGCCATAGCCAGGTCGATAATCGAAAGCGATGAGGTATTGGTGGCCAGGATGGCATCGGGGTGGCAGGCGGCATCGAGTTCAGCGAAGATGCTCTTTTTGAGGTCCATGTTCTCGACGACGCTCTCGATGACGAGGTCGCAATCGCCAAGAGCGCTCATATTATCAGCGGTGGAAATGCGAGCCAGGGCGGCAGCCTTATCGGATGCAGAGATTTTTTCCTTTTCTACGAGTCGGCTAAGGTGTTTTTCGATAAGGGCGACGGCTTTTTTGGTGCGCTCCGGATTGCGACTGAAGCCGACGACTTCATAACCGGACTGTGCGCAGAGCTGAACAATGCCGGCACCCATGACGCCGGTGAAACCTACCACACCGACTTTTTTGATTGACATTGGTGAAAAATCCCCCTTGTTCTAACCCACCGTTATGGTTCGACAAGCTCACCACGAATGGCTATTTTATTCTAAGATTTGTTTTTGTGTGCCCGCCGTTTTTCGCGGTATGCCAGCATTCCTTCTTCAAAACCGGCAGTGTGAAGAGCGGCATCTTCGAGACCTGCTTCGAGGTCAAGGGCCTCGTTCAGAGGTAGGTCGAAACCTTTACGAAGGGCTTCTTTAGCGATTCTAACCGCTTCCGGCGATTTTTCGGCGATGGCATGGGCCATTTCGAACGCGGAGGTCATCAACTCGCTGTCCGGGACGACCTTGTTGACCAGACCGATACGTTCAGCTCCCGAGGCATTGATGGCATGTCCGGTGAGAATCATTTCTGATGCCCGCCCAAGGCCAACTAGCCTAGCCAGACGCTGAGTGCCACCCCAACCCGGGATAAGACCTAAGCCGATCTCCGGAAAGCCGAGCCTTGCAGACGCTGCAGCGATTCGAATGTCACAGGCAAACGCCAGTTCCAGTCCTCCGCCCAAAGCCAACCCGTTGATAGCGGCGATGAGAGGTTTTGAACAGTTCTGGCCGCGCATGATCGTCGGGGGCAGGGTTTTGGTGCCGTGTTCTTTCATATATGGAAGGGTTTCATCGATATCGGCGCCGGCGCAGAAGGCTTTGCCGGTACCGGTGATAATGGCAACTTGGAGATTCCCGTCAGATTCGAAACGAGCAACGGCATCGGAAAGGCCGCGGAGGCTGGCGAGGTCGAGGGCGTTATAAGCCTCGGGGCGGTTCAAGGTGATGATGGCGACGGCGCCGTGCGTGATGAAATCTATCGTCATGTAATTCCGTTGAACGAACGTTCAGACGGCGGCATTGTAACAGGGAGGGGGCGGGTGGTCAAGATATCTCCTCGCCCTCAGCTTAGCCCTCTCCCGCGAAGCCGCGGGAGGGGAGATTCATCAACTAAAGACTAATAACCTTTGATGCCCGCATCATCGTGTCGGCGATGGTGAACATGTTGGAGATATGGCCGACGGCGATCTTGTTAGACAGGCCGAGGCGCGACAGGCAGGTGCCGCAGGCCAGGAGTTCGATTCCGGAATCGGCAAGCTGCTTGAGTTCGCCGATGACGTGAGAGCCCTCGGCTACCAATTTCACGCCGTTGTTCATGAATAAGATGGTTTCCGGGCGGTTGGGTAAGGACTGGAGGGTATTCAGGAAACTCTGCATCAACAAGCTGCCGAGTTCGATGTTCTCGCCGCGGCCGATGACGTCGGAGCCGATGAAAACGACGATACCGCTGGCCTTGGGTGCCTCGGTTTTCGAAGCCACAGCCATCTTGGTCAGGTGGATGTAGATACCATCAGCTTTTTCCTCAACCGTCACGCTGCAGCCCTGGGTCTTGCCGAATTTGGCGACGTTTTGCTGCGAGCCGGGATTATCGACGATGACGGTGACATCGTCTGATTTTTTCAGGGCCTCGGCGGCCAGGAGGACGGGTTGGGGGCAGGGCTTGCTGCGGGCGTCTATGATCTCAGGCATGTTTTCTCCTAGTTAGCAGTTTTCAGTTTTCTATACATACAGCGGGCGACGCACCCGTCGCCCCTACGCCCCACACTGCACCGCCCATCCACCCTCTCCTCTAATTCATCTCCCATCGAGGGGGAGGAAAATTAACGAGAGGCGATAATGGCGGCACCGAGGGCAGCGGTTATCTGAGGCTCTTCGGGCACGGTGATTTTAAGGCTTAACTTTTCCTCCAGCAACTTAACTAGGCAGGGGTTTTTAGCGCCGCCGCCGGAAAAGACCAATCTGTCCGCCATACCGACTCGTTTAGCCATGGCGCCAACACGGGAAGCGACAGCCTGGTGCAGACCGAGGGCGATGGCATGAGCATCCTCGCCCTTATTGATGAGGGAGATGACCTCGGACTCGGCGAAGACGGTACAGAGGGAATTCAAGGTCACCGAGCGTTCGGCATCGAGGGCTGTTTTGGCGAAGTCGTCGATGCAAAGCTCCAGGGCGCGAGCCATGATCTCCAAAAACTTGCCTGTGCCGGCAGCACAGCGGTCGTTCATTTCGAACTTCCGGACGCCCGTCGCCGAAAGGCGGATGACCTTGGAATCCTGGCCGCCAATGTCGATGACACTGGCGGCGTCGGGGTAGAGGTAGCGGGCGGCGGCTGCTTGTGCCGAGATCTCGGAAATGGTGGCCCCGGATAGCTCCAGGGCCACCAAATCTCGGCCGTAGCCGGTCACCATCAATTTGTCGAATGAGCGGCCTTCGAGCAACCGGCGGCAGCGGTCAACGGGCTTCAGGCCGCTATCGGCGACAACGGAATGGATGATATTGCCATCGAAGAGCACCAGCTTGATGGTGCGGGAACCGACGTCGAGGCCGGCGGTGATCATCTGCAAAACCTCAATTTGCTTTTGGGCGGCATTTCACCCTCACCCTCTTATCCCTCTCTCATTGAGGGAGAGGGAGGTTGGATTATTACAAAGTCTCCAGGAAGGCATCGATGCGGGTCTTTAGTTGGCCGGAGTCCTCGTCGGAGTAGTCGGTCTCGATGCGAAGCAGCGGGATGCCGGCTTTTTCCAGCGCCTTGTCCACCTGGATGGCTTCATTGGCATACGTGTGGCAGAACTGCAGGTTGTAGTGGATGACACCGTCGGCCTTGAGCGCCTTCGCCATGCCGATGATGTCATCCAGGCGCTCGCAGTTGGGGGTGAAGCAGGCGCAGTTGGTTCTGAGGTAGCGATCGGCCAGCGCCGTAACCATCTCGTCAAGATGGGTAATGCCCTCGGGTACCAGTTCGTTGAAGAAGCGGCTGCCGGTGCAGGACTCCTCGCCGACGACCACCGCACCGGCACTCTCGATGAGGTGGTGCAGCTTCCAGTTGGGGATGGCCATGGGCGAGCCGGAGATGAGGATACGCTTGGCGCCCTTGGGGAATACTCCCTCGGCCTTCTTTACCCGCTCCTCGAGTTCATCGTTCAAGGCCTTCATGATCTGGGTCTCGCGCTCGACATCGTCGTACATCGAGACCTGGGTAGCGAGTAGCGCGTCCTTGCCGGAGATGGGCGCCGGGTCGGCGGCTCGTAAAGCCGAAAGCCGCTTGAACTCACGTCTGCGGGCATTGACCTTCTTGATGGCTTCGCCGAGATTTTCGGCGGTGATCTGGTTGCCGGTCAATTCCTCGATTTTAGCCTTGAAGTCGCGGACTTCCTGCTGCCACAGGTTACGACCGGCGGGTCCGCGCTTGTTGGGTACCTCCATTACGTAGACCGGCTGGTGCTCGGCGAGTAATTCGAACATCTTCTTCTTGCCGTCGCAGGTGGTCTCGCCGACGATGAGGTGGGACACCTGAACGTAAGGGCAGAGCTTACCCAGCTTGAAGCCGAACGATGACTTGATGAGTGCGCAGGTGTTCCTGGGCAGGACTTCTTCGGCGGCGGGGATGGAGAAGGCGGTGCCGGCGCACAGGCTGATGGGGATGGCGCCCGTGGCCCAGCAGAACTCCTCCGGCACGAAGACGCAGTAGGTGGCCACCACCTTGCCGCCGGCCTTGGCGTGCTCCCGCAGTTCCTTGACCCGGATGCCGTGGATATCGCCGACGACGAAATCGTAAAAGCCCATGCCCTTGGGGCGGTTCTGCTGGCTGAGATAGATGTCCCTGTAGATCGGTCCCAGGGCGTTCATCAACTGGCCGTGGGACTTGAGGTCGATGCCGAGGTCGGCCCACATTTGCTCGTTTTCGGTTAAAACCATGTCAAAATCCTCTCGAAATTATTGGTGCTTGATCGTTGGCTGTTTTCGAGGGGACTGCGGCCGAAATTCGATGATCGTCGCGAGGACGTCAAAAGAAAGAAGGCGGAGTTGCCTCCACCGTCACGTTTGAATAATGGAGATTTCGACTAACTAGCCGAAAAAACCTGACGTATGGGAGGCATAAGCAGTCCCGGGCGCGGTACCCGCGCTATTAATGTTCCGTCAAGTGCGGCGGTGGAAGGGGGTCCTGGACATGCTTATCACCTCCCTCTTGAGCAAGATGATTAACTTACATAATTGTACTGCTCCTTTTGAACTCAGTCAAAAATGACTAGAACTTAGGATATAGTATGGGTGTGAATTGACAGTCTCGGGCGGGGATTATAGAATTACTGCCTGTCGCGTTTTAAGTTCAGTATGGCGGCGTAGCTCAGCGGCAGAGCAGGGGACTCATAAGCCCTTGGTCGGTAGTTCAAATCTACCCGCCGCCACCACTTTCCCTTCAGCATTGTTATGAATCAACAATCCAAGTTACCCCGAGGTACCGTATTAGGTTGGATAACATTCGTTGTATTGTCATTACCCGTCCTGGCATTTGCAGTCGGGGTCGGCATGTCCGATGGTTTCACGTTGAATAGACTGGCAGTGGCCGCTGTCGACCTTGCTACTATCGGATTCGCCTCGTGGTTATTGGGGTTTGGGATATCAAGACGCTCAAAACTGTTGATAGTTCTAGCGGCAATTTTTATCTTATTAATACTGGTCACTTACGCCGCGGCAATATCCCTGTTAATCGGTGGTCTTAACATCAAGATATTCTAGAAAGCTGTTCAGCAACCAGCACCTTGGGCGGTAGTTCAAATCTACCCGCCGCCACCTTTTTTCCCCGCAATTCCGACCAATTTAGAAAGTCTAATGTACTCTGGTTCATGGCCGGGGAATTCTAGCTTTATTCCAATCCGGTGAACTGCATTTGGGACAATTGCCTGGGCTGGGGTCGCCTTCTTTAAGATATTGCACCCAAATGTAGCCGCAAACTTTGCATCTAAACAAATGACGTTTGGCAGTTTCCATGTTCAGAATTATACGAGTACACACGTGTAAAGTCATTTATCGGACCAGGACTTCATATTTGGCCGGCTTAAGCCGATCACTTCGTTTCAATTATTGTGTCCGATGATCAGTGTAATATACTGAAGTCATGATCGGAGACGAAGTTTTCCACGTGGCGGCAATGCCCCCAGCCGAGTTGTCCTCGGAACTCATCACCAGGATTGCCAATGCCGTCGCCCAACCGGACTATCAGATCCGGTTCCAGTTCGCCGGGCGTCTACCTCGAATGATCGGGCATTTCAGAAACGAAGATGCGGCAATCGCGGCAACCAGATCATTGTCGGCATTGGGATTGACCGCGTTTGTAGTATCCGAATCAGAACTTAGGCAGCCGGTTTCTCCCAAGCTGGTAGCTCATTCGGCAAGCTCTGAAAATGATAGGACCAGTTTTTCCAGCCGGAACGGAAACACAGAGAGCCTAACCGGCTCCGATGTTTTCATGATACTCGCCGCCCGCAGAACGAGCGTGGTCGAAGAGGGCACGTCTGAAAAGACCATGATGAAGGTGAATGTGCCGGCAACTTTGTTGAGCGGCGGTATCCCGCTGATGAAACGGATCGTTTCCAAAGGGCGGGAAGCTCAGACAATCACCGAGCAGTTCATCCGGCTCTACGGTGAAAAATCGATCGCGCCGGCTATCGAAATATGCCAGTTCGACTTTGATTATTCTTTCCTCGGAGGAAGAATGGGGCCGACAGCGGCGGGCAATTTCAGCACCCTGGTCGATGTTCTGAGGAAATCATTTCCAAAGGCATATTTCAACGACAGCATGTTGACCGGTTTTGCCGCAGGGTCTGACGGCGACTCAAGGATCGACATCGTAGAGCAAAATTGTCTCCTGTTGGTCAGGTATTATCAGGCGATGGCCAAGAATCACGTTCGGGAGGCTGCATAATGTGCCGCAATATCCACATGCTGTTCAACTTCGATCCGCCAGCTACAGAAGATGAAATAAACGCCGCGGCGCAGCAATACGTCCGAAAAGTTAGCGGCTTTTCCATTCCCTCAGCTGCCAATCACGCAGCCTTCGATCGGGCAATCAAAGAGGTTTCGAAGGCGACTTCGAAATTGTTAGATTCGCTGGTGACCGAAGCGCAGCCGAAAAACCGAGAGGCCGAAGCCGCCAAACGACACGCTAGGGCGGTCGAGAGGTTCGGCGGCGGATAATTCCACTATTCCTGCTGGAACATGGCGCCGACGGATAGGCCGGTGTGGATGCGGTGGATGGCCTCGCCGAGGAGAGATGCCACCGATAGGACGGTGATCTTATCGATCCGTTTCTCATCAGCCACCGGAATGGTGTCGGTAACGATGACCTCTTTAACCGCCGAGCCTTCGATGCGCTTGATGGCGGGACCGGACAACACCGGGTGGGTACAACAGGCATAGACCTCGGTAGCTCCGTTGTTCAGTAGCGTTTGCACCGAGTTGGTGAGAGAGCCGGCGGTATCGATCTCATCGTCAACGGTGAGGGCAATGCGTCCTTTTACGTCGCCGATGATATTCAAGGTCTCGGTCTTGTCTTCATTGCCGAGGCGGCGCTTTTCGATGATGGCCAGGGGGGCGTTCAGCCGGGCGGCGAAGTCTCGGGCGCGCTTGCTAATGCCGATATCGGTGGCAACGACCACCAGCGGCGACAGGTTCATTTTCTTGATATAGGTGGTGAGCAAGCTGATGGCTGAAAGTTCGTCGACCGGGATGTTGAAAAAGCCCTGGATCTGGGCGGCGTGGAGGTCGACGGTGAGCAGCCGGTTAGCCCCGGCGGTGGTGATCAGGTCGGCCAGGAGGCGGGCGGTGATGGGGACGCGAGGCTGGTCTTTCTTATCGGTGCGGCCGTAGGCATAGTAGGGGACGACCGCCGTAATACGGCCAGCCGAAGCCCTTTTAAGGGCATCGATCATGATCAGCATCTCGAGGATACTTTGATTTACAGGGGTCGAAAAGGGCTGGATGACGAAGGTATCGCGGTTGCGAACGTTGTCTAATATCTTGACGAAAATGTTCTCGTTGGAGAACTGGAAGACCTGGCTGTTGCCCATCGGAATGCCGAGATAATCGACCACAGCTTTTGCCAAAGCCGGGTGGGCGTTGCCGGTGAAAACCTTCATCTCATCCATTTTTCAGTCTCCAAATCCGAAGCACGAAATCCGAAATTCGAAAACAAGTCCAAAATTCGAAATTTTCTAGTCGGTGATGCCAGGGACGGGGAATTTCTCGGTCAGGGTTCTGACTTCCGCAGCGATGCGGGCCTCGACCTCGGGATTGCCGAAATTCTTGATGACCTCGTGGACCCAGGCGGCGATCCGGACCATTTCCGCTTCACCGAAGCCGCGGGTGGTAACCGCCGGGGTGCCCAGGCGCATGCCATTGGGGGCGGTGGCCTTCTGCGTAGCGACGAAAGGCACGGTGTTGCGGTTGACCACGATGTTGCAGCGGCCTAAAGCCTCCTCGGCGTCCTTGCCGTTGACGCCGGTGGCGGTGAGGTCGAGCAATACCAGGTGGTTATCGGTGCCGCCGGAAACAAGGCGGAAGCCGTGCTTTTGGAGCTCGCGGGCGAGCGTCTTTGAGTTGGCCAAAATCTGCCGGGCGTAGTCGCCGAACTCAGGGGTGGCGGCTTCGCGGAAGGCGACAGCCTTGCCGGCCAGGACATGCATCAGCGGCCCGCCCTGGATGCCGGGGAACATCGCGGAATCGATAGCGTGGGCCAGGTCCGCTTTGCAAAGGACGAAACCGCCGCGCGGGCCGCGCAGGGTTTTGTGGGTAGTCGAAGTGACGACATCGGCGTAGGGGACAGGAGAGGGATGAACGCCTGCCGCAACCAGTCCGGCGATATGGGCCATATCGACCATCATTTTGGCGCCGACCTTGTCGCAGATCCTGCGGATGCGCTCGAAATCGATGACGCGGGGATAGGCGGATGCTCCGGCGACGATGATCTTCGGTTGAGATTCGTCGGCCAGCTTTTCCATGGCGGCGTAGTCGATGCGCTCGGTCTCCTGGTCGAGGCCGTAGGCGACGACGTTATACATCTTTCCGGTGAAGTTGGCCTTGGCGCCGTGGGTCAGGTGACCTCCGTGGGACAGGCTCATGCCCATGATGGTGTCGCCGGGCTTGATCAGGGCGAAATAGGCGCCCATGTTAGCCTGAGCGCCCGAGTGGGGCTGGACGTTGGCGTGTTCGGCCTTAAAAAGTTCTTTACAGCGATCGATGGCGATGGTCTCGATGGTGTCCATGTTGTGGCAGCCGCCGTAATAGCGTTTGCCGGGGTAGCCTTCGGCGTACTTGTTGGTTAAAGAAGAGCCCTGCGCCTGGAGGATGGCGCGGGAGGCGTAGTTCTCCGAGGCAATGAGGTTGATCGTTTCCTGCTGCCGTTTATCCTCGGCGGCGATGGCATTGTAAATATCGGGATCATCAAAACGCAGTCTGGTCACTTCAATCCTTTCATAAACGTTCCAGCCGTTGCTTTGGGCGGCAGGAAGCAGAGGTCATTATAGCAAAACCTTTGGCGCGCGTCCCGCGAAGGAAGTTGTGAGTCGTGAGTTGTGAGTCTCGCGTGGGGTGAAACGAAGGAAACGAATCTTCCTCCCTTTGATGGATTGATTTGTTTCTTTGCGTAGAACAAGATCGACCGAAACGACTCCATTTTTACGTTCAACCCCCCCCGATTTCAAGGGTCGGGTTGCAGAAACAACTCGGCGTTTGGGAACGACTGCATGAATGGCAGTTCTCAAAAGGGGACGCATAGAGATTCTTCCCCGATGCTTCGCTCGGATTCAGAATGACAGATGAGGGCATGATGTCAATATTATAGCACGCCTGTACGATTAGGTTGTCAAGCGTGTCGTGTCGTTTTTGGAAGGATATTTTGTTATGTCACTTTTTCGCAATAAGTCCGCAAGAAAGCGCCGAGCGATAATCTAACAGCGCCTGATGTGTTTCAATCAGCTAGAGCGTTTGGCTTACCTGTGATAAAATTACAGACTTCCATGAATTTTAGGAGCCAAGTTGGAAAATTTGGGTCTTGGCTTTGATGTTGTTGTTGTTCTGCTTGCGGCTTTAGCCGGAGGTTTTTTAGCCAACCGGCTGAAATTGCCTGTTCTGCTGGGCTATCTGATTGCCGGCATGATCGTCAGCCCTTACAGCTTGGGTTTGGTTCAGGATATTGCGGCGATAGAAAATCTGGCGAATATCGGCGTCATAATGCTCCTTTTCACGCTGGGGCTGGAGTTCTCTTTCGATGAACTGCGCCGGGTAGGGAAGGTGGCTGTTTTCGGTGGGATCGCTCAAGTGATCCTGACAGGCGGCGCAGGCACTTTATTCGGTAAGGTGCTGGGCTGGGCGACTCCCGAAGCCATCTTTTTCGGCCTGGTGCTCACCATGAGTTCTACCCTTGTGGTACTCAAGCTGCTGCTTGACCGCAATGAACTCGACTCCGTGCACGGGCGGGTAATGATCGGTCTGCTCCTGGTGGAGGATCTATTCGTAATCCCGTTGATGATCATCATGCCCACCCTGGGCACTTCCGGAACTGAGGTTTTTCCTGCTCTGTTTGAAGCCGGAGGAAAAGCGATAGGATTCATTATCATCATGATTGGTGCGGGACTGTTGTTTTTACCTAGAGTTTTGAACCGTATCGCCGGGACCCGTTCAAAAGAGTTGTTCCTAATTTCAGTGGTGGCAATAACACTGGCGGCTGCCATTGCTTCCCAACTGTTCGGCGTCTCAGCCGCGATCGGAGCTTTCATTGCCGGGTTGCTCACCGGCCGTTCAATTTTTGCCCGTCAAGCCCTCGCCGATATCGTACCTTTCCGTGATGCTTTCGGTGCCTTATTCTTCGTGTCCCTCGGAACTCTCGTAGATTCAAGGTTCTTGACAAACAACGTGGCTCTTCTCGTTGGCGTTGTCGTTTTTATTTTTATCACAAAATTCATAATTTACACTGGAATTCCATGGGTTTTCGGGTTTAATGCCAGAACATCGATCATAACGGGTACCTGTCTGGCTCAAATAGGAGAGTTTAGTTTTGTGCTGGCCGGGGTCGGCGTGGCTTCGGGAATACTCAGCGACGGGACTTATGCGTTGATCCTGGGATCCGCCATCGTAACTATGGTACAAACCCCATTCTTGCTTTCCGGCACCAATCATTTATATAACCGTCTCAAAAGTACCGTTATTGGAAAGCGCATTCTAAGCATTCGCCCAGAGACCGAACCTCACGCGCTAAGTTCAATGGGCGGGCACACCGTGATTTGTGGCGGCGGCCGGGCAGCCTCGAGTCTGATCAAAATCCTTTCGAGGCGAAATCTGCCATATCTGATCATCGACCTGGATCCGCAAGTCATCTCACGATCTCGTAAGACAGGGGTGCCCTGTTTGTATGGGGATGCCAGCAAATTCGAGGTACTCCATGGAGCTTTCCTGGAAAAGGCCAAATTGCTGGTTTGCACATTCCCGAGTTTCCTTGACATACAGCTGACAGTGGAAAACGCGCGGAGCATCAATCCGAAATTGGACATAATTGTCAGGGTCGAGCGCGATAGCGATGAGGTAACCCTGAGAAAAGTAAATGTCAATGAACTGGTAAAACCTCAATTTGAAGCCGGTCTGGAGATTACCAGGCATGCTCTTCGCCGCTACGGTCTCAGCATCGTCGAAATCGAGTTTATCCTCAATTCACTACGAGGCGGGAAGATGAGCTGATTTTCTCAGATGCCAGCCAAACAGGCAGGTTTGTTCAGGCGCAGTCTTCGTCCAGTGTTTTCACCAGGATCTCAGAAAGACTCAGGTCGCCAATCACGTTCCCACCATCGTCGACAACGGGCAATATATCCTCATCCAGTCTCAGCATCTGTTGAAAAGCCTGCCGCAAAGTATCTGTTTTCTTCAGCCCGAACGACGCCCGGTCGCCCCGAGCCAGGGTCCTGGCAAGAGTTGATTTGATGGTGTCATTCAATGCGGAACACGTTCCGTCGGCTTCCCATTTGCCGATCAACTGGAATTCCGCCCACTTCCGTATCGCCAAACGGGAAATCAAACCGGCAAACCGGTTATCGGCATCTACAAGGAACACGCCCTTAACCTGTGGCTCTTTGGCATAAACCTTAACAACATTGACCATGCTCTCATTTTGATCGAGGGTCACACTTGAAGTGCCGTGTAACGAAAATACATCACCGACAAAAACTTCGGTTTTCATTGTCGCCTCCCTTTGTTAAATATCCGGACTTACGGTTTTTCCGATTGCGGAGCTTCGCCATGGTGGTTAATCCGATGACACACGCCAACGACACGTTCCACAGGCACAACGAAGGCGATCCCGGCGCCCGGGTCTTCCAAGTCGCAAGAATCGACGATCTGCTGAAGGATCACATCGGTCTTGTCAGGATACGTCACCGAGAGGATTATTTCCTTTTCCGGTTCGATGGGGATACCCATGATGCTTTGACTTTTCTCATGGATACCCACTCCCCGCCCCATGAGAATGGTGCCTCCTTCGGCGCCGGCCTTCATCGAATTCTCCAGCACCTTGTCTGCCCAGCCCTTTCTGACGATGGTGATGATGAGCGAAACATCGGACTTCATGGTTTCCTCCTTCTTGGAACCGTACGTACTAATACTCCCAAAATCATGACTGAAATGAGCGGGGCAAGTGCAATAAAAGATACCAGCCCGAATCCATAGATGGCGCCATCTTGCCCGCCGATGGCCGCCGACATACCTAGACCCAAGCTCAAGAGGAAGGTGTTGGCGAGCGGACCGGTGGCCACTCCCCCGGCGTCAAAAGCTACCGCCGTGTATTCCCTGGGGCTCAAGTAGGCGAGGACTAACGCTAACAGGTAACCGGGGATCAGAATATACAACAGCGGGATGGAATAGGTTATCCTGGCCATCCCCAGACCAACGAAGATCGCTACGCCGATAGAAATGGCTGCCAGCACGGTGGACTTGCGCATAGATCCCGAAGAGGCTTCTTCTACCTGATCGCACAATACCCTTACCGCCGGTTCGCTACGGGCGGTCAAGAAACCAAGAAGCAGCCCGAACGGGACCGCCAGCCATTTCGGGTCCAGGTTTCCTAGCGAGACCCCAATGGCATGGCCGTACGGCAGGAATCCGCCCTTGACGCCCTGCAAAAAAAGGACAAGACCGGCAGAGGCGATGAGCGTGCCTTTGAGCAGTTTCATAATGTAGGTGGGGGGCAGTTTCAGGAAGAATACCTGGAATATCAATAGAACGAAAAGCAGCGGCACGAAGGCTTCGATCACGCTTCCGGCTGTCTCCAGCAAGCCGTCGAAGATAGTGAGCCCGTTCATGAGTGAAAAATTCCCATAACGAGCACTCCGATTATCGGCCCTATCGACGCTAGCCCGATGATGCCGAAACCGTCGCCAACGCTCGACCGGCCGGCGAGAACTGAACTGAAACCGACGCCCAGGGAAATGATGATGGGGGCGGTGAGCGCCCCTGTCGTCACGGAACCGGAATCAAACGCCAGCGAGACGTAATCCGCGGGGGTCATCATGGAGAGCGCGATTACGATGAGGTAGCCGGCGGTCAGGAGGTAGGCAATAGGGATACCGCGCAGGATACGCAGCATGGCCATGACCACAAAAAATGCCACGCCGATTCCTATAATGTAGATGAGGTTCTGGTGGGAAACGGCACCCCCGGAAATGTCTTGCGCCCGGTCGGCTAACACGAGCACGTCCGGTTCGGCAATGGTGGTGGCGAAACCGATGAGAAAAGCGATGCCTACGATAAGCCAGAAAGACCGCCGTTGGACCAAGCCAGCCCCGACCGCTTTGCCCGCAGGCAAGATACCAACCTCGATACCGATGAGAAACAGTGTTATACCAGCAATGGCGAATAGGGTGCCAACCAGGAACTGGATAAATACCGCTGCCGACGCCCTGACAAGGACAAACTGCAGAATAATGATGACCCCGACGAGGGGGCCAGCCGCCCAGACTACTTCAAGGACTGTATCTTTAAGCAGTTTCGTCAAACGCGTCGCTCCGTCTTGATATGGGCACCAATAACATTCTAGGAGACAAGTTTGTTTGGTCAAAACCGGGACTAAGAGTCAATATCCTATTTATCGCCGGGTCTATTCCAACGGTCCTTGCCCCAGGCGTTGGATATCCATTCGGGATTGAGGCGGTAACTGAACCTGATGAGATACGGCGTCATAAAAGCGGTGACGCCAACCGCCATGCCGATGATGGGAAACAGAAAAGGGCTGGTCACACCCAGATCCTGGCCGCTCTTGGCCACGATCAACGCGAATTCTCCGACTTGACCCATACCGAGACCCACCTTGAGGGATGTCGAAAGGTCATAACCCATGAGCCGGGTGCCGAGGCCGCATCCGACAACCTTGCCGAGAAGCATCGTGGCGATTACGAGCAGTCCCGGCAGGAAGAAGGTGGTGAACTGAGTTATATCGATCAGAGCTCCGATGGAAACGAAGAACATCGCCCCGAACATTTCTTTAATCCGAAGAGTCAGGAAGGATATGCGGTGAGCTGACCGAGCGCTGGCGATAATGACGCCCATCAGGAACGCTCCGATGGCCATAGAAAGATCCAAGAAATTGGCAATCACCGAAAGAGCGAAGCAGAACCCGAGAGCGGTCAGGACTATCACCTCGTCGTGTTCGGTGTAGCCCTCACCTTCCTCCGGGTGGTTGATCCAGTCGATGATCCGGGGGATGAAGCGAAGGCCGATGACAAGGGAGCCGATCACGAACAGGAGCATCCGCCCGACCGAAAACGAGAGGTCCAGAAAGCTTATAGAGCCTGCGTCGATGACCGAGGTCGCCAGTCCCAGCGCCAGCACCACGATTAGATCCTCAACCACCAATACACCCATCATCACCAGCGCAGAAGTATCCTGTAATTTGCCCATATCTGACAAGACTTTAGCTATAACCACGGTAGAGCTTGAGGCCAATGCCATGCCTAAGAAGAGCGAATCCATGACTGGCCATTCCAAGAGTAGGCCGATGAAAAAACTTAAGACGAACATCCAGACAATTTCGATGATTGAAATGACCGCGTAAGCCTTAAGTCCGACCGACATAAGCTTTTTGAGAGGGAATTCCAACCCTATGCCGAACAAAAGCAGGATAACGCCGAGTTCCGCCGAGGCCTCAAGCACCTCTGGCCGGTTGATGAAACCGAACGGAGGGGTATACGGACCGATGATAATGCCGGCGATGAGGTACCCCAGGATCAACGGTTGCTTCAAACGGTGGAAGATGAAAGTCGCGATGGCGCCGACGGTCATAATTACGGCGAAATCGGCGATGACTTCGGTAGAAAATTCCAAGGGTCCCCCAAAGATTTTATGGTCTTGAATACCGAGGCAGGCTTGAAAACAGATTGAAAACTCGCGACCATTTTAACAGGAAAATGGTTAACGAGGAAATTGGTTGCGCCGGCGTTTACGTTCGGGATAAGCACCACGCATAATGGCCAATGTCAAATGCAGAAAGACCGCGATTTCCTTGAAAAGCAAGGCGCTAGGATAACGGCAACGAGACTTTGACGGAGGTGCCGCGGCCGATCTCGGATTCGGTGAGGCAGACGCCGCCGAGAAGGGCGGCGCGCTCGCGCATAGCGGAGATTCCTGTGGTGCGCCCGAGAGAGGCGATATCGAAACCCCGGCCATGGTCCTCGATGGTCAAATCCAGCTTACCGTCACGGATTTCAAGCCTGACCCAGGCTTCTTTGACGCCCGAATGGCGCATGATATTGGTCATGGCTTCCTGGGTGATGCGATAAACCGTCGTACCCACATTATGAGGTATATCCAAGGCGGCATCGTGAACAAAATGGATATCCAGTCCGGCCCTCTTGTTCAGGTCGTCGAACAGCCACTCGAGAGCAGGAACAAGGCCAAGAGTATCCAACACTCCCGGGCGCAATGACAGCGACAAACTCCGAACCGCCTGCATAGTCTCGGATACAGAATCGGAGACATTGAAGAGCTGTGGCTTAAGCGATTCCGGCGCGTCCCGGGTGATCCTGGCCAGCATCAGTTTCAACACAGTCAAGCTCTGGCCTATCTGGTCATGCAATTCCATCGCAATGGTGCCGCGTTCCTCTTCCTGGACGGTCAGAAGCTGGGCGGAAAGGGAGCGCAGAGAAGCCTCAGCCTGAGATCTCAATCTAAGTTCTTTAAGTAGGCTTTCCTGAGATCTCGTAAGTTCCTCGGTCCGGATCTGCACCCGTTTCTCGAGTTCTTCATTAAGATTAACGAGTGTCTGGCGCGCTTTTACCTGCTCCGTAACGTCTTTAAAAAAGACCGAAACGCCATCCGGGGTCGGAAAAGCCCGAACCTCGGTCCACAAGCCAAAGCCTGAATGGTGTGTAACCGCGGTAACAGGTTTCTGCTCGGCTATTACCCGCTCGTACAGGCTGATGGTCTTGTACGATTCGGCATCGGGATAAACCTGCCGTACGTCCTTGCCCAAAAGGTCCTCGGGTTTTACGTTTTGAATCCGGGCGGCGTTTGAATTGAGGTAGGTGTATCGCAGGTTACGATCAAATGCGACGAAGGCATCCGGCATGCTCTCAAGGACACCGACCTGCCGCTGCTCGCTTTCACGCAACTCCTTTTCAGCCTGTTTGCGCTCGGAGATATCGACACAGAATTCCACGCACTGATCAGCCACCAGGGAGCTGCCGGCAAACAGGAGCCACCTCCTGGCGCCGTCCTTCTGGAAATATTCTTTCTCGTATGGACCAATGCGCCCGCTCGCATGAAATTTCTCGATCTCCGCGAGACTCGTTTCAACGTATTCCGGCGGAGTCAACTTTTGCCAGGTAAGTTCACCGGCATCCACCTCGGATCGACTGTATCCCATAAGTTTCAGGAAGGTGTCATTGGCATCAGTCATGCGGCCTGTTGTCAAGTCCCAGAACATGACGCCGACGGTCTCGTTGTCCAACACCCTCTGAAGACGTTCGTTGCTGTGACGCAGCGCCTGCTCGGCATCTCTGGTCTGAGTAATTTCCTGGTTCAACTGAGTATTTAAGTTCCGGACACGTTCATCGCTCAACCTCAGATCCCGGTAGAGTATGTCCTGCGGCCGGTTCAGAGCGATTTCAACGAACACTGCGAAGACCACGCCGAAAGTACCGATCTGGAAGAAGTGGCCGACCATGTTGGTAATGCCGAACGGGTCGGTGTAGAGAGTGAAGGCTAACCCGGTAGCAATGGCCAATACAAGGGCCAAGGTCAGGAGCTTGAAAACCCTCGGCTCCAGGGTTTTCCGGTTTAAGAAATGAACGCCGATTGCCGCGGCAAGCAGACCGCAGATAACGTAATCTGAGATGACCTTGAACGGCGTCAGTCCGACGCCATCAATGAAGGTGGTGGGGAAATTGCGCCATACCAAAATTGACAAAACCACAGCCGCGGAGACGGCTGCGTAAACCGCTAAGGTCACTGGGACATTGAGCCGGCGCTTCATGAACAGGGGCGCAATGAGCAAAGAAATGCCGAGGAGATATCGGCTGGCGATATAGAACGGCGGACCCAGGTTTCCGTATCCGGTGAAAACGCCCATGTTCTTGTTGCCAAGCAGGTGCATGAAATCGACGAAAGCAAAAAAGAGGAAAGCGATACCGACAAAGAGGAAGTAGTCATTATCAAGGCGCTTCCGGCCGTTCCATGCCACCACAAAGACGCTGGCGGCGATGAACACTGTGATCATGTCCGCGAAGCTGTGGAAGAGAAGGTAGTCAGACTTGGCTACCAGGTAAGAACCGATCCCGATGAGGACGGCTAGAGCGACAAGAGCGAAGACTCTGGTTTTGGACATATATCTGTCAGAGTGGGTTGCCGTCATTAATGAGATTCTAACGGAAAATTATCTCTTGTAATCGTCATAAAGTCAATTAAGCTGACAGTTGCTGCCGCTTACAATAGATAGGCGCACCAAGAAACTCAGAATGGCAATAAAGTGAACGGACGCATTTGACTCAGGGTATGACCGAGATTCTTCGCTTTGCTCAGAAAGACAGTCTTCTATTGTACAGTTGAGGACACGGCAGGTGCCCGTTCAGCAGCTTTCGGGTCCGGTCCGTACTGGTTGGCGCCTGCTTTAGTGTCCAAAAGGGCAAAGATGAAAAGGACAACTGATCCGCCGGGAACAAGCGTAATCAGGTACCACCATCCGGAAAAACCGATATCATGCAACCGGCGGACGGTTACGGCGATCGAGGGAATGATCATAGCGAGCCCGTAAAGGACCACGGGAGTCACGGCAATGAAAGGGAACGAATCGGCATCGAAACCGCCGATGGCGACACCGAGAAGAACGCCAACTATCGATAAACCTACGGCAATGAGGAAATTGAACAGGACGAAAAACCAGTATTCTTTACGACGGGCCCGACCATCGAAAACTGCATATTTCTTTAAGGCTGCGAGGTACCAGGACATAGCGCCTCCTCTGAAATAAATTGATGAATTTTATTCCACAAATTGGGACTAATCAAGAAATATTTATCCAATCATCATGACTAAGGAAAGAGTATAATCTCATCGTGAATTTCAAGAAAAAAGCATTTTACCTGGAAACCTTCACTTCGTTGTCACTCGAAAATGAAACGATCGAGAGTGTTGAATTCGAGGAGTGTGAGTTCAATAAATGCAGTTTCGTGAATTGCACTTTCGACGGGTGCAAATTTCTTGACTGCAAGATCATCGAATGCCGGTTCAGCGCCGACAAACTGCCTCACTGCCGGTTTGTCGAGGTGAAATTATTGAATTCGCAACTGATCGGCATCGACTGGACCAAAGCCGACGCACTCGAGGGACTGGAATTTACTGGATGCAAGCTTAATTACTCCAACTTCCGGATGCTCAAGCCGCCGAGGCTAAAAATGATAAAGTGCGAAGTCAAAGAAGCTGATTTTATCGAAGCCGATTTGGCCGGAGGAGTGTTTACGGGAACGGATTTTGAGAACAGCCGGTTTTTCAAGACTAACCTGACTGGTGCCGATTTCAAGGGAGCCAGGAACTATTTCATCGACGCCAGGACCAACACGCTAAAAAAGACGAAATTTTCGATGCCGGAGGCTTTATCGTTGCTGAACGGCCTGGATGTCATCATAGAATAGGATCGAGGATTCTCTTCCAAATCGTTACGGACGGAATTTTTGATTGGTGGCGAGGGAGGACGATTGCCACGGACTGCCATTCAAGGCAGTCCTCGCAAAGACAGATTAGGGAGTGAACGGTATAACCCTCCGGGGCGGGCGACCGGCAGTTCGCCCCTACATTTCCGGGGATATTGTTCGGAAGCGATAGGCAAGGTTAAAGTGGGATCTACCTGAGATTTTCGCGGGTCTTGTTTAGAAATACTTTTTCTTCGTGAGCGTTGTGGGACTCGCCGGGCTTTATGACGTGATAGTTTCCTTCGAGTCGTTCTTTACGTAAGGCATTGTACTCCACGGTAAAAATAGCCCCGATAATGGCAACCATCGAGGCGTAGTAAACCCAGGTGATGAACAAGACCATTGTTGAAAGACTGCCGTAGATGACCTCGAAACGCGTGGAATTTCCGGCGAAGGCGAAGAACAACTGGCGGGCTAGCTCGAAGGCAACGGCGGCAAAAATCGCGCCGGGAAAAACCTCGCGCCACGTGGTTTTGACGTTTGGAAAGATTTTATACATGAGCGAGAAAAGCATGAACATCAAGCCGAAGGAGATAACATAGCCGCCGCCCTGGACAACGTGATTTTTCAGAAGTGCGATATTTGGGAAAAATTCCAGTATTGTTGAAAAACCGATAGACACAAGGAATAGGAGGCCGCAGCCAATAGCCATGCCGAGTTCAACGAGCTTGGCGTGGAACAATGGCCGAAACTTTTTGACTCCCCAAGCCCGGTTGACGGCATCGTCGAGGCTGCCGAAAACGTTGATGCCGGTCCAGACACTTCCAAGCGCCCCGACCAATCCCAGGGCAGCCTTGGCGTTATCTACCCGGTCCAGGTTCGATTGCAGATTATCTACCAGGGACGGGAAGTTCGCGGAGAAATAATTGATCAGGTGAGTTTGAACGTCCGCGGTGTTGAAAAAGTAGGCAAAAAGGGCGAGGGCGCCGAAGAACAGGGGCAGTATGGACAGAATGATATTGAAAGAGACGTTTCCGGCCAGGTCTCCGGCGGCGGTATTGCCAGCCTGGTTGGCGATCCTGACGATCAACTGGATGAAAGGCTTGGCAAGCCACCGCTCGTAAGCCGGGTTGTATTTCTTCTTCAGTTTGGCGATGGTCTGCTTAATAGTCACAAATCAATTGTACATGGGCAATCGGCGATAGTAGAAACAAAAGCAGCCGGCGATCGATATTTCGGATTCTCTACCATTTTTAAGCAGACTATTGGCTGTGACCTGAGGTATTATTTATTGTGGAAAACGCGATGAAGACCAGGGTAAATACTGTTGAGCTTTCGAATCACGCAAGACTCGAATATTTCGAGCAAGGGGAGCCGAAGGGCGTCACATTGATCTTGCTCCATGGCTATGTCGATTCGTGGCATTCTTTTGAGCTCGTTCTGCCCCACCTTCCGGGTTCCCTTCACACAATTGCCGTGACGCAGAGGGGACACGGCAACGCCAACCATCCCAAAGGCGGGTACAGCCCTCGCAACTTCGCCAATGATTTACTTGAATTCATGGACTTGCTGGGTCTCGAGGCTGGTGTAATTGCGGGTGGTTCCAGTGGGGGGATAATCGCCAGGCGCTTTGCCACAGAGCATCCCAACCGAACAGCAGGATTAATACTTGCCGGTTCGCCCCTTACCTTGTGCAAGCCAAGCGTACTGCAATTGTGGAATTCCACCATTTCTAAATTGGAAGACCCGATCGATCCCGATTTCGCTCGCGGGTTCATGATGGGCAGTATAGCCCAAGAAGTCCCGCGGGAATTTCTGGAAACGATGTTGAAGGAAAACCTGAAGGTACCGGCGCGGGTCTGGAAGGATACCTTGAAGGGCTTTTTAGAGGATGACTCAGAGAAAGAACTCGATAAGATCAAAGTCCCAACCCTCATCGTTTGGGGTGGTAAGGATACGATTATCCCGCTTGGAGACATGGAAATAATGATTGGGAAAATCGAAGATTCGCGATTGATAGAATATCCTTTCGCGGGGCACGTCCTCTATTGGGAAGAACCGGCCCGATTTGCAGCGGACACGGCAGAATTCACAAAGACTATCACAGGGTGAATCCCACATTTCACTTAAAAACGATAACGAGGATTTTCAGGAGATCGACGGGACATGAACGAAAGCAAAAAGGAACTGATCAACGAATATAAGCAACGCAAAGTCGTGGGAGGGGTGTTCAGGGTAGTCAATACCAAGAACGGTAAGTTCCTGCTGGACTACGCGACCGATTTGCAGGCAAAGCAGAACAGCTTCAATTTTATGGTGACGACCAACGCAAGTTTCGATTATAAGATGGACAAGGACTGGAAAGAGTTCGGAGCCCAGGCATTCAGGTTCGAGGTTTTGGATTCACTCGAAAAGAAGAAAGACCAGTCCCAGAAAGAGTTTATCGAGGACTTGAAGACGTTGAAGGGGATGTGGGGGGAGAAGGTCGTTGGTACGGAGTATTAATAATCAGGAACCCAATTGCTCGGGAATCAACGTTCAATATTTACACATCCCGAACTGTAACTGAATCATAAATATTGGATGCTAACTGGGCCTAGTACCCAACTTTTGCCGGACTTAAGTGACCGTTTTCTTTTAACGGTTTTAAAACCCTCCACTAACGTCAGAAAACGACCTGGGGCGCCAGCTACGATAATATTTTTAGGTGTCCGAATTCCCTAAAACGAGTAGAAATACCTATTCACCACGAAATGAACCATCGGTAAAATAATGTTGGTAATTCCGAGAATCGCCAGGGTTTAAAGGTTTTTTAAAGATATCCAAAACCGCGCGAAAAAAAGGAGAGGACAACGACATGAAAAAGTACCTGGTGCCATCTAGGAGATTAGAAGCCTATGACGTGGTAAATAACGCAGGCCAGGATCTTGGTCAAGTTCAGGAATTTATGATCGACATGACAAACGGGCGGGTTGCATACGCGGTGGTTGCTTACGGGGGTACATTGGGGTTCACGGACAAATGGATCGCAATGCCTTTCGAAGCTTTATGCTGGACCCCGGAACGTAAGAAGTTCACAGTTGATCTTAAACCAGAGGTGATGATGCAAGCACCCGGGATCGATAAAAAAATGTGGCCCGATCACTACATGGAGAGCGACACGGGCTGGCTGGATGATCTTTATGAACATTACAGCTGCAAGCCTTACTGGGGGAATGACACCGGAGAAATGATGGTTGCACCTGAGATGGCGATGGCTAAAACCGATCCCATGATGCTGGCTAAAACCGAAATGCCCGCGGCAAAAATGGAGCCGATGATGTCCGATAAAACCGAGATGCCGGCACCGAAGAAAGAAGCCAGGAGAGCCGGCAAATTCGAGATCTTCATGGACAAATCCGGAGAATTCAGATTTAGATTGGTTGCAAGCAACGGTGAGCCTATTCTTGCCTCGGAAGGTTACAAAAGCAGAGCCGGAGCGATGGACGGGATCAAATCCGTCATGATGAACGCCGAAACTGCGAGTGTTGAAGACCTGACCGAAATCAAAATGTAAATTCTTATTGGAAAGAGGAACCGTTCGGCTGTTAGAGGTTCGGCGGCCAAACCGAGTCTGAAAAAGGAGTCAACCTTTTTAAGGTTGACTCCTTAAATTTTTAAGGTTGCGTTACTTTATTTTGGCAACAGGAACAAGCGGGTATTGGAAATGCGGCATACGTACGATTGACTCACAATGCATCCAATGTTAATATGCCATCGAATGAGACTTCATCGTAACTGCAATGCCTGAATCCGCCGACCTGAACGCCCTTGCCAAGGACATCTGCGCCTGCCAGCGCTGCGGGCTTTACAAAACCGCCACCCGCGCCGTCCCCGGTGAGGGCAACCCTCACGCCCAAATCATGTTCATCGGAGAAGGACCGGGTTTCAACGAAGACCAGACGGGGAGGCCGTTCTACGGCGCGGCGGGAAATTTCCTGACCCAGCTCATCACATCGATCGGCCTCAAGCGCGAGGATGTTTACATCACCAACATCGTGAAGCACCGGCCGCCTGGCAACCGCGATCCGCTGCCGGAGGAGATAGAAGCCTGCAAACCCTGGCTCGACCGTCAACTGGAGATCATCAAGCCTAAAGTAATCGTCACGCTGGGCAGGTATTCGATGGCCCGGTTTTTCCCGGGCGTCACCATCTCCCGCATCCACGGCCAATCCCAAAAATGTGGGGAATACACCTGTTTCGCGATGTACCACCCGGCGGCGGCGCTGCACCAGGGATCGCTCCGCGCCACTATAGAAGCGGACGTGCTTAAATTACCTAAAATACTCGAGGATATAAAAAAACGTGAACAACCAACCCCAGTCCCAATCCCAGCAAAGCCGCCGCCACAGGAGGCCCGCCAGCTCAACCTCTTCGGCTTCTAAACCCCAGCCTCAGCCTCCGCGCCGAGGCCCGGGTTCAAAGATCCGCATCGTGCCGCTTGGAGGACTCGGCGAGATCGGCAAGAACATGATGGTCGTCGAATACGACGACGACATTATCATCATCGACTGCGGCCTGATGTTCCCGGAAGAAGACATGCCGGGAATCGACCTTGTTATCCCGGACATCAGCTATCTGCAGGAACGCAAAGATAGAATCCTCGGCATCGTCATAACTCACGGCCACGAAGACCATATCGGGGCTCTACCTTACATCCTGCCCCAGCTCAACGTCCCAATCTACTGCGCTCCACTGCCCCAAGGCCTGATCCAGGTCAAACTCAAGGAATCACACGTCCACAACGCCAAGATCCACGCCGTCAAACCGGGTGAGAGAATCGACCTGGGGCCGTTCAATATCGAATTCATCTCCATGTGCCACTCCATACCGGATTCGGCCGGGCTGGTTATCAGGACTCCGGTAGGGACGATCGTCCACTCCGGCGATTTCAAGCTGGACTACACCCCGGTGGATTGCCGGCCGACCGACCTGGGGCGGCTAGGCCAGATCGGTGCCGAGGGCGTTTTGCTGCTCATGGCCGACTCCACCCATGTCGAACTGCCGGGATATACGCCTTCAGAGAAGGTGGTCGGCGAGACGATCTCGACGATCATGGGCGCCGCCAAGGGCAGGGTGCTGGTGACGACCTTCGCCTCCCTGGTGTCCCGCATCCAACAGGTGATGGACGCGGCGGTTTTGTACAACCGAAAGGTGTTCATCGCCGGGCGCGGCATGAATGATATCGTCAAGATGGCGCTCAAGATGGGCTACCTCAGGGCCCCAGACGGGCTCATCGGCGAGCTATCCGAGATGCACAGGCTGCCGCCGAACCGCATCGCCATGGTCACCACCGGCTCCCAGGGCGAACCGACATCAGCCCTTGTCCGCATCGCCAACCGCGAGCACCGCGAGGTGCAGATCAAACACGGAGATACTGTCATCATTTCCGCCTCGCCGATTCCGGGAAACGAATCAGTCGTTTCGAAGACCATCGATAGTCTGTTCAAGCAGGGCGCCATGGTCTATTACGACCGCATCGCCAAGGTCCACGTCCACGGCCACGCTTCCCAGGAGGAGTTGAAGCTGCTCCAAAGCCTCATCCGTCCGCAGTATTTTGTGCCGGTGCACGGCGAATACAGACATCTAAAGCTCCATGCCCAACTGGCGGAGGGGATGGGGGTGGATCCGGAGAACATCTTCATTCTGGAGGACGGTGATATCCTCGAACTCTCATCCAACGGCGGCAGGGTTACCGGCCGCGTCCCGTCGTCGAACGTCTATGTCGACGGGGTGTCGGTGGGGGACATCAATGGTGTTGTCCTGCGCAACCGTAAGATGTTGTCTCAGGACGGCATCGTCGTTGCCATCATCACGCTCGATGCCGCTACAGGACAGATGGCGGTGAGGCCGGATATCGTCTCGAGGGGCTTCGTGGACCCGGAGGCGGGGAGGGCACTCCTCGACGAGAGCAAGGATATCGTCAGCCGCATGTTCGCGGAAGAAAAGCAACGGATTTCGGACTCGGCGGTAATTAACACAAGGGTACGCGATGTATTGTCCAAGTTCTACTACGATCGGACTCGCCGGAGGCCGATGGTGCTGCCGGTGCTAGTGACCGTGTAAACACGAATCACGAGTATCGAAATCCGAAAACCGACCAAGCGGCCGAATTCCAGGATTGGACAATGAAAAGATCGTGGCCGGATTTCCCGGCACGGCTCTTCAGTTCATCGCCTTATCAGGATTTTAATCGTATAATTTCTAAGTGGACCTTCTAGCATTACGCCTTTCAAATCAGCGGTTGGTAGGTAAAAAGTTTGCCAACCCTGAAGACGTGGTGGCGTACTTCGGAGCAGTACAATCGCAGGATTATGCTGGGGCTAAATGGTCTGTGGGACTCCGCCTCGAAAATGCACACGACGAAACAATCGAGCGGGCACTCAACGAAGGAAAGATCCTCAGGACCCACGTGTTACGGCCGACGTGGCATTTTGTTTCGCCGGAAGATATTCGAGGGTTCCTTGAGCTCACTTCACCGAGGATAAAAAGAGTCACAAAATATTACGCGAATAAACTCGGGTTAACTGAGGCCGTATTCAAACAAACGAATAACATTATCACTCAAGCGCTTGTTGAGCATACTTATCTAACTCGACAAGAGATTAAAACAATTCTCAATCGTGAAGGGATCGAGACTGACGTGCAACGATTGGGACATATTGTTGCCAATGCGGAAATCGATTGCATCATTACCAGCGGTCCAAGACGAGGGAAAGAGTTAACGTACGCTCTACTGGACAAACGGGTTCCTCAAGCAAGGACAATGACCAGAGATGAATCTCTGGCAAGGCTCACAGAAAAATATTTTACAAGCCACGGTCCTGCCCAAATCAAAGATTTTGCCTGGTGGTCAGGTTTGTCGGTAAAAGAAGCAACAAATGGAGTGGACATGATCCGCTCCAAATTTGAAAGCGTGAAAATGGGCGACAAAATATATTTGTTTTCTCCCGAACAGAAATATCGCCAAACAGACGTGGCAGATGTTTTTTTATTGTCGGTTTATGACGAGTATTTCATAAGTTATGCTGACCGAAGCGATCTCATCGATGAAAAATATAAGCGAAAACTCCCTGTCGGCAATGCGTTGCTGACATCTCTCATCATCGTCGATGGAAAGGTTGCAGGAACGTGGAAACGGTCAATTGATCGTAAGGGGATAAAGGTTGAATTATCTCCCTTTGACAAGCTCAGTGAACAAAACGCAGAGGCAGTCCAAAAGGTCGTAAAAGACTACGGAAGGTTTTTTGGGTTACCCGTAGAGATATCGAAACAGTAATTCTGATATTATTTGGTACTCCGGATTTGCCGGTTTCAGAGGTGCCACATGAAAATGGTTTTTGGCGTCATCATCGGAATAGCCGGGGCGATTTTGCTGGCGAGCATTGTTGTTCAGGCGTCCTATCTCTCTTCTGTCATTGAGAATACGGTCAGCAGATTTGTGTTGGCTATTGGCGGCCTAGCGATGATCCAGATTGGGTACACATTATTCAAATCCGGCAGGCCGTCCGGAAACACAAAGCGCTGATTTGTAACTTCAAATGATCCTCCCCAAAGATCGAGATCCCCGCTTTATCACCGTCCGTCGCGGTGGGACGCTCACGGATTCTGATCATTATCTCCTCGCCCTATGGGCTGCAAATTGCGCCGAGCATGTTTTGCACTTCTTTGAGGCCGAAAGACCTTCGGATTTCCGGCCGCGCCAGGCGATTGAGCAAGCCAGAGCCTGGGCGGGAGGCGAAATAACCATGACAGAAGCCCGGGCGGCGGGGGGACACGCGATGGGGGCGGCCAGGAATCTGAAAGGTGCGGCGAGGTGGGCGGCATACGCCGCCGGCCAGGCGGCCGTGACGGCGCACGTGGCTGCGCATGAACTCGGCGCTGCGGCGTATGCAATCAAAGCCGCCAGGGCTGCCGCTCCTGAAGGTAGAGCAGAGCTTGCCGGTCGTCTTGAGTGCCGCTGGCAGCGCGATCGGCTACCTGTATCGATTAGCGATCTGGTGTTGGAAGACGAGCGGTTACGAAATGCCATATGCTGGTCGGTTTTCGACTGCTGACAAACATCCTGGCTGGGGCGTTTTAATGGTAAATAGTACTCTTTACTTCGATAAAAATGCCTGTTAAACTGTGGCGCGAAGGCCGGTTATGTCAATTAAGAAAAAAAGTAAACTCAACATCAACAGCCGGGGAGGGATGGGTGGCAAGTCAAAATCCAGACCGTCCCGAGCTTCATCATCCAAAACATCCGATGCTGCCGGGACGATCATCAAAGTCGTCATCGGCCTGGGGATCATCGCCCTTATTATTTCGCAGTGGCAGACCATCGGGGCGGTCTTCGGCTTCGGTTTGATCCTTTTAGTCCTGGGCATCACCGTAGCCGTCGCTGTTTTCAAGCGGGAAGCCGTTCTTGAATTTGCGCGGAAAACGACGTTCATCTACTGGTACCGGTGGCTGGGAGCCATCGTCCTCGTAGGGGCGGTGTGGGGGCTGCTGGGGATCATGGGGACGGGAGGGGTGGTAGGCAACTCGATTATCAATTCGGATACCGGGTTCGGCGGCTTTCTCCGCGTCACCGGGTTGTTCATCCTGGCTCTAGTGCTGATAATCCCGGCGGCGGGATGGGCCGTCACCAAGTGGCTGTTCGGGGGGATCACCCGACCGTTCAGAGTTGACAAAGAGCGGCCGGGCGCAGAAGGGACTTATCAACCGGGCCTCAATGGCAATCGGCCGCCGCTCAGGCAATCAATGATAGGCGATCGCCCTGTTCTCGAACGGAAGCCAGCCGCCGAAACTGCCGTCCCCGCCTCGACGATGGTCCAGGCTGAGGAAAAACCCTCTGTTGAAAAGGAAGCGGCGGCCAAAACAGACAAAGACGCCAAAGAACCCCGCGATTTGAAGCAGGTGTCGCAGGACGTCTGGAAAAAGTACGGCGAAACAGCGACGCTGCTCACCGCCGACGGCTGGCGTTTGCCGCCGGTTGAAATTCTCGACTACACCCCTGAGATCGAATACGGCGAGGCCGACAACCAGGAACGCGCCCGCATGATCGAGGAAGCGCTGGGCAGCTACGGCGTAGAGGCGGCGGTGGTGCAGATCAACGCCGGTCCCACGGTCACCCAATTCGGCGTCGAACCGGGCTGGGACCGGAGGGTCAAAGAGGTCAAGGAAAAAGACAAGGACGGCAACCCGGTAACCAAGCAGGTGGAGACGGGGCGGACCCGGGTTAAGGTTGACCGGATTTCATCACTTTCAAATGACCTGGCACTGGCGCTGGCAGCCCCTTCCATCCGCATCGAGGCGCCAATTCCCGGCAAATCGCTGGTGGGTATCGAGGTGCCCAACACGATGCTGGGCAGCGTCAGCATGAGGTCCGTCATCGAGACAACGGCCTTCCAAAAGCTCAAAGCCAAAGCGCCCCTGGCGGTGGCCCTGGGCAAAGGGGCGGGCGGGGAAGCAGTGGTCGGCGACCTAGCGAAGATGCCTCACCTGCTTATCGCCGGCGCTACCGGCTCCGGCAAGACGGTATGTCTCAATGCGCTAATCTGCTGCCTGCTGATGAACAACACGCCTAACGATGTCCGTTTCATCATGGTCGACCCGAAGCGGGTCGAACTGACACCTTATAACTCAATGCCGCACCTGGCGGCGCCGGTTATCGTTGATGTGGACAAAGCTATCGGCGCCTTGAAATGGCTGGCGGGCGAAATGGATCGGCGTTACAAGCAGATGGCCGAGGTGACGGCGCGCAACATCGACGCGTATAACAAGAAGCCCGGCATCGAAAAGATGCCTTACCTGGTGCTGGTTATCGACGAACTGGCCGACCTAATGATGGCCGGCTTCGACGACGTTGAGCACCTGCTGTGCCGCCTGGCGCAGATGGCCCGCGCCGTGGGCATTCACCTGGTGGTGGCCACCCAGCGGCCTTCGGTGGATGTTATCACCGGCTTGATTAAAGCCAACTTCCCCACCCGTATCAGCTTTGCCGTAACCTCACAGGTGGACTCTCGAACTATCCTTGACTCTGTTGGGGCTGAAAAACTGCTGGGGCGGGGTGACATGCTCTACATGCCGACCGATGCCGCCAAACCAAAGCGCCTCCAGGGTTGTTACGTCTCCGACCAGGAAACGGAGCGGATGGTCTATTTCTGGAACGGACAGCACCCGGAGGCCAACTCTCCGATGCTCAAGGTGGAGGAACTGGCGACAGCCCAGACGCCCGGCATCCTCGGCGGCACCCAGCCGCGCGACAGTTTGTTCGACACGGCGATGCAACTGGCCCAAGAATCAGGCAATATCTCTGCTTCTTTCCTGCAACGCAAGCTCCACATAGGTTATCCCCGAGCAGCCAGGCTTGCCGATGAGGTCAAGGAAGCCCTGGGACAGGACACTGAGGACGGCGGGGCGGAAGTACCCGCGGACGACGACACGCTCCTTCGATAGGCATTCATCGAAGATCCAATGACAAATTGCCCGAAGCTCAGGTTTGGGCTATCGTATAGATATGCCTAAACTAACTTTCCTCGGCGCAGCGGGCAACGTCACCGGTTCACGATATCTGTTTGAAGGCGTTAAAATCCAACTCCTGGTTGACTGCGGTTTGTACCAGGAGCGCGAATTCCGTTCTCGCAACTGGGACCCCTCACCTCTCAAACCCTCCGAGATAGAGGCGGTCATCCTGACCCACGCTCACCTGGACCACTGCGGACTACTGCCGAAACTGGTCCGTGACGGGTTCCGGGGCAAGGTCTACGGCACGGGCGCGACCCTCGAAATGGCTGAAGTGATGCTGCTTGATTCCGCCCGTATACAGGAAGAGGACGCTGAATTTAAAAAACGGCGTCACGAGCGCGAAGGACGCCGGGGGCTATTCCCCGAGGTGCCGCTCTACACCGTCGAGGATGCCCATAATACCTTTCCACTTTTCCAGACTGCGGAATACGGCCAGACCATCGAATTCGATGGGGTGAAAGCCACCCTTCAAGATGCCGGACATGTGCTGGGATCGGCGATGGTCTACCTCGAGTGCCAGTACGGCGGGCAGGGGCGCAGCATCTTGTTCTCCGGGGACATCGGACGGCCGGTCAGTCCGCTTCTACCCGCGCCGCCGCCGCCACCGGCCCCGGACTACCTAGTGATGGAAGCCACCTACGGCGACCGGGAACACCCGCCGGTAGGGGAAGTCGAAGAGTCGCTGGCCTCAGTGATCAACGACACGGTGAAAAAGGGCGGCAACGTGGTCATCCCGGCTTTTGCGCTCGAACGGACCCAGGAACTGCTGTTTTACATCAAAAATCTGCTGACTGACGGAAAAATCCCGAAATTGACGGTCTATGTCGACAGCCCGATGGCGATCGAACTTACGGCGATATTCTCCAAACACCCGGAGTTGCTGGGAGGGGAGGTGGGTGAAAGCGCGCCGTTTGGATTCCCGGGGCTGAAGCTGACGGGGTCGGTGGAGGACTCGAAAGCTATCAACCATGATCCCAAACCCTGCATTATCATCGCTGGATCCGGCATGGCGACGGGCGGCCGCATCAAACACCACCTGGTGAACAACATCTCTCGCCCGGAGTGCACCATCCTGTTCGTCGGTTATCAGTCGAGAGGCACGTTGGGCAGGGTAATAACCGACGGAGTAAATCCAGTTCGCATACTGGGGCAGGAATACGAAGTCAAAGCTCGGATCGAACAGCTACAAGGCCTCTCAGCACATGCCGGACGCTCCGAACTCCTGGAATGGGTAACGAAATTGGGCAAGACTCCGCGGAACGTTTTTATCGCCCACAGCGAGGAGGATTCCGCGAAATCTTTTGCGGAGGCGCTCAAAGCCAGCACCGGTTGGCAGGTTACCGTTCCGGCTTATGGCCAAAGTTTCGAATTATAAAAAACGTGCTTATCGGGTTGGATCCCAAAAGCTGCGTTCCGCTCAGGGTTCCCTTCGATAAACTCAGGGCAGGCTAAGCTCACCACGAACGGAACGAAAAGATCCGATGAGAATATAGAGAATCGCGGGTAAAGAAAAGAGGGCTTCATCTTGAAGTCCTCCTTTCTTATCGGCGGATAAAACTCTACTTGGGAACGTTTGCGGAAATGTAGGCGGTAATCAGGTTGATCGGGATAGCCAGGTTGATCATCTCAAAGTCCTGGCCCGGGTCGATCCCGGCGCTGGGGATTCCGATCATCCTGCCGGACTGGGTGAACAGGCAGCCGCCGCTGTTACCGGGGTTGATGGGCACGTCGATCTGGATCCAGTTGGCGCTATCATAAGTTCTCATCGCTGAAACCATGCCCTGGCTGAAAGTGGCCGGGCCGGGGAGTTGGGTGCCAAGCGGGAAGCCGCCGGCGACGACTTCATCTCCGACCGCGAAATCCGACATGGAACCGAGGGTCATCACGGGGAAATCGGTGCGGGTGGTGGTCAGCTTGATGATAGCCATGTCTTTTGCGGTATCGGCGGCAATGGTGGTCGCCTGAAGAATCGTCCCGTCCATCAAAGTCACTTTGATGGCTGTTGCCCCGGAGACTACATGAGCATTGGTCAGGATGTAGCCGCGGGCGTCAATGATGGTGCCGGAACCTGAATCCAGTCCGCCCTGAACGGTGCAGTCGATACGCACGATCTTGGGCTCTACCTGGGCGATGACGCTGGCGAAAGAATCGCCGGCTGACCCGGTCGAGATGCCCTGAGGACCGATCACGCTGCCGGCATCGATGATCTGACCGTTCGACATGGTGAGAATAAGGTGACCGCTGGTATTAACTGAAGCCGAAGACACGCTCAACCCGGCGGCGCCGGCGGGACCGGCCGGTCCCTGGGCTCCAGTTGTCCCCGAGTTGCAGGACGTGACTGAAAACAGGGTCGACAAAAGCATCAGACCCACAATTGCGGGCATCGCTTGAAACGGTGCAAAACCGAATATGTTATTTTTGTGGAGGAAGCCTAGATTTCCTTCCTCCTCAAGATCGCGGTGGCAAGATAGGCTCCAAGCCCGATGAGAGCCACAGTTACCGCCAGCGCCAACCATTCCGTCCCGCCGCTCTGTCCGGCTACCAGGTGGTTGCCCCAACTGGTCAGAGAGTTGGGAATAACCCGACCGACCCACGGTATCTGGGTGATGGCGGCGCCCGTGATCAGGACGGCGATGGAGATGCCGCCTGCCGCCAGGGAATTGCGGAATATCGCCGAAAAAACCAGGGTGGTGGCGACACAGAAGACCATGAAAACGGCGAGCAGCAGGGTCTGGCCGATAAACCCGCCCAGGTTGGCATCGCCGAGAAGGATCACGGTATAGCCGTATGCGCCGATAGCGCCGAGCGTCAGTCCGGCGATGAAGGTCGAACTGATGGCCACCAATTTAGCGGTGACGAAGGCGCCGATACCAACCGGTTTTGAAAGGGTCATCACCGCGGTGCCGCGGCTCCGTTCACCGGCGATGGCACCCATGGCGATCAGAACTACCACCAGGAGACCGATCTGCAAAGCCGTCCCCGAATATTCGGTCAAGGATTCCAGCGCGGTCGGCGCAGGAAGCGGGATACCGGTGATATCCTGACCCGAAAGCTTAATGATCTCGGGCAGGTATTTCAGCATGAGAGGTGTGCTCAAGCCAAAGAACAGGAACACGCCGCTGACGATGAGCAGCCGGTAGGTGCGGAATTGCTCCTTCAATTCTTTAAACAGAAGCGTCTTAAAACCGTTCATTTGCCGTTCACCACCTCGACGAAGATGTCCTCAAGACTGGGTTGCACCAACTCGTACCGCACCAGCGTCAGGCCGCTCCCGGCGATTAAGTGGGGCAGTTCTTTACGGGCTAAGCCGATGTCGCGGGCGGTTATCCGCAGGGTGGGGTTGCCGTTGACATTCTCCTTTTCGGACTTGACGAACCACGGCTTCGATTGAAGGGAATCGGCAAAAGCCTGGCCGTCCTCATCGAACTCGATCTCGAACGTCGAGCGCGAGTATTTATGCCTCAACTCCTCCACTGTCGAAGTAACCAGCAACTTGCCTTTATCAATGATGGCGACGCCATCGCAGACCCTCTCGACGTCGGACAGGATATGGGTGGACATGAAGACGGTGGCTTCCTCTTTGAGCCTGCCGATGAGGTCCAGCACGTCACGCCGGCCGATGGGGTCGAGCGCCGATGTCGGCTCGTCGAGAAAGAGGACCCTCGGGTGATTAAGCATAGCCTGGGCGATGCCGAGGCGCTGCTTCATGCCGCGGGAATAACCACCGACCTTGCGCTTCGATGCTTTTTTGAGTTCGACCAGCTCGAGCAGTTCAGCGGCGCGCTTGTTGATGCCCGGATAGGTCATACCGTAAAGCTCGCCGGCGAAGCGCAGGTATTCCTCGCCGGTCATCCAATCGTAGAAGGCAGGGACATCGGGCAGAAAGCCGAAGTTCTTGCGGACCTCGACCGAGCCCTGGGTGACTTCCTGACCGCAGATGTAAGCCTTGCCTTCGGTCGGCGCCGAAAGGCCGGTCAGCATTTTGACGGTGGTCGTCTTACCGGCACCGTTAGGGCCGAGGAAGCCGAAGACCGCCCGCTCGTCGATGGAGAGGTCGAGCTTATCGACGGCTACGACGTCGCCGAAGCGCTTGGTCAGGCCTTCAGTCTTTATCGCCGGAGCCATTGCCAATCTCCTTGTCTTCCGCGTGCCGGCCCCAGGCGAGGTACAAGATCGGGCCGATCAGATTTAAGAAAACGATGATAACAACCCAGATGATTTTGTTGTCGAATTGGACTTTCTTCCTCTTGGAGAGGTCGACCAACGAGATAACGATGAGGATGATCTCGATGATCAGGATCGGAATGGCCAGAAGCAGGGCGGTTCCCAGATCGTTCATTTGAAATACTCCTTCAATTTTTCGTAGGTTTTATCCAAAGCCTCATTGATGACGCGAGTTTCGCCAAGCACCGGCATGAAGTTGGTATCGCCGACCCAGCGCGGAACGATGTGGCAATGGAGGTGCTTGTCTACTCCGGCGCCGGCCGCCCTGCCCAGGTTGAAGCCGACGTTGAACCCTTCCGGCCGCATTGCGTCGCTTAAAACTGTCTCGCACTTGGCGACGAGATCCATAAGTTCGGCTTTCTCGCCGGGGGTCAGGTCGGCCAGCCGGGCGACGTGACGGAAGGGCGCGACCATGAGATGACCGGCGGTGTAGGGGAACGCATTCATTATGACGAAGGCTTGTTTTCCGCGATGCAGCACGAGATTTTTCCTGTCCTCGCCTTCACCCGGCAGGTCGCAAAAAATGCAGCCGTCTTTTTTCGGTCCCTCAATGAGCTGCATTCGCCAGGGAGCCCAGATCTGTTCCATTGCCACCTCTCATTCTATTTTTCGGTATTTCGCCAATCACCGAAATACTATAGCGGTCTAACCTGAGTGTCAAGAAACTTCATCGATAATATACTACGATAGAACTTGCGAGGATAATCCCCGTAAGCCGGGTTTTGAAACTGGCCTAATGGCTGGTTTTTGTGGTTGTGATCAAACGAAAGAGGGAGCCCAGAAGCTCCCTCTTTCTATCCCGAAGACAATAACCGCAGTTTAGGCGACGTGAATGGTAAGCGCCTGGGCAGCAGTCAGGTGGGTTGGGGTAGCGCCGTCAGTCACGGTTACCGTGAAGGAAGAATCACCGGCAGCTGTCGGTGTACCGGAGATGACTCCGGTATTTGTATTGAGGACTAATCCGACAGGAAGCGTTCCTGCAGTTACCGCGAAGGTTAACGGGGCAACTCCGCCGGTTGCGGCGACGGTGGCGGTGTACGGCGTGTTCAGCGTGGCGTTAGCCAGAGTGGTCGTAGTGATCTGGAGAGCCGGAGCCGCGGCGACATGGATGGTCAGGACCTGCGAGTCAGTCTTGGCAGGGGCGGGAGTCGTCGAATCGGTAACGGTTACAGTGATAGTGGTGTCACCAACACCCGTAGGCGTACCGGAGATGACTCCGGTTGCCGGAGCCAGGCTTAAACCAGCGGGCAGAGTACCGACGGTGACCGCCCAGGTCAACGGTGCGGTGCCGCCCAGCGCGGTCAAAGTGGCGGTGTAAGCGCTGCCGGCAGTACCGTCAGGCAAACTGGTGTTCACGATCTGGACAGCGTCGGCAGCGGCAATGCTGACGGTGAAGGATTTTTCAGCTGTCTTCTTTACAGCGAAGCTGTCTTCAACCTTAGCAGTGAAAGTGACATCGCCGGCAGTTGTTGGAGTACCCGAAATGACGCCGGTTGCAGGATCAAGGGTTAAACCGGCCGGCAAGGTTCCAGTGATGCTCCAGGTATATGGGGTCTGCCCGCCCATGGCGGCCAGAGTGGCAGTATAAGGAACACCGACCATACCGTTGGGCAGGGATGCGGTGGTGATGCCCAGGGCGCCGGGGGCGAAGGTGGCGTTGATCTTGATTACCGGCTGGAAGATTACCTGGCCGGAATTACCGGCGGTATGGATGGATTTGGCGGCATCGAAGTCGAATAAAAGGACGGTAGTCTTGCCGGCGGCGATTTCAAAACCTTTGATGAATTTAAGTTTTCCAGAGGGTAGTTTTGCTTCTACTGGCTGCTGTTCGCCTTCATGTGAAACGGCAACTTTGGTGACTTCCATGCGGATCTGATTATAGGTACCGGGAGCCAGATCTTTAACGGCCAAGAGTTGTTCCAGACCCTGGACCTTTAAAAGGTCGAAGGTGGTGGCGCCGGTTAATGCAAGCGATTGCCAGCCGTTTTCGCCGTTCTCTCCGCCGCTCTTGTTGATCTCTACCGAGGCGACGGTTACGTTTACCGCAGTCACTTTCTTTTCAGGCGGCGCGTCGGTGACCCGGACTTCCAGGCGGCCTGTGGTGGCGCCGGTGGTCTGATCTGAGCCTCCGGGATTCGGTATGCCGAGTTGAGCGCAGCCGGTGAGTACGACCGCCGAGATGGCGATCAAGGCTGCCAGTTTTGCCAAAAAGCGTGGTTTCATTTTTCCGTTCTCCTTTTCAGGTGATTACAAATATAAGAACGGGATAAGACGAAATTTGTCAGGCCTAACCTACATTACTATCGTACCAGGCTTTTGTGAGATAAGCCCGAATGCTTCCGACGTTACGTAGTAAACTCTCGATAAAATAGGCATAGATTTCTCCCAGGACAAGTAGATTTACGAATTACCATGTCGAAATATATCGGCTTAAATGTAGGATAGAAACCCATGAGGAGGTGATGGTTGAATGCCCAGCACGTCAAAAAGACAGCAAAAGGTCATGTGTATCGCCGAGTCTATTAAGAGGGGGAAAACACCAGCCAGCTACAGCAGGCAGGGAGCGAAAATAGCCCGGAGCATGAGCGAAGAACAACTCAAAGAGTTCTGCGAAACCCCCGTGGAAAAGAAATAGGATGGAGGGAGATTAAAAATGGGACTCGTAGTGTTACTGTTTATTTTGGCGATTATCGCCGCAATTTTTGGATTCGGCGGCATCGCAGCGGCAATCACAGGGCTGGCGATCGTACTTTTCTGGATATTCTTGATCCTATTTATCATCGGCGCGGCATTCAGGGTGCTCACCGGCCACTGGTGGGGGTAGTCTTAGGGGAAACGAAAAGCTCTGGCAGTTATTTCTTTGGCTCGTAGACCGCGCCACTATCGCCGGCTTGCGGATTAAGGATGTATTTGCCGGAGCCCTCCCCCGTTTTGTTAGCCGTGATATCGAAGGTGAAAGCAGTCAGCGTATCACCGCCGACGACGAACGGAATGGAAATCTGGAGTTTGTCGCTGGGTAATTTTACCTCGGCGGCTTGACCGTCTTTCAACGTACCCACTATTTCATTGACATAAAGCTCGATTCTTGTGTATTGACCTTCGGGGACATTGCCTTGCCAAAGCTGCTGGGTAAGGTCGCCGGGCAGTTTGACCAGGTCGAACTGCTTCACTTCCGGGGTGAAGGTGACCAGAGCGTCGCCGCCGCTCTTTTTAAGCATAGCCACGTGGTCCACCGTGACCACTAGACTGCTGAAATCGGCGATGTCATTCGGCGCGTCGCTGACCAGGAAGCGGAAGTTGCTGATGCCGGGCTGAGGAACAGTAGCTACCACAGTCGGGATAGACCCGGTAGCGGCGGAGTTTAAACCCACCAACCCAATCGCAACGATGAGGAAAACGCTGACTACAGTGCCCCAAGCCGGAGCCTTTGCGGCGAATTGCGCCCAGAATGACGGTTTATGCCGCTTTTCGATGGCGTCAAACAGCCGTTTTCGAGCCTCCCGCCGGGACTGGTCGGAAACCTTGAAATAGGAAACGCATGAGATCCCCGCTGCCGCCTCGAGAGCAGGTTTCAGCTCATCGGAGTATTCAGGATAGTCGGCCAGGCATGATTCAATAGTTCCGCCGCGCACAACCCGGTCGACGCAAATGTCCAGGACCGTATTCAAATCCATTGGTTTCATATCTTTGTTCATCTAATTCAACTTGATCCTGAGTTTTTTAAGCGCCGCGGACTGGGCTTCACGGACCGCGCCGTCGCTCTTGCCGAGCATTTTTCCGACCTCCGCCGAGGATAATCCGCCGAAGAACCTCATTTGGATAATCTCCCGTTGATCTTCGGTCAAGTCCTGCATCGCTAGTTGCACCAATTCCACCTGGATTTTTCTCTCGGTGTCAATCACCGGGTCGCTGCCGGATTCTATCTCCACTTTTTCCAAGTCAATCTTTTTCAACTGGCTGTTCTTACGATGGTAGTCCACTACTAAGTTGTGAGCGATCTTGAACAACCAGGCCCCCATCGGTAGACCCCGCTCCTCGAAGGAGTCCAGGGATTTCAGAGCCTTGACGAATACTTCCGAGGCGATGTCTTCGCCTTCCCGCTGGTCGCCGATGCGGGCGTAGGCATAGCGGGCGATGCGGTCGTAATATTCGTCAAAGAGACCGGCGAGCTTATTCTCTTTTTCTTTTAGCGAGTCTGATCTTTGCATCGGCCTCTCGGGACTATGCGACGGATTTTAAATTACTATACCACAGCCCCGAAAAGGCTTGTTCGATAGTAGTAACGGACTAATTGTCATAATGTCAGGAGCGTCACTTGAATTAAAACGGGGCTCTCCTCATAGACATAACATGGTAGAATAGTAAAGTCAAAAAAGGAGCCGGTTCTTGCCCAACAAGGTTATCGCCAAGGTAATCGTCAATCCCGCCGCGGGCTGCGGCGCCTCCGCGAAGCACTGGCCGCATATAAAGCGTCAGCTTGAAAAACTCGGCATCAAGTACGACGTCGTCTTCACCGAGAGAATCGGCCACGCCATCGAACTCGCCAGGGAAGCCGCCAAGGGTCACTACAACTATATTGTGGCGGTCGGCGGCGACGGCACCATAAACGAGGTTGTCAACGGTCTTTTAGCTGTCCCGGGGCACAACGTCGCCCTTGGCGTGGTGAATACCGGCACCGGTTCTGATTTCGTCCGCTCGCTGGGCATTCCCCGCGACCCCGATCGCGCCTGCCACCATCTTTTGTCCGATAAAAGGATTAAGGTGGATGTCGGCGTCATCGAATGGGGCATTAACGGAACGGCCGGGCGCCGCTATTTTGTAAACGCCGCAGGTGTGGGCTTTGACGCCGAGGCCACCGAGACACGCCGTAACTTACCCAGGATTTTTCGGGGACCTGTTTCGTATGTGGTGGGTGTTTTCAAGACCCTGGTGGCTTACCGGAACAAACGCATCAACATAAAACTCGACGAAACCGATGAGAGACACAAGAAAGTGCTCTCGGTTATCGTGGCGAACGGGAAGTATTTTGGCGGAGGCATGAAAGTTGCCCCGGCCGCGGAACTGGGCGACCAACTCTTTGAAGTACTGACCATCGGCGATATCGGGAAGTTCGAACTGGTACAGGCATTCCCAAGAGTCTACAAGGGCACCCACATTACCCACCCCAAGGTCAAGGTGGAACGCGCTTCCAAAGTCGATCTTTCCTCAATCGAAAGACTTTTGCTTCAAGCGGATGGGGAGATCATCGGGGAGGGGGCGTTCAGGTTCTCCCTGCTACCCGGGGCATTGAGCGTGATAGTCTAAAGGCTTTGTACCTGCCCGTTGACCGCTTTTTCGATCCTTGTTAATGCTTCCTCCAACGTACTCCTTGGACAAGCAATATTCATTCTCATGAATCCCTCGCCATGCGGTCCAAACCGACAACCTTCATCTAATCCAACCCTCGCTTGATGGATAAAAAAATTACGCAGCGCCTTAGAATCCAATCCAAGACCGCGGCAGTCCAGCCAAACCAGATATGTACCCTGCGGGCGCACCACCTTGATTTTTGGGATCCTCTTCTCGAAGAAATCCACCAGGAAATCAAGGTTACCCTGAAGATAGGCTAAAAGCTGTTGCAACCATTCGTCGCCGTCGCGGAAGGCAGCTTCCAGCGCGGCAAGCGCCATCGAATCAGGTTGAGGCATGATTCCGGCACGGGCGGTTTGGAAATCGGCGCGGAGGTGGGCGTTTGGGATAATGATGACCGAGGCGGCAAGTCCGGCAAGGTTGAAGGTCTTGGATGCCGACATGCAGGTGATAGAGTTCTGAGCGAATTCCTCGGAAAGCGTAGCAAAAGGCGTGTGCTTTGTGCCGTCGAAGAGAAGCTCGCAGTGAACTTCATCTGAAATAACAATCGCCCCCGAATCGATAGCAATCTCGCCGATCTTTCTCTGTTCATCCGGCGTGTAGACCCTGCCAACCGGGTTGTGGGGGTTACAAAGGATCTTTGCTTTGGGCTGCGGAGGAGCCATGAAACCGGGGTGGGGGGTGGAGAAGAGGCGTTTTAAGTCGCCAAAATCCATCTCATACCTACCGCCCTCAAACTTCATCGGGCTGGCAGCAACGCGGCACCCGGCGCCGGCTACCAATGCCCAGAAGGGGTGATAGATCGGATCGTTGATGACTACAGAATCGCCCGGATGAATTAGAGCTTTAAGAGCAGCGGCGATGGCCGGGATAACGCCGGGGGTGAAGACCACCCACTCCGGATTGACTTTCCAATTGTATTTGCGTCGCAGACGATCAACCACCGCCTCGATGAGGGAGGGGCTGGGAGAGGTGTAGCCATAGATAGGGTGCGCGGTGCGTTTACGGAGGGCGGCGGTGATTGGTTCGGCGACGGCGAAATCCATGTCTGCCACCCACATCGGGATGAGGTCATCCGTACCGAAAACCTCGCGGCGCATGTCCCATTTGACACAGTTGGTCCCAGTACGGTCGATTAGGCGATCGAAATCGTATTTCATGGGGTTATTATACGCCGACAGCCAGTCACGGGCGAAGGATACAAGGGTTACCGAGTTCAATCAGGAACGCTGTTTCAAAACCTGGTATCTGAGGAGTACGAGTCCATCTCCTATTTGTTCACATTGGAGGAGCTTCAAGGGAATCGTTTGGTTTGTCTTATTTAGCTGGTTTAGAAAACGTTGGGAACTTCCCGCTACCAGAGCCGGCGAAATAATCAGGCTGATCTCATCCAGCCATCCTTGAGCGATAAGCACGCTGTTCAATGTCGGCCCCGAGTCAACCAAAAAGCTCCTGAGAGTGTATTTGGAAGCAAGCATTTCAAATGCGGTTTTGAAATCTACATGATCTTTTCCGCAAACCAGATAATCGTAATCCCTAGCCTCGAGATATCGAATAAAATCTTCACCCGTTTTTTCGGATACCAGGACGATGATATCTCTGCAAAATTCGAACGACCTGCAGGCATGAAGCATGCCTTTCGTTTTGCCATGGGTGTCGACTACTATCCAATACGGTAAATCTTGGTTCCGGCTCGGCTTAACAAAGTCCAGTTCTTTTTCCTCAGGAACGCCGCCGTATGTTTCGATTCCGCTTGCAATCGTGTCTGAGCCAATTAAAGTGGCTTGAGTTTTATACTTGCCTGCTATTTCATAATGGAGACCCATATTCACATCAAAACCCGTGAATGCACCGTCCAGGGTCACTGTATTGTGCATGATAACCAAATCTGGAGTTTTCATCATTTGTGCAATCCTCCAATAAATTGAACTAACTCGCGGGAATTATAAACCCTGCGACCGGGTTATGCCGAGGCCTTTTTTCACATTATGTTACACCCTGAGTTGTTGACAATTAAACCTGCGAAGAATAGCATTTCGGCAACCTCTAATCCGCCATTGGGAAACCCACACCAACGACAGGGCATCATATCCGATGACCGGTACATTCTCCAACGGCAGGTTGAAAGCTGAATACCGCTCGAATTCGGTCAGTTGGATCTGGGCGCTGCATAAATAGGCATCATGAAAGAAATTAAGCAGAACGGGAAGAACTATTTCATCTGCGGCGAATGCGGGTTCGCCTACCTCGAAGAAGCGCTGGCTCAGCAATGCGAAGACTGGTGCAAAAGGGGGAGAGGTTGAAGGGTGGATTTAGCCCGCCGTGCCGCGGGTTTTGAGGAAGACGGAGAGATCAAACCTCTACTAAGCGGCTAACGAATATTTTCGTTCTGGTAGATGCCACTATAGCCTTCAGTCTCCGAGCCAAGCCGGAAAAACACCAATTGCAGAAGGCGGGCATTCTTTTCCAAGATGATGCCGTCCTTGTTGTAAACCACGACCAGGGACTGCGATCGACCTGAATAGCCCGCATCCCAGACGGCAGTGTGGATGGCGGCGCCGCATCGAAGCAGGCTGGAACGCGTCCTACCCAGCGCCATGACGTCCTTGGGCAGGCTGACGACCTCGTTGTAGGTGATGAGGTAATCACCCGGTTTAAGGTGGATTCGATCTTTACCATCAAAGGGCAACGGCGAAAGACTCGATAGTTTGCGTTGAGCGTTGTCGACAGGGATGACGCCGGGTCCATCGATGTTGAAGACTTCTTTCAGGGTCAGGTCGATTCCGTTAGGTTGCACCTGATCCTGCAAGCACAGGTAATCGGTTATTAACGACGGTTTGTTTTCGATGAGGCGCAGGAGTTCTTCTTTGGCGATGCAGGTCATGGCGGGAAGTGTAGCATGGGGGTGGGGGAGGGGTAAAATGACCCCCACCACTTGCGCGAGGTCGTGCAGATTGGTATAATGGCAAGTTGTTTTTATCTGGAGGTGTGACAATTTACGCGATAGTTGAATCTGGCGGCAAGCAATATAAGGTAACCGAGGGACAATCTCTCGATGTTGATCATTTGAACGTTGAAGACGGCGCCACGATCGAACTCGACCGGGTGCTGTTCTTTTCCGACGGTACGAACAATATAGCCGGCAAACCAGTCGTCGAAGGCGCCAAGGTCGTCGCCAAGGCTGAAGGTACCGGCTTGGGCGAGAAGGTACGCGGACTCCGGTTCAAAGCCAAGACCCGCGCTCACACCCGCACTGGCGGTCGCGCAGTGTTCACCCGGCTAAAGATCGAAAGTATCGTAGCCCCCAAATAATTTAGGAGATTAGATCAAATGGCTCATAAGAAAGGCGGCGGTTCAAGCCGTAACGGACGAGATTCCAAGCCTAAGATGCTGGGCGTCAAGCGCTATTCCGGCGAAAAAGTCCTGGCCGGGACCATCATCGTGCGGCAGCGCGGCACCCCCATCAAAGCGGGCGAAAATGTCGGCATCGGCAGAGACCACACCCTGTTTGCCCTGGCAGACGGAGTGGTGGAGTTCAAACCGACGGCTAACAGCAGGAGGATGGCCACTGTAAAGTCGGTCTAACGATTATGAAAGAAAAACTGCATCCCAAATATTTCCCCGAAGCCAAGGTGACCTGTTCCTGCGGCAACACTTTCCTCCTGGGTTCGACCACCCCCACGATCAAAGTTGAGCTTTGCAACAAGTGCCACCCGTTCTACACCGGCGAAAAGCGCATGGTGGACACGGCAGGGCGCGTCGACCGCTTCAAGCAGCGCTACGGCCTCAAGGACAAATAAACACTAGCAACCGATACAAAAGGGGCGGCTGAACACCGCTCCTTTTTTGTTACCCGGCGAATTATTGGAGTAAGATTCAACGATGGCACAGAAATTTTATTACGGCGGCCAGGCGATCATCGAAGGGGTGATGATACGCGGACAGAAATCGCTGGTTACGGCCGTCAGGCGGCCACAAGGGGATATCCTCGTTGAGGCACAACCGCTGCCCAGCATCTACACCGGCAAACTCCGGCAGATACCTTTCATCCGCGGCGTCATCGTTCTCCTCGAGGCGATGTTCCTCGGCATGCAGACGCTGATGCACTCGGCCGAAGTGGCGATTCAGGAGGAAGAAACCGAGAAAGTGTCGCCTTGGCTTCTCTGGGGTTTCGTCGGCTTTTCCCTTGCCGCCTCGATCGCCATCTTCGTTCTGACCCCGCTATTGGTCACCAGCATCTTCAACCGCTGGCTGGAATCAGCAGTCCTGTTCAACCTGGTTGAAGGCTTCATCCGCATGGCCCTGTTTATCGGCTATTTGAAGCTGGTCGGCGGGATGGCTGATATCAAGCGGATGTTCGCCTATCACGGCGCGGAACACCAGAGTATCAATGCCTTTGAGCACGGCGTAAAACTTGAACCGTTAACTGTTCGCGAATTTTCTACCGCTCATACCCGTTGCGGCACCAGTTTCCTGCTGGCGGTCATGGTCATCGCTATATTCGTCTTCTCCCTTATCGGCAAACCGGTTTTGTGGATGATGATCCTGTCACGGATTCTGCTTTTGCCGGTTATCGCCGGGATTTCCTACGAATTCACCCGTTACGCCGCCGGTCACGGCGATAACGCCCTGGTAAAAGGACTCACCCGCCCAGGCTTGTGGCTGCAAGGGTTGAGCACACGCGTTCCGGAATTAGCCCAGCTCGAAGTCGGCATTGCCGCGTTAAAGAAAGCGATCGTTATTGATCATCCGGAAATGGAAGCCGAATTGTACCCGGCCCCGGTGACGGTCGAGATTCCCGTTGAAACTGAGCCGGTGACGGACGCCGAGCCGCTGACTTAGCTGATTCGTCGAATAAATTAAAACGACCCCGCCAAAAAATTGTGGCGGGGTCGTTTGTTTAACTGAATGTTTCTATTCCTTAGTTGCGGCAACGTATTCCATGGTGAGTGGCTCGAAGAAACAACTGGTCTCGCCGGTGTGGCAGGTGGGACCCACTGGCTCGGCCTTAACCAGGATGGCATCGTTGTCGCAGTCCAACCAAACTTCCTTGACGATAAGCTTGTTGCCGGAGGTGGCGCCTTTGTTCCAGAGTTCCTGGCGCGATCGGCTGTAGAACCAGACGCTGCCGGTCTCCAGGGTCAGTTTGGCCGATTCCTTGTTCATGTAACCCAGCATCAATACCTGGCCGGTCTTGACGTCCTGCACGATGGCCGCGACCAGCCCTTTGTCATCCAGTTTTAATCCCTTGTCCTTGACTGCCATGAACCTTCCTTCTCCTTTTTTTCGATGTTTTGGATTTTGGTACTTTGAGATTTGAAATTATTTAGATATTGGAAATTGGAAATCAGGATTTATCGATTGTTTTCAGGGCTTGTCTCAGGTCGATAGCCCCCGAATAGATGGACTTGCCCAGTATCGCCCCTTCGGCTCCGACTAGTTTCAGTATCTGGAGATGGCTGATCGAAGCAATGCCGCCTGAAGCGATCACCGGTGCTTTTATAGCTTGCATGAGGTCGAACAAAGCTGTGAAATTGGGTTCGGTCAGCATCCCGTCGCGAGAAATATCGGTGAAAACGAAACGCCGTACGCCCAGTCCCATCATCTGCCGGGCGAATGCCAACACCGGCAAATCGGTCTCCTCTTTCCAGCCTTTGACCGCCATCTTGCCGTTTCTGGCATCCAGGCTGACGATGATGGATTCGGCGTACTTGCCGCAGGCCTCCTGGACCAATGCCGGGTTTTCGACGGCCGCTGTTCCCAGTATGACCCGGTCGATTCCTGCTGAAAGAAGTTTCTTGATATGCCCGATGTCCCGGATACCGCCGCCGAGCTGCACCGGGACCTGGGCGGCCTGGGCGATCTGGCTGATGACGCTGAGGTTAATCATCTCCCCCGAGGCCGCACCGTCAAGGTCGACGATGTGGAGGCGGGGGGCGCCCATCGACTGCCACTTGAGGGCCATGTCGACCGGATTGTCGGAATAGACTGTTTCGCGGGAATAATCCCCCTGCACCAACCGGACGCAGCGGCCGCCTCGGATGTCTATCGCGGGGATAATTTCGATGGTTTTCTCCAATGTCGGATTTTGAGAATGAAAAAGATTATACCATTGTGACAATATTGGAGCTAATCGGAAATAATCCCAAAAATATTTCGCTTGAACTTATTGACATGAGTGTTGGCCCGGCCAATAATTTTCTCGAAATTATCCGCAGGGGGTATTTCCAATGGAAAAACTCAACAGACGGTACCTCCGTACTACGATACTGTGGATTGTGGGGATTTTGGCTGTTCTGCTTTATGCCGCGTTGGCCACTGTCGAGACCGCGGAGAACTACAATAACCTTGCCCTGGTTCGCGCAGGCGACCTGATCGGCTATTCTTTGGTGGCTCTCCTGTTCGCCCTCCTATCTTTTGTGCTTAAAGGCAATAACAACAGGACGATAAATATCGTCGCGGGCGCGATATTTACCGTCATTACGCTTATTGCTTTCATAGATAGTTTTACTGTGAATATGAGCGGCATCTACAATCCGGTACTCTTTGCTGCCGTGTTGGTATATGGTGTAATTTTCTGGTTTGCCCTCAAGACCCCCAAAACGCTTTAATTTTTATCCCGTCCCGGGATCCGAGCGTCAAATCCTCGCCGATAATGGCATATTCCTTTTGTTTCCAATTCATCTTCCCCACAGATTTTCCTCTATGTGGTACAATACAAAGAACGCCTTCGCGCGTTATACAGAATGATACCGTCCCCTCGGGGGCTTAAAAGAGGTTGGATAAGATGTTCAAATGGCTCAGCAAAGTGGCCGGCGACTCTAATGAAAAAGAGATCAAACGGTTACAGCCGCTGGTTGCGCGGATAAATGCGCTTGAACCCGAGTATATGAAGCTTACTGATGAGGAACTCAAAGGAAAGACTGCAGAGTTCAAAACGAAGGTGGCCGCGGAGTACGCAGAACTCATGGGTGATATCGACAATCTGCGTGAACAACTGGCTGTCACCGTCAGCCCGGAGGACCGCAACAAGCTCAAGGACAAGATCATTACCCTAGAGAATTCATGCTTCGATACAATCCTGCACGAGGCTTTTGCGGCGGTGCGCGAGGCCTCCCGTCGAGCTTTGGGACTGAGACACTACGATGTCCAGCTCATCGGCGGTTCCGTCCTGCACGAAGGGCACATCGCCGAGATGAAAACCGGCGAAGGCAAAACTTTGGTAGCCACCCTGCCCCTCTACCTCAACTCGCTCCTGGGCAAAGGCGCCCATCTGATCACCCAGAACGACTACCTGGCCCGCCGCGACGCCTACTGGATGGGACCCGTTTACCACGCCCTGGGCATTTCGGTGGCCTCCATCTACCCGATGCAGACGCCGGACGAGCACCAGCCGTCGCGTTTGTTCGATCCGGCTTACAACTCGGGCAAGGAGAACGACCCCTGGAAACACTACAGGCCGGTGCCGCGCAAGGAGGCTTACGATGCCGACATTACCTATGGCACTTCGGCGGAATTCGGCTTCGACTACCTCCGCGACAACATGGTCATCGACCTGAAGCAGTGCGTCCAGCGGCCGGACGGGCCTTACTTCGCCATCGTTGATGAAGTCGACAACCTGCTCATCGATGAAGCCAGGACGCCGCTTATCATCTCAGCCCCGGATATGGAAGCCGGCAAGCTCTATCAGACGTTCGCCCGCCTGGTTCTAAAACTTAAACCGGAAACGGACTACGAGGTCAAGATCAAGGAACGCCAGGCTGAGCCTACCGAGGATGGCTGGGTCAAGATCGAAGGTCTGCTAAAACGCGAAGGCCTGATGAAGACCGATAATCTGTACGATCCCCAGAACTCCCACCTGATGCGCCAGCTCAGAAACGCCCTCTCGGCCAAGGAGTTTTATCTCAAAGACCGCCAGTACGTCGTCGACCGAGACCCAGACGGGCAAATTGGCATCGTCATCGTCGACGAGTTCACCGGCCGCAAGATGGTCGGGCGGCGCTACTCAGAAGGTTTACACCAGGCTATCGAGGCTAAGGAAGGCGTAAGAGTCCGGGAGGAATCCAAGACATACGCCTCCATCACCATCCAGAATTATTTCAGGATGTACGACAAACTAGCGGGCATGACCGGAACCGCCCTGACCGAGGCCGAGGAATTCGCCAGGATCTACAAGCTGGAAGTGGTGGCTATCCCGACCAACCGGCCGATGATCCGCGACGACGAAACCGACCAGATCTACAAAGATGTTGACGCCAAGTTCAAGGCTGTCGTCCGTGAGGTAGAAGAGATGCGGGCGGCGGGACGGCCGGTGCTCCTGGGCACGGTGTCCATTGAAAACTCTGATCTCATTTCCGAGATGCTCAGGAAAAAAGGCATCCCGAACGAGGTGCTGAACGCCAAGAAGCATGAACGGGAAGCCGCCATCGTCGCCGAAGCAGGTAAGCCGGGGGCGGTGACCGTTGCTACCAATATGGCCGGCCGCGGCGTTGACATCATCCTGGGCGGCAGGCTTGAAAGCTATGACCCCATGGGGGATTTGAAAACTTTCCTGGCCGAAGAACTCTCCAAAACCACCGTCGACCGAGAGAAACTCACCGAGTTCGAGAAGGGCATCGAAGCGGAGGAAGCCGAGATCACCCGGCTCCAGGGCCAGATCAACACCCTGCGACTGGAGTACATTCAGGAGGTAAAGACCGACCCGGCAGCCGCGGTCCAAAGCGGCAAGTTGGCCGAGATCGACGAACATGAGCGGATGCTCAAGGCTGTTGCCGAACACTATATGACGGTTTATGGCAAGTGGATTGGCGATATGGCCAACGAACAGCCCGCCAATCCCAAGAAAATGGAATGCCGTATCGACACCGGGCGTTGCCAGTCGGTGCTGGATAAAGAGAAAAAGCGCTTCAATGAATGGCTGGAACGCTATGTTGCTGTCGTGAAGGCCGGTGGCCTCCACGTCATCGGCACCGAGCGCCACGAGGCCCGCCGCATCGATAACCAGCTCCGCGGCCGTTCGGGGCGCCAGGGCGATCCGGGTTCGTCACGCTTTTTCGTCTCGCTGGAAGACGACATCATGCGCCGTTTTGGCGGCGATATGGTCAGGGGGTTGATGGAGCGGCTTGGCTTCGATGAGAACACGCCGATCGAAAACTCCATGATCTCAAAGTCGATCGAAAACGCGCAGAAACGGGTTGAGGGTTTCAACTTCGACATCCGCAAGAACCTGGTCGAGTATGACGACGTGGTCAACAAGCACCGCGAAATCATCTACGGCGAAAGAAAGAAAATCCTGGAAGGAGCCGACCTCAGAAGCAACATCCTGAACATGGTCAAAGAAACCATCGATGCAATCGTCGCCGACCGGCTGGCAGGTTTGGACTACCAGGACTGGGACACCGCCGGACTCTTGACCGATATCGGCGCGTTTATGACGATTCCGGCGGACCTGACCGCGGAAGAAATCCAGAGACTGTCAGCAGACGAAGTCGCCGAGCGGTTGAAGTGCTGGGCTGAAGAGCAATATGCCAAAAAAGAACAGGAAATAAGCCCTGAGATACTTCGGCAGATCGAACGCCATCTGATGCTCCGGGTCATCGACACCCTCTGGATCGAGCACCTAACTTTCGTGGAACACTTGAGGCTGGAAGCCGGTTGGCAGACGCTGCGGCAGGTCAAGGCGGTGGACGCCTACAAAAACGAAGGGTATCGAGCCTTCGAGGACCTACTTGATGGCATTAAACATGACGTAGTCCATACCATTTTCAAGGTCCAGGTAGTGAGGCAGGGAGCCCCCGGAGCGGCTCCTCAAAGGATCCAGGCCAGACAGGCGCCGCTGGCTGTCGGAGCGGCAGTCAGTTCCGCCGCCGAAACGGTTGCGCTAAAGGCGGGGGCAACTTCACCAATGCAGGCGGCGGCAGCGGGCGCTAATGTCAGTCACGCCGCTAAGGACGCCGAAGGCCACAAGGTCGGCCGCAACGATCCCTGCCCTTGCGGCAGCGGCAAAAAATACAAAAAGTGCTGTGGGGCGTAGTCAGTTGATGGTGGAAGAAACCTGCAACACGACCGGATTGGCTGAAAGTTCTTACAGAGCGATACAGCATCTGCGCTCGGCTATACAAGCCGGGGCGCGTTGGTATCTGGCGCTCCTGGAGGCCATCGGCATGTGGCAGGCAGATGAAGAATGCGTCGACGGGCGGGTTTACAAATACCTTATAGAAGGCGAGGCGCTGGATTTTCTGCTGCTGGCGGAGAGGCTTACCGAGACCGCTCGTGACCTGATCCCGGAACAGGAACGGGTGGCGTTGTTGTTCAATTCCAAGGCGCCCCTGGAAGTTTCCCCCGGTGAAATGCGCCGCCTGATGGGCGACACGCGCTACCAGCAGCACCTCAATTATTTCTATGGCATCACCGTTGAGGAAGCGCTGATCCTGGCGGTCCAGGAAGAAGTCCGCAAGGACCAGCGGTCGCTGGTGATCAAGGAATTCGATACCATCGAAGAGAGTTTCGTCCGGATCTACGACCAACCTCGATCCGAACTCCTGAAGATGTTCCGGCGCGACCGGGGAGAGCGCACCAGCCGGTCGCTCAAGCTTTCTGAGATGAGGGAATTCACCTACTGGCTGTTCAAGTACCGGCTGAAGCACACCGATAAAGCCCGTGTCGCCTCAGACACCAAGAAAGCCCTGACCCGGCTCAAGAAATTCCCCGGCAGGAGCGGTAGCCCTGGTTTGGACCAGTTGCTGGGGGTATAAAAAATCCCAGAAAAAGAAGAGAGCCTCGAATTTCGAGGCTCTCTTCTTTTCATCGCTTTTACTAAAGCTCCGGTTCGTGCCTTTTGTCAGACTGTCCCATCGATGCTTCGTTCTACACCCAGTTCTTCCGGCATGGGGTGATGGCTCTTGCGCAGGGCGATCTGCGGCAGGAAGATGGTGGCGATAACGGCGACGGCCATCAGGATGGCGCCGATGATGAACACCCGGTCGATGGAGTCGCTGTAGGCCGTCCTAAGGATTTCCAGGAAGTTGTTGAAGGCGTTCGTCAGCGCATCGCGGATGGCGGCAGGAGCCTGCTCGAAACCGGCCCGGATCTGCGCCTGTCCGGTGTTGCTCAGGAACGTCTGGATGGTGTTGCTGTCAATGTTGACCGGAATGTTCGGGTTAGCCTGCTTGGCCATGACGATGAACGGGTCGCTCTGGATGTTAGAAAGGCGGGCAGCGAGCTGGACGTTCATGACGCCGCCCAGGACCGCGCCGCCGACCGTGGCGCCGACCGTCCGGAACAACTGGATTCCGGCGGTGACCTCACCGAGATGTTTATGGGCAAAGGCGTTTTGCACCGCCACGGTGAAGACCGGCATGGTGAAGCCGAGGCCGATGCCCATAGTGATCATGCGCAGGACCAGGGAGAACTGCGAGGTCGTCTCGCTTATCTGGGAGAAAAGCAGCATTCCCACGGTGGCGATTACCATACCAGCGATGGCCAGGATCTTATAGTTGCCGGTGCGCGACATGACCTGGCCGGCGAACATGGAGCCGACAACGATCGAGATCATCATTGGCATCAGGATCAGACCGGAATTGGTGGCCGAAAATCCGGCGACGCCCTGGGCGAAGACCGGGATGAACAGGATGGATCCGAACATGCCCAGCGAAGCCAGGAAGGTGGCGATGATGGACACGGTGAACACCCGGTTTTTAAACAGTGAGGGTGAGACGATCGGATCCTTAGCCCTAATTTCGCGCCAGATGAAGGCAAACAGAGCGATAAGGGCGACGACGAGCAAAGTAACGATCTCCGGGGAACCCCAGGGATATTGGCTGCCGCCCCATACCAGGGCAAGAAGAAGCGGCACGAGTGTGGCGGTAAGCAGAATCGCTCCGAGGTAGTCGATAGAGTGGTTTTTAGCTTCGTGAGGATTACTGATCTTGGGTGGCGCACCAGCGAAGATGACTGCCAGGGCAGCCATGCCTACGGGAATGTTGACATAGAAGATCCAACGCCAGGAGAAACTATCGGTCAGCCAACCGCCAAGGAGCGGACCAGCCACTGAGGTGATGCCGAACACGGCACCAAAAAGACCCTGGACTTTACCGCGCTGGGCTGGCGGGAACAGGTCACCGATGACGGAGAAAGAATTAACCATGATCGCGCCGGAACCGACACCCTGGAGGGCGCGGCAGAAGATGAGCTGGGTCATATTTTGCGATGCACCGGCAAGGGCGGAACCCACCAGGAAAATGATAATGGCCAGCAGGACAAGGTTCCTACGGCCGAAAACATCACTTAATTTGCCATAGATTGGCACAGTAACGGCTGTAGCCAGCATGTACGATGTGAAAACCCAGGAAATGTGCGACAAGCCCTGGAATTCTTCGACGATCTTAGGCATAGCGGTGGCGACAATGGTCTGGTCAAGCGAGGCCAGGATCATGGACAACATGACGCCGGCCAGGATAAGGGGCGTACTTTGCTTGTGGGTCATAATACCTCTTTCAATTGGTCGGGGAATGGGTGACTACTTTATCCAAAAGCCCGATCAGGGTCCGGAACTCCTCGTCATCGAGGGAACTGAAGACAGCGCAAAAGCGTTCCAGACGCTGGACTTTCAGGGCTTCAATTTTTTTACGGCTTTCTTTCGGCAGGCTGAGACGAAGGGCTCGTCGGTCTTCGAGCGCAGGTTGGCGCAGAAGCATGCCCTTGTCAACCAATCCGTCAACCAGCTGGGTGGCGGCGCTGGATGAAATACCCAACTTGGACGCCAACTCTTTTATGCCGATGCCTTCATGCCGGCTGATGAGAAACAGCGCCAGCCATTGAGAGGGAGCCAAAAATTCCTCACCGGTGCACTGAGCGTCGGGATTCATCAGGCGTTTGAGCGAATGCAGCTTTTTTATAAGCTGCTCGACCTGTTGTTTACGATCATTCATTAATAAAATTAAGGTGCTAAGTATATTAGCACCTTATCTAATAACCTGTCAAAAGAAGGATCAGGTTTGGGCTTTGAGCCTGACGGCGACTGCCAGGACACCTGGACCGCCGTGAACCCCGAGAACCGGGCCAAATCGCCCGATATAGATTTTGTCCGGCGATACGAATTCGGAAATGCGATCAGCTAACGATTTGGCTTCGTCAGGGGTGGTGGAGTGGATAACTGTCGCCTCGGCGATGTTATGCCCGGCTTCTTTGACCAGTTCAAACAGTCGTTCGATTCCCTTAGCCCGGCTCCTGACCTGACCAACGGGAATGAATTCACCGTCCTTGATGCCGAGAAGCGGTTTGACATTGAGGATGGAGCCCAGTAATGCCTTAGCCCGGCCGATGCGGCCACCGCGGGCAACATATTTCAGGGTGTCGAAAAGTACCAGCAAGTGAATATCGCCGACGAAACCTCGGGCTGCCGCTGCCAATGTCTGAAGGTCATTGCCGGTTTTGGCCAGGCGCGCGGTGGCCACCACCACCAGCCCCTGGGCCATGGAAGTGTATTTGGAATCTACAATTTCAACGGGCACGGGATTTTTCATCATCTTGGCGCCCTGGTGGGCAGAGCTGATGGTACCACTCATTTTCTCAGAGATATGGATTGAAAGGATGCCGTCGGTATCTTTGGCGAGGCTGTCATAGACTCTGGCAAAATCCTGAGGAGAGGGCTGGGCGGTGGTTGGGTGTACCGAGTCACTCTGAAGGCGCGCATAAAACTCATCCTCAGTGATATCGATACGATCCTTATATGAATGACCGCCGAATTGGACGTAAAGCGGAACCGAGGTTATTCCAAGTTGGGTTGCAAGTTCCAGTGGGATGTCGGCGGTGGAGTCAGTGACAATTTTGATGACCACGGCTGATCTCCTGATTAAAAAGTCTATCAGGTTTAAAGTATACCGTAGTCAATCCCATATGGCTACGACTATTTTTAAGCCGGCTAAAATAATTATGAAGAGTTTTCGATCAGAATAAATGATAAGCCCGCCGGTTGAGGGCGGGCTTGGATTACGAAAGGATTCAGGCTAGGCAGGTTGGCGATAGGCTGCAGGCGGTCTGCGCCATGAAGGTACCCGACGGCGTTCGCCAGCACCTGGTGCGGCGGGGGTCGGACGGGAAGGCCTGGGGCCGCGGGCAAACTCATGTTTAACGGGCTCAGGGGCGTCGTACTTGAAGTGCTCGAGGCTGCGCCGTTCAATCGGAGATTTGAGCAGTCTTTCCAGGGCTCGTACCATAGGCTCATCTTCAGCAGAAACGAAGGTGAAGGCATCTCCGGTTTTGCCGATTCGGCCGGTACGGCCGATGCGGTGGATATAGGCGTCGGCGGTGTCCGGCATATCGTAGTTGATGACGTGCGAGACATCAGAGACATCGATGCCGCGGGATGCGATGTCGGTGGCGACCAGCACTTTAAAAGTACCGTCCTTGAAACCGTCCAGAGCTGCTTGTCTCCGATATTGAGAAAGATTGCCCTGAATGGAAGCCACGGCATAGCCTTCCTGGCCTAGAGCCAGGGCAACGCGTTCGGTGCGATGCTTGGTACGGGTGAAGATTAGTACGGAGTCCATGCCTTTTTCTTTGAGCAACGTTTTAAGTAGAGGAGTTTTAAGATCCTGGCGCACGGGGTAAAGGGCATGAGCCACGGTATTGGCCGGAGCCACTGTGCCTATCTGCACTGTCACCGGATCCTTCAAAAATTCTCGCACCAATTTGCGTACATCATCTGGCATAGTGGCGGAGAATAAGAGTGTCTGTCGTTCATGCATCAGGCATTTCATGATCTTGCGGATATCAGGCAGGAAGCCCATATCGAACATCCGATCAGCCTCATCGATGACCAGCGTTTCGACGTCGGTGAAGTCAATGGATCCCTGCCAGACGTGATCCAACAAGCGTCCGGGGCAAGCCACCACAATGTCAATGCCAACGCGCAGTTTGCTCTTTTGGGCTTCCATGCCGACACCGCCGTAGATGGCCATGCTGCGTATTCCAGTGTGGTGCGACAGCCCTTTTATAGCATCATAAATCTGCTCAGCGAGTTCGCGAGTTGGCGAGATGATCAATCCGCGAAGCTTGCCGCGAGGGCCTCGAAGCAGCTTTTGGAGCATCGGCAGAACAAAAGCTGCGGTCTTACCCGTGCCCGTTTGGGCCAGGCCGATAAGATCGCGGCCTTCCAGGGCGGGTGGTATAGCCTGAGCCTGGATGGGGGTGGGTTCGGTGTAACCGACCGTTTTGATACCGCTCAAGATAGCGGGATGAAAGTTGAATGATTCGAAAGTCATAATATTCCTATGGTTTTATTTTTTTGTGGATTAGCCTGTCTGGTTGGAAATGGTCAAAATTGAAGTGCACTGAGCTGAGAGAATTGAAGAGTCGTTAGGAAGCGAACCGAAGAGATTCCGTTTGACCTGAGGCCGAGCGTTAAGGTACGCGATAACCGAAAAACCTACCAATTGATATAATTATACGTGAAAAGTTGCTTGGATACAAATGTTGCTATAGATGGGGGGTAGTACTGGCGGCGAGAATCTCAGTTAACCGCGTTGATAGTTCCGCAATGCGGGCATCTTACGGCTGGCGCGGTGAAGTTCGGCGGCAGGCGGAGGGTGGTGCCGCAGTTGGAACAATCGATCCTGCGGTAATTGGCCATACCGAAGAGCATGTTCTGTGTTTCCCGGGTGCGGGCGGTCAGATCCGGTTCTTCGACGACGCCTTCCGCAGAAGGCGCCCGGGTTTCTACCGCGGCTGCGGCGCCGGCCAGAGCGGAATGAGGCAGAACGTGGGAATGGGCTGTTTTCTCGTAAGCGTCTTCGTACGCCTTGAGCGAGGCGCTGTGGCCCATCTGGCGGAGAATGCGGATCCGCTCGGAGATAGGCGGATGGGTGCTGGTCCAATCGGTGGCCGCTCGGCCTTTGTCGCGGAACGGATTTACGATGTACATCGGCGCGGTAGCCTGGTTGGCCTTGGCGACAGGATTGGTAGAAGCCGCCAGTTTTTCCAGTGCTGAAGCCAGCCCTTCCGGATACCGGGTATAAAGCGCTGCGGAGGCGTCCGCCAGGTATTCTCTCCGGCGGGACAGGGCAAAATACAAAAGTTGAGTGAAGATGGGCGCCAGGATGATGAAGAGGATACCGACGATCGCAATAATGGCGCCGCCGCTGCCGCCCGAGTCGCTGGATCGCCGTGAACCCCGGCCGCCGGTGAAAAAGATCATCCGGCTGAAATAGTATGACAGGATGACGACGGTGCCCAGGAGAACCGCTGCGATTGACATCAGCAGCACGTCCCGGTTTTTGACGTGGGACATTTCGTGGGCGATGACGCCCTGGAGTTCATCCCGGTTAAGTTTCTGTAGCAGTCCCGAGGTGATAGCCACGGCCGCGTGGTTCTGGTCTCGGCCGGTGGCGAAGGCATTCAACGCCGGGTCGTCGATGATGTAGACATCCGGCATTTTGGCCAGGCCGCAGGCGATGGTCATTTCCTCGACGACGTTAAAGAGCCTCGGGTGATCCTTCTTCTCGATCTTCCTGGCGCCTGCTGTGGCTAAAAGGATGCTATCGCCCTGGAAATATGCCACCAGCGTCATGATAATCCAGACTACCGCGGCAATGGCTACTCCGCCGTAAGGAGTCCCGAAGAAATAGTCGCCAAGGGCAAAGCCTACTCCGATGAGCACCGCTCCCATGAAAATCACCAGGATGATCGAGCGGGTGCGGTTTGCGCTTATCTGTTCCCACATAGTGTTACGATAAAACCATCTTTACACTTGAGTCGGGGCGCGAGAAATCGCGCCCCGACGATTCAACCATCGACTCATTAAGTGAAAGAAACCTTTGGGGCGGTCCGCTCAGCCTCGACCTTGACTTCGAAGAATTCGCTGACAGTGAAACCGAACATCCCGGCGATGATGTTGGATGGAAACATCTGGATCTTGTTGTTATAGTTCAGGACCGAATCGTTGTAGAACTGGCGGGAGAAGGAAATCTTGTTTTCGGTCGAGGACAACTCTTCCTGCAGAGCCAGGAAGTTCTGGTTAGCCTTCAGTTCCGGGTAAGCTTCGGCGACCGCGATCAAGCGGCCGAGGACGGCGGTGAGTTCGCCTTCAGCCTGAGCGCGGGTAGCCGGTCCGGCTGAGGCAACCTGCTGGGCCATGTTCCGGGCTTTGGTAACGTTTTCAAAGACTTCGCGCTCGTGCTTGGCGTAGCCTTTGACCGTCTCGACCAGGTTGGGGATCAGGTCGTACCGCCGTTTCAACTGGACGTCGATCTGAGCCCAGGCGTTCTTGACCTGGTTCCTCAACCCGACCAGGCCGTTGTAGATGCCGATGAAAATCAGGAACAGGATGACGATGACGGCCAGGATGATGATCAGTGGTATCATTCAGCTCCTCCTTTATTTGAGATATCCGCTTTCAATGTATCCTTGAGAAATGAGAGCATTCCGGTATCCACGGCGCTGCCCTCAGCCGGCTCAGCCTTGGAAAGGACCTGGTGCAGCTCGCCGCCGTCAAACCACAAGCCGTCTCCACGATCGCAGGCGTCGATAATAACGGCGGGAGAGGTACCCACATTTTTCTTCAACATTTTGCGATTACAGATGGGACAACGACGGCTTGCCTCAGGGGTGGAGGCGTCGGGTCGGGTCAAGATGTCGGCAACGCAAATCTCGGCTTTAGGACCGCAAGCCCGCTCGGTTACCAGTTCCAATTCGCCGCGGTCGAACCAGACTCCGTGGCAAGTTGGGCAATAATCAAGGGCGATCTGGTCGTGTTCGACCACAATCATAGGGCTGCTGTCTTTGGGACAATTCATAACTTGCGTCAAGTTTAAGCGTCCATTCGAAGGCTGTCAATAGCCTGTTGGATTGATCGATGATCACCCGTTTTGGGCTGAATCTATTTAAAGAAATCTTTGATAGAGTCGAATTGGGATGGCAACAGGCTCAGCACGAACGGGAATTTATCGAGCAGGAAGGTAGCCATCACCGAATTCGAAAGAGAATCGGTGCCGAAATACCGGGCCCAGACAGCCAGCGCGGCGGCGACGAATAAGGCGCCCATGACCAGACCGAAAACCGCGCCCAGGAGGCGGTTCAGCAGACCGAGAAAGGCCACCGATACCAGCTTGGTCAGCAACGAAGCAACCAGCGAGAAAATACCCCAAACCACCAGCAGGATCAGGACGAAGGCGGCGACGTTGGCAACATCGGTATTGGAGATGAAACTGAGGAGACTGCCGGCGAGATTCTCGTAGAAACGCCCGGCCAGGATGATGCCGACGATAAGTCCAACCAACCCCGCCAGCGCTTTTATAAATCCCTGGGCGAAACCGGTGATCACCTGGATGGCCAGGATGACTATAATCACAACATCTAGCCAGTTCATATTTCCCATTAAAGCACTTATTAAACGGTCTTTCAAACAGCTTCTTTGACACGAGCCGCGAAAGCTACTAAAGTGACCGTCGGTACCGGCAATTCAAACGTAAAATTCCAGGGGAAAACATGCCCGAGCTGACCGAAAAGCAAGAGAAAGAGATAGCCGAAGTTAAGGCGATGGTGGAGACCAAGCGCCAGAAGCTCGGGGTCAAGTATGACCGTTATGTTGCCCGGGTGGTGGCAGTGCTCCGCGCCAACAACGCCACGTTCGAGACAATGACTGACGAAGAGATCACCGAACTGGTCATGCTGGTTGACGTCATCGGCGAGGAATCGCGCGGTACTATGAAGAAATTAGGCGAATATTGCGCCCGCTGTGGCTGGTGCTGCTCACGGACGAATAAGATCGTTGTGACGAAAGAAGACACCGAGCGCATCAGCCGGGCGCTTAAGCAAAAAACCGAAGATCTTTTCGTGTTTGACGGTAAAGAATGGTCGATGAAAAAGGTGCGTCCCTGCCGGTGGTGGAATCCCAAGAACGGGAGGTGCGCCATCTACAACATCCGGCCGCAGGTTTGCCGCGTCTGGCCGATGGCGGTAAATGAGATCGGCCAAAAGATGGTGCACAGCGTCTCGGAATGTTCCTACGCGGTGATGGTGCTGGCAAGCAAGGTGATACGTTACCTGCAAACACCCAAGGCAACTTAGAAGATTGATCGAGGTATCGAATGATTGTCCGGATGGTATGTCTGGACGCCTTCTAAAAACGCCGACAGCTTCGAGAGCCTTTTAAAAAGAAGAGGTGTTCACCGGAATCACCGGCCGGAAAATCGCCGGATACAAGGGAATCCAACTTCTCCGGCGCGAGTCCGGCAATGAAACCGAGTTCATCACCCCTCATGACCTTCGATGATTTCGATGCAGTGAAGCAGTTTGCCGGAATCGATTACGAAGCGGCGGTGGTGCCGCCTAAGGCCAGATAGCTGCTCTCTCATTTTGACCAGAGACTGCAGCATTACGAAGCGAGGGTTTGATCGAGCGTTGCCCAGAAATCCCGCATTGAATCTATTGCCACCGGCTGGTTTTGCCGGTATCATAATAAGGAAATCGCCAGCATTTCAAACTTCAAGGAGGCGTCAATGATCAAGATTTCCATCCAGGGCGCCCGCGGTTCTTTCCACGACATCGTCGCCCGAAAAAAATTTCCCGGCGACTCCGAGATCATCGAGAGCGAAACATTCAAACAGGTATTTGAGGACGTCCACAAGGGAATCACCGACTATGGCGTCGTGGCGATCGAAAATTCAATTTACGGCTCATTCCTGGAAAACTATGACTTCCTGCTGAAATACGACGCGCGAATTGTCGGCGAAGAATATCTGCGCATTGTCCTGAACCTGATCGCCCTGCCGGGGACCAAGATCGAGAATATTACCGAAATCTACACGCATCCGATGGCAATGAACCAATCAGAGGATTTCCTGGAAAAGCACCCCAAGATGCGGCGCATCGAATCCGAGGATACCGCCGCGGCCGTCCGGTTGATCAAAGGGCAGGACCTGCACACGGCGGCGGCTATCGGATCGGCGCTAGCGGCGGAAATCTACGGTATGAAGATCCTTGCCAAGGACATCGAGACCGAGAAACGCAACTACACCCGCTTCCTGATCATCGCCCGTCCCAATACTCCCTACGACCTTGATGCCGATAAAACATCACTGGTGGTTCGCGCCAAGAATATTCCTGGCGCGTTGTACCTGGTCCTCAAATGCTTCAATGACGAGGGTATAAACCTTTCAAAGATTGAAAGCCGTCCCATGGTTACGGGAAGGGTCTGGGAATACTATTTCTATCTCGATTTCGAGAAAGGCCTCAATGCCCCGGCGACACAGCGGGCGTTGAAGGAACTCGAAAAAGTTACCAGCATGATAAAGGTGCTGGGCACATACAAAAGGGACGAAAAAGTCGAAGAGCAGTGAGGCTGACTTCGTTAATGCTACGGCGCCGTCCAACGGGACGGCGCTCGCTTTTATCGAACAAGGAGACGAACTATGGATGATATCGAGCGACTTCTCAAGGAACTTACCGAGGCCAGCGGTGTTTCTGGTTACGAAAAAGATGTCAGGCTGATCATGGAGCGCCGGTTTGTGCCCCTTGGAAGGGTGTCGCGCGACAGGCTTGGCAGCGTCATCGGATTTCAGAAAGGATCGTCCGTGAGTCCGCGCATACTAATCGCGGCTCATATGGATGAGATCGGCTTCATGGTGAAAATGGTCACCAAAGAGGGATTCATTAAATTTGTGCCTCTCGGCGGCTGGCCGAACCAGCACCTGCCCGCCCAGCGTGTGAAGATACAAACCTCGTCCGGTCCGGTTATCGGGGTCATTGGAACCCCGCCGCCCCATTTGCTGCGTGATAAGGACAGAAACGCGACGCCCGATAAAAAGGAAATGTTCATCGACATCGGGGCGACTTCCAATGAAGAAGTTGAAGCCGCCGGAGTCCGGGTAGGCGATCCCATCATTCCGATAACCGATTTCACGGTACTCTCGGTCAAAGAGCCGACCTATATGGCCAAGGCATTCGACGACCGGGTCGGTTGTGCCCTGCTTATCTCAGTGATGGAATCGTTAGCCGACGGAAAGCATCCCAACGCAGTTCACGGCGTCGGGACGGTCCAGGAGGAAGTGGGGTTGCGCGGCGCCACCACCAGCGCGGAAATGGTCAATCCCGATGTGGCAGTAATCCTCGATATCGGTCCGATCGGCGACGTTCCGGGTATCAAGCCGGATGAATCCGTTACACGTCTCGGCGGCGGTCCGAATCTGCTGGTTTACGACACCAGGATGATCCCGAACCTCAAGCTACGGGACCTGGTTATGGATACCGCCAAAACCCTGGATATCCCCCTGCAGCTGGACACACTGGAATTCGGTGGCTATGACGGCGGAGCAATTCATCTACATAAGAGCGGAGTACCGACGGTGGTCATCGCCATACCGACCAGGCACGCCCACAGCCACAATTCGATCATTCGGCGCAAAGATTTTGACCTGACGAGCAAACTGGTGACGGCGTTGGTACGTCGGCTCGATGAAGCTACGGTCGCCGGCCTGTGCGATTAAGTCGGCTTTCTGATTGACTTCACCCGACCGACCTCGCCGCTCACCAGGCGGACTTTGATGCCGTGGGGGTGGGTGGCGGAAGAGGTCAGGATGTCCTGGACTACTCCATCGGTGAGCCTGCCGGTCTTCTGATCGGCTTTTTGCACTATTGATACCCGGACCCCGGGTTTCAGATCGGATCGGTTGATGATGCTCAATGTGACTCGTCAAGCATGAGTTCAAGGTAAATGACGTTCAGCCAGGTCCCGAACTTGAAACCCACTTCCCGGAATTGCCCAACTTCCTTGAAGCCAAATTTGTGGTGCATCTCAATGCTGGCGCTCTGGCTGCCGTCTATTGCTGCAATAATGGCGTGGTATCCGATCCCGCGGGCGCGCTTCACAAGGTCTTTTAGAATAGCCGAACCGATCCCCTGCCGGAGATACTCGGGATGAATATAAATTGAATTTTCCACGGTATAACGGTAAGCGCACCTGGAGTGATAAGGGGACAGAGAGCCCCACCCTAAAACTACTCCAGCCTGTTCGGCGACCACCACAGGGTGGATCCCAGGCTGATGGTGTTCAAACCACTTTTTTCGGCCCTCTAGGGTTTCATGCTCTTCCTGGTAAGTGCAGGTAGATGCCGTGACATAATAATTGTAAATATCATTGATGGCTTTCAAATCTTCTGCGGTTGCCAGCCTGATGGAAATGTCACTTTTCATAAAAAGAAAGTGTACTATGGATTGTGAATTAGGGCAATCGGTTTTCATTGAGGTGGTCTTCGTTTACAATGTGCTCCATGTCTGAGAATCCGGAAAAAGTGAATCTTCAGGACCTGACGTTTCGCGAATTGACGGAATTCGTCGGGACGTTGGGGGCAACGGCAAACCAAGCGACCGAACTCTGGAGGTGTTTATACCGGCGCTTTCAAACGGATTTTGATGACATGACCGGCTTGGGCGCATCCTTACAAGGCCGATTGAGTGAATCTGCCAGGTTCACCGTTCTTGAACTTCTTGAAGAAGCCGTATCCGCAGACGGCTTGACGACCAAAGTCCTTTTCAGACTGGAAGACGGCAAAACGATCGAAGCGGCACTTATGCTTTTTAACAACCAGGGCAATGGGAGGGAACGCCGCACGGTGTGCGTCTCCAGCCAGGTCGGGTGCCCGATCGGCTGCCGGTTTTGCGCTACCGGGCAACAGGGATTCGAGAGGAATTTAAGCCCCGGTGAAATAGTAGCACAGCTCTTATACTTTATTCGCCGCCTCGAAAACGAATCCGTTAGGGCTGAAACAACGGAACCCCATTACAAAGCGACTAACGTTGTGTTTATGGGAATGGGTGAACCCCTCGCCAATTATGAAAACGTCAGGTCCGCAATCGATATCATCGGTTCGCCAAAGGGCTTGAACATGGGGCTGCGTCAGATCACTCTTTCGACCGCGGGCATGGTGCCGGAAATTCAAAGGCTAGCGCGCGAAAATGTCCCGTGTCAGCTTGCGCTCTCCTTGCACGCCGCTACAGATGAACTCCGTCAGCAACTGGTGCCTTTGACGAGGAAATATCCTTTGCAGGAGTTGATCGCAGCTTGCCGCGAATACTCGGCACAAACCCGAAGACATGTCTATATCGAGTACGCTCTGTTTAACGGGATAAACGATTCCCCGGAGGACGCGGACAAACTCATAGAATTGCTGGGGCAAGGCGATTTCCCGATCAACCTGATTCCCTGCAACATAACGCCAGGAAAAAACGGTTTCGGTCCGTCACCCGTTGAAAAAGCGCACGCTTTTCAGAAACGGTTGATCGCTGGCGGCATCAGGGCGATGCTCCGGGTCTCCCGTGGCTCGGATATCGATGCTGGATGCGGCCAGCTTAAAAGCCGCTGCCAGGACAACAGATAATTCTCTGGGAGCCGTATTACCTATTCGCGAATCGGGTAACATTGTCCTGGATCTGTCTCAAGTGTTCGAGCACATGACTTTCGGTTCCATTTAGAAGGTTTTCAAGGGTCAATGTGCCACGTTCGGAATGTTGGACGGTGTTTGCCCATGCGCTGTCGGGCAATTGAGCCATCAACTGGTACGTTGACGTTCTGAGCAGACGAAACAGGCGCAGACCTTCCTCGATGCTGCGTCCCGGATAATCAAAATGATCCGTCCACTTGTTTTGATCATAGGCGATGACGGTCCCGCCCGGCTCGGCGATCGCCTTTCTAATCCGCAGGTAATAGTTGGCCTCGCCATCAACCACATGAAAGACCACTTGCCGGACGCTCCATTCTCCCTGACCCGGCTTCCAATCCACAATCTTTAGATCTATTGATTTTAAGGCAGATTCCAATTGATCCGGAGCGGCTACGAACGAATCAAGAAGGAGTTTCTTTTTCAAAGAATTCATAACAGTACTCACTTTTTAGTTCGATTCCCATCATCATAAATTAACGGGCTATTTTTAGCACCTTCGGATAACGCGCGGAACGGCGCGGTGATATAGTAGTCATTAATGATTGTCACTTCAACAGGGAAGTGGTTCCGGAAACTCCTCAAGGTGATGGGCGCCCTGTTGGCGGGGTTTTTACTCCTGTCAGTTATCGGTTCTGTCGCTATAATGACGGTTCCACGCCTGCCGTTAACAGCAGACCCGATTTTGATCAATCCGGAGTACCAGTCGGTCTCATTTATCGCCCGGGACGGTGTGACTTTGAAGGGATGGTTCTTTCCCGGCGACAACGGGACGGTAATCGTCATCGTCCATGGAGGTTTCCAAAATCGCGTGGATGACTTGGCCAACACCGCAGGGATCGGACGGGACCTGGTCAGGTTGGGCTTCAACCTTCTGCTGTTTGACTTGAGTGGAAGAGGGGAGAGTGGGGGCAAAGGAGTAAACCTCAAGTATGAACCCTCGGACATCGGCGGGGCGGTGGACTACCTAAAACAGAGAGGGTTTAATACCAATTCGATCGGTTTGATGGGTTTCTGTTCAGGAGCGGCCGGAGTGTGCATCTTTTCCGCAGGCGAACAGGTTGGCGCGGTCGTTCTCGACGGCTGTTTTAATACCATAAAGTCTATGGTGATCAACCAGGCCAGAGAACGGCACATACCCATCCGATTATTGAGTGCCTTCCATTCCACAATGAAGCAGATCGTCAAATATTCCTACCGGTACGAAACACAAGACCCCATCGATTTCATCGGAAAAATCGAGTCGCCAATTCTTCTGATCCATGAGCAATTCGATGACCTGGTAAGTTATCAGGACACGTTAGATATTTACTCAAGGGCTACAGTAACCGATGTCATGTTCTGGGAAGTACAGGGCGCCTACCACAGCCGGGCTTATGATTATGACCCGACCGCGTATATCAACAGGATAGTCGGGTTTTTTGAGTCCAAACTAACCCTCTGACAAAAACTCATCCTGAAATCTTCCCCGATCATTTTGAATTGTAACGATTATCCCTGCCCCGAGGATAAAGGCAGATTTTTCGGTGCGGAATGAATCCGCTGATTTTCAGTATTTAATACGCGGAAAATAGGTATTTTTACGAATTAAATTCGCCGCTTGCTGCGGATAAGATTGTTTTGGTAGTTATTTGATTAGGCTTGGAGGTGTCAATTATGTCTGACAAAGAAATTGGTGTTTCACGCAGGGATTTCATGACCAGAGTTGGTCTTATTTCAGCCGGAGCTGCGGTCGGGGCAATTTTGACCAGAGTACCGCTGCCGCTGGAGGCTCAGGGCGGTATGGGCGGAGGCGGTGGAGGCATGGGAGGGGGCGGTGGCGGTATGGGTGGTGGTGGCGGTGGAATGGGCGGAGGTGGTGGCGGCGGTGGAATGGGAGGCGGCACTATCGATCCTCCGATCGGCGCGGCTTTCAAGGATCCGGCTCTGTTGGCCAACACCTCGACAACTCCCGGCATCTTCGAGGGATATCTCGGTGCCGGCATGGCGTCAGTAAACGTCAATGGCACGACTGCAAACCTTTACACCTACAACGGGCTCTACCCGGGGCCGATGATCAAAGTCAATCATGGCGACAGGATGAAGATCCATTTCACCAATTCCCTGCCGAAAACCACAGCCACAAACTATCTCGGTTTCGAAAAAAACCACACCAATATCCATACCCATGGCTTACATGTGTCACCCAAGGAACCGGCTGATGCCGCCCACCTGGATATTCTTCCAGGTAACGGCTACGATTATGAATACGACCTTGGCTTGCAGCCTGGTGGTTCCCTGTATTTCCTGCACGCTCATAAGCATGGGTTGGTTGCGGAGCAGCATTGGGGCGGGCTTGTATCGCCCATTTTGGTAAATGATGAAATCCCGGTTCTCCAGGGTTTCGAGAGTCACGTAATGATCCTGAAAGACATCAACATCGTGAACGGGGCACCTGAGGCCCATTCTTCCAGCATGGACTACATGCACGGCAAAGAGGGCAACACGGTTACCGTTAACGGATTGGTGAATCCTCTTCTCGCGACAAAACCGGGGCAGGTGCAGAGGTGGCGTGTCCTGAACGCATCCAACGCTCGTTTTTACAAACTGAGCTTACAAGGTCATCAATTGAACGTAGTGGGAACTGATGGTGGCATGCTGGACAAACCTTATGCGGTTTCAAGCCTGATCCTGTCGCCGGGAGAGAGGGTGGATCTCCTGGTGAAGGCGAGTACCACCAAAGGAAACTACAAGTTTCTGTCGCTACCTTATTCCAGGATGGGCATGATGCAAAGCGCTCAGATAACAATGCTCACCATGGCGGTACAGGGATCGAAGGTAAACCAGTCGATTCCTGCAGTTGTCGATCCATCGGCGAAGAGGCTCAATCTGAATGTGGCGAACTTCCCCAAGCGCACCATCGTTCTCAGTATGAGTATGAGCCGCGGTTATATTAACGGCATGGACTTCGATGTGGCGCCTTACACTATAATGTCGCAGGTTGGAACGATGGACATGCCTTCATACGAAGTGTGGGAAGTGGTGAATAACTCCAACATGGACCATCCTTTCCATCAGCACGTCAACGCCGCACAGGTGCTGTCGATCACTGGCGGCGACAGTGCTTACACCAATCTTTACACCACGACCCCGGCATGGAAAGATGTCGTCATTGTACCCAAGGGAGGCAGTATAAGGCTTCTGATCCCTGTTCTGGATTACGACGGCATGGCCATGTTCCACTGCCACATCCTGGAACATGAGGATATCGGTATGATGGGCATGTGGCATTTGATGTCGCCGATGCCGATGTAGATATCGGCAGTTCCATTCGATTTTTCGGTCGGTTGGATGCGCAACAGCAAAGCAAACTGGGAGTAGGTTTCCTACTCCCAGTTTTTCAGCATTTCTTTGACCGACCGATTCATTTCAGCGGCGAATCTGGAGGCGAATTTTCGGAAATATACAGCTTGCCCGGCGTTGGCGTATTGGCTCGAATGGTGCCCCACCCGGAAATCAGACTCCAGGCGAGCAAATCCTTTTCCAAGTTCATCGGAGCTTAACCTCCGGTATTTATCAGTGTGAACAATCATTTCCTTGTCGAATCGGGTGGTCAACTTTTTACCGGGAACGGCAGGGTAACCAAAACACAACATTGTGATGGGTAAAGTGTGCGGCGGCAGATCGAAAAGTTCCCGATGGATTTCATATTGCTCCAGGATATCACCGATATAGCAGGATCCAATACCCATCGATTCCGCAGCGATCACGGCTGTTTGTGCAGCGATCAGGGCATCGCAACAGGCCAGTAATAGGTCGCCCGTTTGGGGTTTCCGCTCGACGACACCAAGGGACTCAGCTAGCCCTGAAACGCCTGATTGTTTGAAATAATCCATCCATCTCTGGTAGTCGGCCAGGAAAAGTAGTATGTAAGGCGCCCGGGCGATAAAAGGCTGATTGTCGCAGGTTACCGCAAGACGGTCTTTGATCTCCTGAGCCTCGACCTCAATGATAGAGTAAAGCATAAGATTGCCCGCTGTCGGGGCACGGAAAGTAGCCTCCAAGATCTCATTCTTTTCTTCCCGGGTGATCGGTCTATCGCTGTAGGCTCGGACTGAGCGCCGGTTATGAATTACTCTAAGAGTATCGTTCATCATGCCTCCTCTCGTACTAGATAACTGAAGCGGAGATGTGATCCTCGGGTTCGTTGTTATAAAGAAGCGGGCTTTCGCTCAATTTATTTTGGATTGAATACAGCTTGTGATACAGCCCTTTCTTCTTGATCAATTCATCATGATTGCCGGTTTCGGCTATCCGGCGCCCGTCCAGAACCACGATTTTATCCGCGTTTCTGATCGTGGAAAGGCGGTGGGCGATGATAATCGTTGTCCTACCGGCGATCAGCCGTTCCAAAGCCTGCTGGATCAGGAGTTCGGTTTCGGTATCGACGGCGGAGGTCGCTTCATCCAGAATCAGCACCGGCGCGTCCCGCAGAACCGCCCTGGCGATTGATATCCGCTGTTTTTGACCCCCGGACAGTTTCAATCCCCTTTCGCCGATCAGGGTCTGGTAGCCGTCGGGCATGGACGTAATGAAATCGTGCGCATTGGCTACCTTGGCCGCGGTAATAAGTTCAGCCTCGGTAGCGTTTGGCCGCCCAAAAAGGATGTTTTCACGAATGCTGCCGTAAAAGAGGAAGACATCCTGCAGGACGATGCTGATCTGTTGACGCAGGCCTTGCAGGTCAATTTCGCGTACATCTCTGCCGTCCAGTGAAACAGTCCCTTGTGTCGGATCATAAAAACGGGGGATAAGACTTACGAGAGTCGATTTACCCACGCCGCTCGGCCCTACCAGGGCGATGACTTTGCGGGCAGGGATCTCCAGGTCAATATCCTCCAGAACAGGTTGTCCCTGCTTGTATTCGAAACATACGCCTTTCAACCTGATAGCCCCGGGTGCTCGCCCGGCTATAAGAAATGAACCCTGTTTTTGCTGAGGTTCGGGTGTTTCTTCGAGCAGGTCTGCTACTCGATCGGCGCCAGCCAGTGCCCGTTGAATCTGTTCCCAGGAGCCCGAAAGAGTTTTCACCGGTTGGTAAAGCAGATCGAGATACAACACGAAGGCAACCAGGTCTGGCAGTGACAGGGTCTGGCGGAAAGCCAGGTGGCCGCCAAAGTAAATGACGATCACCAGTCCCAGTGAGGAGAAGAAGGCGATCACCGGCTGAAAAGCGGACATGAGGCCGATAGCCCTCAGGGATAGTTGGCGGTATTTCTCGACCTGATGTCCGACCTTCTCGTTTTCCTCATCTTCGCGGGTGAAAGCCTTGATTTCCCGTATGCCGGAAAGGTTGTCGGCTAGGACGGCATTAAGGTTTCCCAGCTCTTTTTGGCGTTCGCGGAACGCGGGACGCACATAACGGGCATAAAGACGCATCAGGATGACAATGAAGGGAATCGGGATCAGGGCCAGCAAAGCTAGTTGCCAGTTAATATAGGCCAGAACCGCGCAAACACCGACCAGGGTCACAAAACTTACGAAAATGTCGGGAATGGCGTGAGCGATGAGGTCTTCGAATTGATCGGTGTCATTGACGACATGCGACATCAGCTGACCGGTTTGCTTGTCCTGGTAAAACCGCAGTGAGAATCGCTGCATCCGCTCATAGATATGTTTACGCAGGTCGGCGACGACGCCCCATCCCGCCACGTGGGCGTAATAGGAACGCAAGAACTCCAGACCCGCGCGGGCTAAATAAATGGCCAGAACGAGCAAGGCGATACGGCCGACGGTGCTTAAGGCATCGGCAGTGATCTCTGAACCTGAAAAGAGAGCCAGCAGGCTCTTGATCGCCCATGGTATTGCGAGTTGAACCGCGACCAAAAGGAGCATGGCGATGATGGTTACGGACAAAACGAGCCTGTATTTTCGTGTATAGGTTAATACTAAATTGAGAGCTTTCAAGGTTGCCTTTCCACTGAATCTTGGGAATTATTTTACATAAACTCGAGCCGAAAGCCAATCAATCGTGAGACGGTAATTGCTTCAAAGTAAAAAGGGGATTCTGTCGGCAAATCCCCTCTGTTTTTCAGAACCATTGGTCGATATCAGTCGGTTTTACTCCCGAAGTAGCCGAAGGCGACCAGAACTGAAGCCACCACCGCCACACCGAGGCCGAAGAAGAGAGTGCCTTGCGGGTCCTGCCACTCTACAAGGTGTTTCAAAAACACGATGCCCATGACCATGATAACGACGCTGCTCAATTTTATCTTGAGGTCGTGCAGGTTGCGAACGATGAGCCACTCCGGTACGTTGAGCTTACCGACAAACAACTCGTAAATGCCCAGGGCGAATATCAGCAGGACTATTGCGATCAGGAAAATGTCCATTATCTCGATCAGGGCAACGGAGGCAACGGTATCGGCGTCTGAATCCGTCAAGAAACCGACGACGATTTCCCCCGATTTGTAGAGTCCCCATACAAACGCGCTTGCGGAGGCTATTAGGGTCGACACGACGCCGATCAGAGTCAGAAACTTGGTTTTTTCTAAAATCGATTTCAAAAGCGATCGCCTTTCCTAAAATAGATCGTAAATATCGGAGGTAAATAGGCGACATTATAACATAAATTGCGCCGGGCTCTCCGCGGCAGTTTTTTCGGGATTAAGCAAGTGTTAGCGTCAGGCTCGATCGCAAAGATACGCATTCAACCTAGCCAATGTGAAATGCAGGCTTGTTTTGTTGATCTGTGGGTATTATGTTCACTCCGGTTTTCTACCGGATCTTGCATATCCTTAACGTGGGGAAAAAGATGCCGCCAGAGTGACAATGATGCCAATCGTTACTTCGAGCAAAACCGATCTCCGAAACCTGAAGACAGCATCCTTAGCTGCCCGAGTCGCAGATTATTGTAAAGTTATTTCCAGGATTTTCAAAGGTAATCGGATTCCTGGCGATTGAGAAATTACACCCAAAATCAACGAGCCTCTGGGACATTCTCCCAAAGGCTCGGTATTGTTTCCGGGGCAAATTTAGACGGCTGTGACTACCTGTAGCTAAAAGTGTGATGACCTCACAAAGTGGTCGTTTGCCACAATGTCCCGCATAGGAAGTTCGCTAAAAATTATGTGTTCGGAACAAGGCACGCAATACGCCGAACAGAGTGAATTTTGTTGTTGACAGTGCGCATTCCATTGATGCGGCAGTTTATTAGTGCACTTGTCATCACAATACTTATGCCTGACGCATATATATTTAGTCATCTGTTTTGGCGTCAAAAATTCATCCATCAGATTATCGGAACTTCGGCGTAATATTCCTTGCCGGGAACAAATTTAAACCCAACCCCTGACCTTCATTGTGTCGACCACCCGTTTCACTGCGACTGAGTAAGCTGCTTGACGCATATTGACGTTGTATTTGCGGCTTGCCTCCAGCACACTGGCGTAAGCTGACGAGATCCTCTTGTCAAGCTTGGCGTATACCTCTTCTTCTTCCCAGTAATACATGGAGGTATTCTGTACCATCTCAAAGTAAGATACCGTCACGCCGCCCGCATTGCACAAAAAGTCGGGGATAACATGAACATTATTCTGGAAAAGGATATCATCGGCCTCAGGAGTGGTCGGCCCATTGGCTAACTCGGCGACGATTTTCGCTTTAATGTTTTCCGCATTATCCGCCGTGATAACGTTTTCAATCGCCGCGGGGATAAGAATGTCAACGTCAAGGGTCAAGACATCTTCATTGGTTACCTTCTCGACTCCCGGCAAGTCGCAAACAGACCCTGATTCTTCTTTACATCTCATCGCCTCATGTGGGTCAATACCCTTGTCGTTATACACGCCGCCTTTGCTGTCGCAGGCTGCGATTACCCGGCAGCCTAACATCTCCTGGCATAATTTTGCCGCATAATACCCTGCATTGCCATAACCCTGAATAGCCACCGTGGCGTTCTTCAGGTCAATACCCAAATTCTTGGCCGCCTCACGGATGGTAAACATGCCGCCTCGAGCGGTTGCATCGCCTCTTCCTCGTGAGCCACCCAAACACAGTGGCTTGCCAGTGATAACGCCAAATTTGGGCTCGCCGGCGATCACAGAATATTCGTCGGCCATCCAGGCCATTATCTGCGGATTGGTATATACGTCTGGCGCTGGGACATCCTTGCACGGACCGATGAATTGATAGACCTGTCTGATATAAGCCCTGCTGAGCCTCTCGAGCTCGGCTTGGGACATCTCTTTAGGATTGCAAATTATGCCACCCTTCGCGCCTCCAAGGGGAATATCCATCAGAGAACATTTCCATGTCATCCATGCGGCCAATGCCCTGACTGTATCGGCCGTTTCTTGAGGATGGAAGCGGATCCCTCCCTTACCCGGTCCCCTAGCATCGTTATACAGTACCCGGAAACCCTGGAAGACTCTGATCGAGCCATCGTCCATTCGGATTGGAAGAGAAACATGAAGTTCACGCAAAGGGTGTTTAAGGACTTCCGTAACGGCTGGTGTCAATTTAAGAATTTCGGCGCACTTGTCTATCTGGGTTTTGACAATTTCAAACGGATTGTTCTCAATGACATTACTGGTCAGTACTTGTACCATTTAACTCCTTTTTTTAGCTCAATTGGATGATTTTTGATTAGGTTTAAGGATAACTGCTATTATTCCATTTAGGAATACCAAACCAGTACATATATAATACACATAAATAATGTATATGACTGAAAATTACTCTGACTTTGAGCCCATTTCGTTACCGGCTGTTACTCAATCTGGCCAGATAGAAGCTGCTCTTCGCGAGCGTGTAAAGGAACTAAATTGCCTCTATGGCATTTCCCGGCTTGCAGAACGCGCTCATTCATCTCTGAACCAATTTTTAAGAGAGATTGCAGAATTTTTGCCGCATGCGTGGCAGTATCCTGATGTAGCAAAGGCGAAAATCGTTTATAACGATCAGGTCTTTACATCATCGGGGTTCAATGTAAGCGAATGGCATCAAGTATCCCAAATAAAAATTGGCAAATCGGTGGTTGGAGAATGTGCAATTTATTACACCGAGCTACGTCCCCTGGCCTTCGAAGGTCCGTTTCTAGAGGAAGAGCGCGTTCTCCTTGACGCAGTCGCAGAACGAATCGGTAACTTGGCCAGTCACATCGCGGCGGACGAAGAATTGAAGAAGGTCAATAGCCAACTTCAATCGGAAAGAAAAGCCCTTCAGGAGGCGAATATCGCTCTCAAGGTCATCCTATCTCGAAAAGAAGATGACCGGAACGAAATTATTGGCGATATCAATACGAATGTGGATAAAGTCATTAAACCACTTCTATTCTCGCTGGAATCACAACTCACACCGGATCAAAAGACATGCACGCATTTAATTTCGTCTCTCCTTGACGATATAGTCTCGCCTTTTGTATCAAATTTAACCCATACCTATTCAAGTTTGTCACTCACCGAGTTAGAGATTTCTAATCTGATTAAAGTAGGTCTTTCGACGAAAGAGATTGCCAAGCTCAGGAATGTAGCGCCTGGTACGATCAATCGACACAGAGAAAATATTCGACGAAAACTGCGTGTCACAAACAGCCATGTGAACCTTACGGCGTTTCTGCAGACACTTCCGAATAAGTAAAACAAGAATTTCCAAATTGGATCTCTAAAGCAGCCTCAATGGCTGGGGGATCTGCCCCGGGTGTCACAGGAAGGTCTGGGACGTCCCGTTCGTAATTATTCGGTGTGGGTTCATTTTGGGATTTCAGGAGTCTCTTGGCATTTAAATCGTTCTGCAGGACTGATATAATTAAAAAATGAATTATTCAATAATGAATCAACATGATATTGCCGATGAAATCGCCGATAAGGCCTATCGCGCATTGCACCTACTGCATCGTGACCTCGTGAACCTACCAGGCCGGAAAATGATTCACCACAACCTTGCTATTCTGAACCTGCTCACCTTAAATGGTCCGATGGCAGCCTCAGAACTTGCCAGAAGACTGTCATTGACCAGACCGCAAGTAACTCAGTTTATCGACAAACTGAAGGACGACAAAGCCGTTTCAAGAAACAATGATCTCGATGACCGACGGCGAGTGATTGTTGAAATCACAAATCAAGGTAGATCAATCCTTGCCGATTACCGCCGCGCAGTCCGTAACCATATCGCAGAGAAAACGCAAGCCCTGGGGCCAGAAAAGGCTGATGCACTGTCCAATGCGCTTCAGCAAGTTATCGACTTAACAGAGGAGTTGTCACACGCAAGGACCACCAATGTTTAAATCCGTTTCATATAGTAAATGGTTGGTGCTGACCATCCTGGCCATCGCGCTGTTCATGATCAACCTTGATGTCACCATCGTGAATATCGCCCTGCCCAGCATCATGAACAATCTGAAGGCTTCTTTAACCGACGCGGAATGGGTGGTCAACATCTACATCCTGATATTTGCGGTCAGTTTGATCACCATGGGGCGCTTCGGCGATATTTTTGGGCGCAAGCGCCTGTTCATCGGCGGCCTGGTGCTGTTTACCGCCGCCTCTTTAGCCTGCGGTTTGTCTCAAAACATACAAACTCTGGTTGCCAGCCGCGCTCTACAGGCGTTCGGTGGAGCGGCCATGATGCCGGCTACGCTTTCGATATTGAACGTAGCCTTTAAAAACGGAGGCAGGGGAGCGGCTATGGGGGTCTGGGGTGCGGTTTCCGGGGCCGCCAGCGCCATGGGGCCTATTATTGGCGGCCTCCTGGTCGATAGATTTTCCTGGGGGTCCATCTTCCTTGTCAATATCCCTCTGGGTATCATCGCCATAATCGCCGGCATGATTGTCGTCAAGGAGTCAACTGACCCGACCGCCGTACGGCAGATAGACTGGCCTGGAGTCGCCAGCGCCACGGCGGGTATGGCGGGCTTGACTTTCGCCCTTATCGAAGGACAGCGGTTCGGTTGGAGTTCGCCTATCATTCTGAGTTCTTTTGGGCTGTTTGTGATAGGCCTGATATTGTTTTTCTTTATTGAAAAGCGCAGCCAAGCTCCCTTAATCCAGTTAAGTCTGTTCAAGAACATCAACTTCGCGGCGGGAAATGTCGTGAGCGCGCTGCTGATGTTCGGACTAATCGGCATCCTTTTTCTGTTGGTGCTTTACTTCCAGATCGTCCTGGGGTTCAGCGCCGTGAAGACCGGCCTGGTGCTCCTGCCCATGTCAGCCGTTGTAGTATTTATCGCTCCAATGGCGGGCAGAATGGCCGAACGCAACGGAGTGCGCTGGATACTGGCCTCCGGCATGCTAACAATATCCGTCGCCATTTTTTTCATGGCCCATCTTTCCATCAACACGACCTGGCAATCTCTGATAGTACCACTGATATTTGCCGGGGTGGGCATGGGACTGGTGATGGCTCCGGTCAATACCGTGATGATGGCGGCCGCCAGAGTGGAGCAGTCGGGAGCCGCCAGCGGAATCATGACGACGATGCGGCAAGTTGGTAGCCTGCTCGGGATTGCGGTGCTCGGCGCGGTGTTACAGGCAAGGCTGGCAAGCGGATTGATTGCCGCCCTGACCAACGCAGCCGGCATACCGGAATCAATAAAAACAAGCATAATCAATGCAATCAATGACGGAAGCCTGAGTGCCGGAGGGACGGGCGCTCTGAATGGAAGTGGCATACCGGAAACGGTCCAGGCAGCGGTAGGTCAAATGTTTACCAACGAATTTGCCGGCGCCCTGAACGCAGCGATGGTCGTCGCCGCGATATTCTGCTTCATCGGCGCTGTGGCGGCCTTGTTGATCAAGAGTCCTGACCATTTCTCAAGAATAACAGCTGGCGGTGTCGGCAACGTCGTGGGAGGGTCTGTTTCTCGATGAAACAAAAGCTTTATCCCAGATGATCCAGTCTATTATGAAAAGACAATTTTAGATTAAAACGAATAGCGGTATCTTTCTGAGAGTAATAATCGAATTTGGAGATGAATGATGCAAATTGTTGTTGATAGCGGAGTCGACTTGAACATGACCCCGGAAACCATGTTGGAGATGGGCATCCACCAGGTGCCCCTGAGTGTTACATTTAAGGGAAAAACCTACAGAGAAGGCGTGGACATCGACCGCGTTCAGTTTTATTCGATGTTAAGTGAAAACTCCGAGTTTCCAGTTACCTCACAACCTTCACCTGGATTGATTGCCGAGACTTACAAAGCGCTAGCCGCCAACGATCCTGATATCCTCTCCATTCATATGTCTTCTGGTCTCAGCGGCACCTATGATGCAGCCCGTATCGCCGCCGGTTTGGTACCCAATGCTAAGGTCACTCACTTCGATACCAAGACACTTTCGGTGGCCTCAGGCTGGCAGGCGATAGCGGCTGCCCGTGCCGTTAAGGTCGATCAACCTGTTGAACAGGTGTTATCGATTATGAAACGAATTGGTGACGCGACGGACACTCTATTTACGCTTAAGGAACTGCGCTATTTGATTCATGGCGGGCGTATCAGTCACATCAAGGGTCTGATGGCTTCACTCTTGAATATCAAACCGATAATTGGGGTCGAAAAAGTACACGGGAAATATGTCCAAATGGGTCAGGCTAGGACCTTTTACAGCGCTATCGAGAATTTGGTGAGCCAGGTGGTGGGACGATACCCGGCCGGAACCAAACTCCGCGCTCAAATTGTTCATGCTCAAAATCCAGATGGGGCTGACATGCTTAAAAACGCCCTAGACAAGATTTGTAAGTGTGACTGGATGCCGACATTCACCATTTCATTGGTGCTTGGTGCCCATACAGGCCCCAGTGTAGTTGGTTTAGCCTTCGCCCCCGACGCAACACTACGGGAAGTGGATCTGGGTTGAAACGATCTAGATGCCGATTGACTATTTGTCGCCAAATGTGATCTGGGTCACTGTGGGCTTAAGTGGCTATGGATAAAATACTTCAAACAGATCTTGAGGTGACGCCATAATCAAGCTGAAAAGTTGCCCCAAATGCCGCGTTGGTGACCTGTTCGATGGCAATGATGAATACGGGTGTTATACGGTATGTATACAATGTGGGTACATGGGCTATGGTGAAAAGCCCATTTCACCCGAATTGGCAGCATCTGAAGTGTTAAAGCGGCATGGCCGGCGTACGGTTCGATAGTGTATTGATATGTATCAAACCTGATGCAAACATACAGTAGAAAGCAAATAAATTAGGAGGATTGCTTATGGTAGTCGATCCAGTGACAGAGGGCAAAATCAAACGATTACGCGTCTTAAATGTCGTTGTGGGTTTCATTCTTGCTATCCAAGCGTTTGTCATTGCATTTTTAACCAACGATTTTGCTCTACCCGTAACATCTACTTTTATGAGTGGTCCCCCCGGAACCGCCCCACAGCTTAGAATTTTATTTGATATTCCCACCGGGTGGGGCGTTTTTGCCTTTTTGTTCATTTCCGCCGCGGCTCTTTTAATCATTGCTTCTCCATCTGTATTTCCCTGGTATAAGCGTAACTTGCTACAAAGCCGCAATTATGGCCGATGGATCGAGTATTTTTTCAGCTCCTCAATCATGATCGTACTTATCTCGCAGATTACCGGGATCAGTGATATCGCGGCTCTGATGGCAATATTTGGCATAAATGCGGCAATGATCCTTTTTGGTGCTGTTCAGGAAAAATACGAAAAACCGGGTACCAACAAACTTCTCCCGTTTTGGTTCGGTAGTTTTGCCGGAATTATCCCCTGGCTAGCTATTTTGATTTATGTTTGGGCTCCAGGGCTTAACGCTTCCCCGCCCGGTTTCGTCTACGGTATTATTGTGTCTCTTTTCATCTTCTTCAATTGCTTTGCTGTCAATATGATTTTGCAGTACAAGAAAATCGGCCCATGGCGGGATTACCTTTTCGGTGAAAGGGCGTATATCATCCTGAGTCTTACTGCGAAGGCATTATTGGCCTGGCAAGTCTTCTTCCCGGTATTAATGCCAGCTTAATTTGGATGTTTCACGTTAATAAAGAGAGCTCAGGTCTTAGAGTTCTTTGGTTAGTTTGCCCAAGCCACGTATGATCTCAGTAATTTTGAGACTTTAAGGAACCGGTCAAAACGAGCCTTTGAGAGAAAATCCCAAAGGCTCGTTCGTGTTTCTAGTGGAGACGGGGGAGAGTCGGAATCTGTCAGACACGCATAACCTGTCGAACTGGTTCTGGACTAGACAGTTCGAAAACGTGAAGCTATCGTTCGATTATTAGGCATCGTCCTCCTCGGAGAGTCGGACTCTGCCGGAAATATGTGAGACGCTGGAGTTGGTCTCTAAGAAAATGAACGAGGTGTTGGCGAGGCGCTATTGCCCAATTGGGAAGCACCTAGCAGACGTCGACGTGTCTTTCGGGTTCCAATAATTCGAGCGTTAAAAGTGCTTCAGCCTCTTTTTTAACCGAGTCGATTTCAGTAACCGAAAAATGGTGTTCCAGTTTTACCGTCTTCAAAATCTCATCTAATTTTTGGCTGGTGTTCTCTTCAAATAGCTCCACGACCTGTTTGGCGATACCATGGTCCACTTTGATGATCTCCTTATATCCCGAGGTTTTTAATTAAACCGATCGGATTTATGTTACATAATATTGTATCATGACATCCGAGAATGAATCATCGTACCGTAGTATTAATCATCATTGTACTTTATGCTGATTTCCATCAGGGTTCATTCTTCAGCAAACCGAGAGTTGTGAACTATCGGCTGTTTCTAGAAGCGTCCTCCTCGGAGATTCGGGCTCTCTCCGAAACGCGACGCAGACTTTATTGGTTAAGGAAGACCAAACCGAGAGATGTAAGCTCTCGGTTTGCTTTTTAACTTGCTCATCATCTTGCCGGACTATTTTACGAGACGCGACTAATAATAGATTAGATGAGAGTATTGTCCTAGTCTGAATTATTAGAGTTTCATTATTCAGAGGTGCCACTGAATGTGGTGCTATAGCCGTTAACATTCAGGGTGTAAATGGTACCAAAAGCAAAATCGGTACCCAGGTTAACATCTTTCTCAAACCAGGTATATATCGCTGGGCAGTCGACTCCTTTAGGCCGCTGGACAGTCACCTTGATATTGACAGTGTTGCCCTCTCTGGTTGTCTCGATATTGTGAAAGGTAGTACAGCCATCGGATAAACCACCTTTGATATATACGCCTATCTGCGGGGGATTAGATTTCATAATATAAACTTTAACCTCGTCTATGGGCGCCAGTTTGATTTCCACATCCAGCCGCTGGTTAATCATATCCCATTGCTGATCCATAATAGCTTTGGTTACCTTCCCAGCCTGGACGGTAACTTCGGCAGTATGATGGGTTAATACCTCGGCGAGTACCTGCCCGGTCCGGTTTCCGTAACCGGCGTGTCTACTATCATATTCGATGGTGTACTTCCAGTCATTGCCTACGGAAGTGGTACTCGTTACTTTTAAGGTCTCTGGAATCCCATCAAACCGATAAGTAGCCTCCAGCTTCACAAATTTTAGGGCTACTTTTTGTCCGCCTTCCTGAGACCCTGTGTTCGATTGGGCACACGATACACCTGTGAAGGTTAGTAGAATCAATAACGCAATTATGCAAACAGATTTCATATTAAACATTTTAGAACCACCCTGAATTAGTGTCTAATATATAAAACGACAATGTCCTTGTTTCGTTTTTTGCTTAAAATGCGGCAGAGCATGGATTGGCTCTAAAATGGTGAAACAGTGAGGCTTTTAAAAGCCTCACTGTTGGTGTTAGGCTCGTCCTCCCCGGAGAGTCGGACTCTTTCGGAAACGCAGGACAGGTTTGGTTAAGAACCGGACAGACCGAGAGCTTACAACTCTCGGTCTGTTGTTAGTTTTATCGTCCTCCTCAGAGAGTCGGACTCGGCTGGAAACACGAGACATTCTTGAATGGATCTTGGTACCAATCAATAGAGGCTAAGGCGTTGGGCTATTGGTACCCAATCTTTTTGGTCGGGGTTCGGCCAGTTTAACTCCCCAAGAGATTTGGACAGGTCAAGGGACTTTGATTAATCGTAGGCCTTTTTTAGATTATGTAGCGTTTTGTGAAGTTCTTCATGCTTGCCTAGACCGATTACGCGTTCCTCAAGTTCTTCAAAGCCATCCATCAGTACTTGCTGTTTCTCGGGTGATAACAAGCGGTCAGCCATAGGGAAAAGGATGTTATTTTCTTTGTAGATATGTTGTCTCAATAGATTTGTGTAGCTTGAAATTGCTCCTATGATTGTCATTGGAGCGTTGTTATTATCACTCGAATAAGTCTCAACTCCGTGTGCGAGTTCTCCGACGTATTTCCGTCCCTGTTCATGGTCAGATAGCATTACTGCAATCGGCCCATATTCCCCCTCCATACCTGCTGCTTCCATCGCGGGGAAAAGCAGACCCTCCTCTTTTCCATGATGGCATTTGTCAGCGAAGATGCGAATGAAATCAACGATCGACTCTAGGTCTTCTTGATCGACAGCCTCATTTGTGTTCAATCTTTGGGAAATATTATCCATCACAGATAGCAATTCTAGAATGGCACCATGTTCTTCTCTCAGTTGATCAGTTGGATTCATATTTCCCCCTTGAAGACTCATATCATAATAATTATAAAGTGAATGAAAGGGAGTTCAAAAAGTACAACAGTGATATTCAGAAACATGGTGAACGAATTAATTGGGACGATGAAACAGGGAGACGCATTAAGTCTCTCGGTTTCATTGAATCTGGCTCTAAGGCGGAGAGTCGGACTCTCTCTGAAACGCGGGAGATGCTGGACTGGATCAAAACCAGAGCAAATGAGAGGCTTCAAGAGCCTCTCATTCATTAATTGACTTCGTCCTCCTCGGAGAGTCGGACTCTCTCGGAAACGCGACGGAGCATGAACTGGTTAAGTACTGGACAAATTGAGTCTGTGAATCGCATCCGCTAGCTGCATCCAATATATTAGATCCCAGTATCGTCTCGCAGCTCCAGAGGTTGAAGAGAGCACAAAAATAGCGGTTTCCCCAACTCTCGGATCGAACATAGGGCCACCATACAGGACTGAACGGCCAAAAAACACACTGGCAGCGGCCTTTCCGTTGAAAGCTATGATCTTTGGTTTGTAGGTTTGGATTTTCGAGCAAAATCCGAGAATATCAAAGCTTGATGCAGTTTACATCGATGCCAAAGCTGGGAAGAATGTGGTTGCCGTTATGCCAAAGCCGCCCTTCAGACCGATCTTCCAGGTGGCTTCAGCCAAGAAAGATTCTAAGATCCATATAATAAACGAGCCCTTGGGATCTTCTCCCAAAGGCTCGTTCGTGTTTCTGGTGGAGACGGGGGAGAGTCGAACGATACCTGAAACACGGGAGATCCTAGAGTGGATCGCTGAAGAGATGAACGAGGGGTTGATACGGCCGGCCGAGTGTCAGGCGTCGTCCTTTTTGGAGGAAGTCCCTGCCGGAAACATGGAAATCATAGAGTTGATTGGTACAAGCCCACCCGAGGGGCCTTAATAAGACTTCTGAGTTAGCGACTATGCTCAGTTTGTGTTATTGAACCTGCTCCGACGCCTGGAGAGCCCCAATCACCTTGTAAACCAACACCATGACGGAGTAATTACATTCGGTTGCGTTGTGGAGGGTATCCTGCCCGTATTCGTTGACCTGTAATGGCCACCACCTGCAAGTAGACGGCCGGATGTGATAAATCAAACAATGACCGTTGCGTGGGTTCCACCACTGGCAAGGACAGCAACGCTTTATATGCCAATATTTGCCATCGGAAACAAATAGCTCATCTCTTTTCTTGCGTAATTGTCTGCTGATACGCTCTGTGTCTTCAAGGTCGACAATGACGGTGGAGGTCTGTGAACAGCACCAACCACACCCGGTGCAAGTATCAGTGAGCATTTTCATCATGCCGCGGGATTCGACTCCCCACACGTCTACCATAGCCACGACATCACGTAGTTCAGGAGATGTTAGCTTATTCACTTCTGGGCATTTAACTTTAAGTACCTCGATTACTTTATCAATATACGTATCAAACCTGGCGCCGTGAAGATTGCGTTTTGCTGAAGCAATTTGCGCAACGATAGCTAGTTCTGATTCCTTGAGTAAACCTGACAATAAATGTGACATGTTCCCCGCATATATCAATGTTTATGAATAAAAACATCCTCCAGTGCGAAGCTCGGATTTATCTTAGCCAACCGAGCGGCGTCTAGTTACGGTATAAGTAAGGGTACAGTTGTATTTACCCCCCCCCGGTTCTGATAGCCTCAGGTTCTAGAAACCAGTAGTACAAAGTCCTATGATAATGTACTTGATTCTATTCCCTTCTCTATTGCTCAATCAATACCCTAGTCGCTCCCAATCATGTACTAATCTTTGATCCATGATTTTTTTATCTTAAATAACCGAGGGGCTCATCGAGAGCCCCTCGGTAGGGCGGTGCCTTGCTTTAGGCTGTCTTTCTGTATCAGATGACCAACTGCTAGGTGATAGTCAACTCTTTTCTATGTCATAGTCCACGGGTGGCACCTAAGGTGCCGACGGTGTGATGAGTCGGCAGGTCTGACGCTATCGCCCACCAATCCTCCGGATCTACGAAGCCGTAGTTGAAAGTCTTACCCATGTTCCACAAGAAGCTATTAAATATTGGAGTGACAGATACCGTGCCACGCACTACAGCGTGGACCATGGCCGCTGCGTCAACATTCATGGTGCATTGGCCCCTGCATATGTTGGTGCAGCCCCATTGGTTTTGGTTGCATTGTTGGGTGTCGATCCAGAAGAGCCTTTTTCCTGCCTGTTGTCTCATGTTCGGCACCAGATAGTCGAACTGTGGTATCTCCCAGGAAGGCTCTTTGTCGTAAGAAACCGATTGGGAGGGACATACCTCGGCACACTTTTTGCAGGTATGGCAGAAGCGGAAGATACCGGCATCAACCGGCTTCAAAGGCGCCAGGGGCAGGTCGGTAATAACGTCGAACCAGCCGCTGGCGGGACCCCATTCCGGGTAGATGCAAACCTCGCTGGGGCGGCCCATCTCGGCCAGACCTCCCGTTACGGCGGCGGCTTCGGATTGCATCAGGCCGCCGGAAGAACTTTCGGGGTAGCCAGAGCCGTAGCCATTGTAGCCTATACCACGGAGAAAGCCTTTAACGCCGGGGCTTACTGAATGATGCCATATTTGATAGCGCATGCCGTTGGACCATCCACTGATGGTTGAACCGCGCATTTTATCAGGGGCGCAGGTACGCCAGCCGTCCCTGGGCATTTGAATCATGATCGGGGCGCTCCACAATTCTTTATTGGGCAAAACTAAACGACAATCTGCTTCACCATTAAGAGGAGCCGAGTACCCGACATCAACATCCTCAAAGTCTATCTTCCTCCAATATCCCGCGGCCGGTGGCCATGAGGTTCCCGATGACAAAGGTAGTGAGATACTGGAGCCTTTCGGGCCACATCTGTCGTAAGAATGGATAAGATTCCGGCGCTTGTCACTGGCGCTTCCAAGCGAGTCAGCACCAAGTGCGCTGGCACCATATGCTTTCGCTACGGCTCTCAGCATACGGGTATTCTCCTCGGGGGTGCCCTGCCACTTTGGGAGGCCCTGTTGTTCCGGAGTTTTGACTTTGGTATAACCCATCCACGTTTCTCCTTCAGGGTTCCTCGGTACGAGACTGGCGGCACTCGAAAAAGCACGGTCTCTGGTTGTAAAGCCCTTTGCACCGGCAGCTTGCGCCGCAGAGAAGGCACTTTTCTCTTGAGCCGCTTTTAGCATTCTATCCATGCCCCAGTGCTGGACATCGGTATATTTCCCTTTGGCGATGCGCGCGTCATAGCGCTTCAATACGTTCCAGTCAATTTCCACCGTGGGTTCTTCTCTTTGCTTTACCCACCAAGGGCGCTCGAAACTGGCAAGCGAAGAAGAAACAACCTCATCCAGGTCATGGAATATTGGAGTTGTCAACGCAGCTGCACCCATGCCTGCTAATCCTAAGCCTTTCATGAAATCTCGGCGGCTTACCATTGAATGAAACTTGGACATCTTTTTTAACTCCTTACAACAAATTTGGATAATTAGATTTATAAAATACAGCCAACTTTGTCATCAAAGGCGGAATAAACAGGGAGCCGATTTTTATCGGCTCCCTGTTTATTAGGTCATCAATTAGATTCCCCTTGTAGTATTTTGTGTTGGGAATGTCCCCCAGGTAGGTAGGTTTGATGCCATACTCCACCAATCATCAGGATCAAGGGGTCCATACCCAAAAGCTTTACTCATGTTGTAAAAGAATCCGTTGAAGACACCCGTGGTGGATGCCGTTACATGTACCGCTTCATGGATTAGAGCCGTGTTGTTTACGTTAAAAGAACAAACCCCTCTACATAAGAAAGAACATTGGTTGATATACTGGCGAGAGGATTGACATTTGGTAATGTCTATCCAAAAGAGTTTTTTCCCAGGAGCCAGACACATATTTTTAACTTTGTAGTCAAAATTAGGTATTTCCCAAGACGGTTCTTTATCAAAAGAGATCGAACCAGATGGGCAATAATCTGCGCATTTGCGGCAAGAATGGCAGAAACGGAAAATACCGGCATCGATCGGTTTTAGAGACGCCATAGGTAGATCAGTTAAGATACTATAATAACCAGTTACAGGACCATATTCAGGATTGATACAAATTTCACTGCTGCGACTCATCTCCGATATCCCGCCTAGGACTGCACTTGCTTCGGAAGGCAAGCACCCACCTGCGGTATCGTTTTTTGCATACGCATAACTATGATATCCTATGGCTTTTATGAACGTCTGAATGCCCGGTAACGTCGAGGTATGGAACATGCGATAGCGTGCCGCATTCGCTTCAGAACCAATCATCGCGGATGATTTTTGATCGTCCGAAGTCGTTCTCCAGGCTTCTTTAGCCATTGGGATCATTACGCTGATATCATAAAGAGGCCTATCCGGCAAAACGCACAAAACACCATCTACACCGTCGACTGGTGCTGTATACCCGATATCAACGTTTCTAAATTCGTATTTGTGCCAATAACCGGCTGGCGGCGGCCACTTGGTCATAAATTGATCTTCTGTTGACATACCCAATATGCCCTGTCTTCCGTAGGTATACACAAGATTACGTTCGTTCGAGCCAAGCTCGGTAGTGCTAATCTGAGTGGCACCTTCAATGATCGCTGCTGCCCTAATCATCCGGGTGTTTTCTTCGGGGCTACCCTGCCATTTTGGAAGCCCTAGAGTCTCGGGAGTAACCGTAGAAAAACCCATAAATTCTGCATTTTTCGTTCGCCAATCGGCAAACGGGGTGCCAGCTTGGCTAAGGGCCATTTCCCGTATACGCCAACCCTTCGTTCCTTTAAGTGAGGCAGTCTTCGCTGGTCCCTGAGCGATTACCTCTTTCCATCTATCCAATCCCCAATGCTGTGCATTTGCGTAAGCCGCAAAACCAATCAGCCGGTGATCATATGGCTTTATTTGGCTCCAATCGATTTCAACAGTGGGCTCATCTTTTTGTTTTATCCACCAAGGACGTTGCCACCCCGCACTATCCGAAGAGATCAACTCATCCAGATCGTGAAACACAGGTGCAACTAGGGAGGCAGCGCCTATACCGGCACTCGCTAAACCAATTGCCTTCATGAAATCCCGCCTGCTGATCACACTATGAAACTTTGACATAGATGACCTCCTTGATTTAATTCTTACCGATTAGCTAAAATGAATATGGGAAGGCCACTAACCTCTGACCCTCAACCGGCAGTCTTTACACCTTCCTTTCTGGCGGCCACTCGCACTGGCCGCTGGTCTTTTATTAGGCTCCAGAAACACAAAAGCACTAAACCTTATCAGGTCTAGTGCTTCACCAATCGGTAGGCTACCCCCTTCTCGCCAAAGGTGCGTAGGCCTTCAACGATTACACATTCAAGTTATCACATATTATGCTTATTTATACCTTTCAAAGGTCAAGAATGCATCGTACTAAAGGACTAATAATCTAAGCATTTTGGACTTACCCTGAAACTTATGTATACATACCCGAGCCTGGCGTAAAGAATGGCTATCCTGGAGTGGGTGAGTCGAGAAATGACCGAGATGGCTTTAAACCATCTCGGTCATTTGTAAAGTGTCCTCCTCGGAGAGTCGGACTCTACCTGAAACGCGATCGATCATAGAACGGAACTCGATGGCAATAAAGGGGACTATGAAGCTTCTCGAGAAGTTCAGTTATCTGACTCTTCATTGAGATCGAGGCGCAAAATGCTATAAACAGTGAGATAAACTCGAGGAAATGTCATATAAAAATTGGTTATCAATTCCTTGAGAATCATTGAAGAAAAGGCGGGCTCGAAAACGAGCCCGCCTTTATGATTATTGACGCGATTCGTTTATTTCCGATAGCCCCCATCGAATGCACTCATAGTGCTATCTGTCCCCCAACTCGGCAGAGACAAATCCCACCATTCGTCAGGATCTTTCAGCCCATATCCGAATGGTTTGGCCATACTCCAGAAAAAGCCATTAAACAGTGATGTGTTTGCTGCAGTAGATTTGACCAATTCGTGAACCATTGAGCCTTGATTCACATTGAAAGTACACACTGGACGACAGATACAGCATGCAGCGGATAGCCGATATTTGGCGCATGAGTGTGTATTGGTCCAAAACAATTTTTTGCCGGCAGCCATATTCATAGCCGGTACTTTGTAATCAAATTGGGGTATGTCCCAAGAAGGCTCCGCGTCCTGCGAAATGGATTCCGATGGGCAGGCATCCGCGCATTTACGACAGGTATGACAAAAGCGGAAGATACCGGCATCAATAGGCCTATCATGCTCCATCGGGAGGTCTGTAAGGAAGCTGTAGTATCCTCCAGTCGAGCCATGTTCTGGATTTATCGCGACTTCGCTCGAGCGTCCCATTTCCGAAACACCACCCAGCACAGCGCTTGCCTGGGCGGGGACAAGCCCACCTGACATATCAGGATATGGGTAGCCGTAACCCGTGTACCCGAGAGAACGGAGAAAAACCTGGATAGCAGGCTGAACGCAGGTGGTCCATATTCTATATCGACTTATATTAGCAGCAGCCCTAATGGACGAGCCGGCTACTGGGTCATCCGTTCTCCAAGCTTCTCTAGACATGGGAATCATGACTCCGACTTCCATTAGTGTTTTATTTGGCAGATATTTAATTTCATCGGTTTCGTGGCCAATATCATCGTCCACGAATTCTATTTTTGGTCCGGCAGTTAAGGGCTGCGGGAAAGTATCGATAAATGTTGCGTCGTTAGCCGTTGCTGTTTTGCCATGTTTGATGTGAGTGAAGACCAGTTTGTGGTCCAGCTCAGCGCCACCTATTTGACCGGCACCATAAAACACCGCCGCTGCCCGTAATATGCGTGATCCTTCTTCTGGCGTTCCTGTCCATTTAGGCATATTTCTCTGTTGTGGAGTCGGTGCCCCATCGGTAGGACCAAGTAACGTTGAACGGTAATAAACGGGAGTTAATTTTACGGGGCCAGATTGCATATGATAACCAGCCCCAGCATTCAGAGCTAAATCTCTTAGCCGGTTGCCTTTTTGTCCGTTAAAACTTGCCAGAGTCGGGGCGCCTTGCGTTATCAATGCTTTCCATTCGGCTAGTCCCTCGTATTGGGCATTGACATAGGCCGACTGAGTCGTCAGACGTTGGTCAATGCGTTTCATCTGGCCCCAGTCGACTTCAACAGTCGGATGATGATGTTCCAAATTCTGTTTGACCCACCAAGAGCGCCGATAAGATGCGCTCTCAGATGAAGCTAGTTCATCAAGGTCATGGAACACAGGGGAAACCAGACTGGCTGCTCCAATGCCGGCACCAGCAAGGCCGAGTCCTTTCATAAATTCTCTTCTTGAGACTGTACTATGAAACATGTCTTTTTCTACTCCTCCTTCGTTGCATTGGGAGAAACTGTACTATTGCGTTTTTCCAATGTAAATACGCATTTATGCTGATTTCTGAATTGTTATGTGATGATAAACGAATAGATTAACGAAAAGTTATACTTTTTGGAATCAATAATAGATGGCTAAGGAGTTGTGCAGGAACTTAGAAAGCTTTGAAGTTACGACCTAGGGCCAGTCGGATGAATCGAATAACCAATACCCGGTTCGGTGATAATTAGTCTTGGATTTTTGGGATTAAGCTCAAGTTTTTCTCTCAGCCGATTCACATAAACGCGGATTACCTTGACTGAATTTGGAACGTTATGTCCCCAGAGTTCTTGTTCGATTTCTTTATAACTTACGATTTTACCTTGGCGGTCAAGGAGAATGCGCAAGGTGTTACTTTCAGTCGAGGTCAAGCTGATTGTCTTGCCATTGTAGATAAGCTGTTTGAGCGTTGAGTCGAATTGGAGGTTGCCATATTTTGTCTTTATGCTGCCGGTATCCTCCGCTCTAGGATAAAACTTGGAAAGGGCCGATTGAATCCTGGCAAGGAACTCAAACTTGCGAAAAGGTTTGGTAATATAGTCATCGGCCCCTAGTTTGAAAGCTCTAACCACATCATCTTCATCGCTTCGAACGGTGAGCACGATGACCGGTACTTTTGAAAAAGAGCGGATTGATTTCAGGGCGTCATATCCGGAAATATCGGGCAGACCAAGATCGAGAACTACCAATTCGGGAGAGGTCTCCCGGACCATACTAATCCCTTCGTTTCCTAGATGGCACCAGTTGATATCGGAATCCGGCCAGATCAGCCCCAGGCATAGTGAAACTGACTGGATTATTCCATCATCATCGTCAATTACAAGCGCCTTCACAATTAGCCTCCGGGGTGATTATGGGCATGGCGATAAAAAACCTACTTCCTTTGCCGGGCTGACTGTCTAACCATATTCGTCCGCCGTATCGTTCGATGATAGCTTTTGCGATAACTAGTCCCAAACCCAGCCCATCAACCTTCTGCTGTTTAGGATGTCGTCGATTGTAGGGCTTGAATAGATCATTTTGATCCGTTTTTGGAATGCCACATCCGGTGTCTCCTACTTCGACTATGAGCCCCTTTTGTCCAACTGAGGCTTTAAGCCAGACCGCCCCCCCCTTAGGGGTGTATTTCAAGGCATTGTTCAGCAGATTAAGTACGACCTGCTGCAAACGCTCGGTATCGCCACAAACCAAAGGCAATTCATTTGGAATTGTGATTTCAAGAGAAATCTTGCCCTTAACCGCTGTGGGTTTAACGAAAGCGACCGCGTCAAGAAGTAGTTGCTTCATATCGACTGGATATGATGGTAGGTTAAAATTTCCACTTTCGAGGCGTACCATGTCATGTAGTTCTTCGATGCGGTTGTTGATTCTTTCCGCTCCGTAGCAAATATTCTTGGCGAACTCATTAAGGTGACCGTCTTTTAGTACATCCATCAGGTGCTCACTGGAGGCCATGAGCGATGTGAGTGGTGTTTTCAACTCGTGAGCCAGCGCACGGACGTAATTAGCCCTCATCAGCGTGTCCGCCTCAGCTTTTTCACGGAGCCGACGCTCTTGTTGAAGGAGTTCCTGGCGTTGTCTTTCGAGTTCTTTGCGCTCGGAAACATCCCTGCAGACAGAGATGATTACCCGTTCTCCGTTCAGAGAAAATAGGTGGGAGCGCACCTCATTAGGGATCGGTTTACCGTATTTGGTTAAATGGGTAATTTCAGCGGTGACATGCCCATCTCTAGCGAGGGCTGCACCAACATACCTATTCCTTAAAAGGCTTTCAGGAGTGTTCAACTGTTCTCCGGTCAGGCCGATAATCTCATTATGCGCATATCCGTAACGGTTACATGCCACCTGATTAGCTTCAATTACAACAAACTCATTGAGTTTCTCGTTAACCTTCCAGACCAATATCGCATCGTCAGCGTTATCAAAGAGAATTTGATATTTTAACTCTGACTCGAGTCGCTGGGAATTATTCATCAGTCCTTTATGACCTCAACTGCATACATCATAGCATGAAGAGTCTATACAATAGGTGCCATAAATGACATAACGGAACGTTAATTAACTCGTTTAGAAGGTAATAACAAAATAGAAATCGGCATAAAGTACAATGCAGTACTAGTACCAAAGGACGATGCAACTTCACAAAAAGTAGCCTATAAAACCACCAGATGAGAAATAAATACCAAATATAGACACGTCGCGTTTTAAGCGGTAAGGAGTTGCCTACCAGAACAAAAAGGGGCATCAAGACTGTGCAGGTGCTTTTATATTTTTAGCGCGTAAAAACAAAAAAAACCGGCGGCCTGTTCGAGAGGCCGCCAGAAAGGAAGAACGTAAAAACTGCCGGATGAGGGTCAGAATTTAACGACCTTCCCATGCTTATTTTATCCCAAAACGACAAAACGATTCAAAAAGAAGGAGAAGGAAAAATGTCGGTATTTCATAGCACAGTAAGCCGAAGGGATTTTATGAAAGGACTTGGTTTTGCTGGAGTGGGATTTGGAGGGGCTGCATTGACTTCGCCAACCTTTCATGACCTAGACGAAGTAATGGCTTCATCAAAATCGATCCAGAAACGCCCGTGGTACGTCAAGGATAGAGAAATTTATAATCCAACTATCGACGTTGATTGGACCATGCTTGAACGGTACGATTCAAGACTCACATCGCAAACCGCCTACTCTCGTGCCCAATACTTCGGGAAACAACGTGTAATTAACGCTGCTAAGAAGAACGCGGAGGTTTACGCTCAACGCGTCGCTGCCAATGAGCCTGGTTATACATATAGAGCGCGGGCTTTGAGTGAAGTACCCTACAAAATCGATGTCGCTCATACCTGGGCAAATGGACCCGTTGGCATCGCTCAAGCCAAGACCCCAGAAGAAAGGGGAGAGCCCAAGTGGACTGGCACACCCGAAGAGGCAAGCCAGATGCTAACGGCTGTTCTCAGGCACCGTGGCGCCACCCTGGTTGGTTATGGGGAACTAGATCAACGTATGAGGGATAAGATCGTTTTGGCTTATCCTCGCGCATCGACTTCAGGCACAAATTTCATTGACTCATGGCCTCCTCCGGCAAGTGCGGCGCCTCCCTATGTTTATGAGGATGTTGTTAAGGGGTATGAAACGACCAGCAAACGAGTTATCCCCACCAAACCGATGTGGTATGTCGCCTATTTCACCCAAATGTCAAAGGAACTTTTTCGATGTGCCCCATCCCCCCTGGGCTCTGTGGGTAACGTTGGTGGGGCATACGTCAATATGAACACGTATTGCCATTCCTTTAATTTCCAAAGATACCTGGGTTATCAGATGTTGACCAACCATGTAGATGGCGACGAGCCAATTGCCGGCGGGCCTGGCGAGGTCTTGTCGGGCGTCGGTGAACACACGCGGCAACAGCTATACACTATTACACCGGAATACGGTCAGTTTGGTCGTATGTTCGTTTTTTTAACGGACTTACCTCTAGCTCCTACCAAGCCAATAGATGCCGGTATTTGGCAGTTTTGCCACAGTTGCGGGAAGTGTGCTAAAAGCTGCCCCGCAAGCGCTATCTCCAATGAAAAAGAACCCACCTGGGACCAACCGATGGTGGAAGGGAAACCAACAATTTTCCATCCAAAGGGTATTCGGGCTTTTTGGCAGGATACTGAAACTTGCTCCATGTGGAGCCAAGAAAATGGATACGTCAACAGCAGTTGTAAAATTTGCTACGCTGTCTGCCCTTTTAACAATAACGACAGGGCATTAGTCCATGAAATCGTCAAAACCACGATGGCTTCGACAAATATCTTCAATAGTTTTTTCTACAACATGAGCGAAGTTTTTGGATATGGGCAAATGGATCCCGAAAAGTGGTGGGATTTATCTCTTCCTGCTCAAGGTGTAGATACAACAAGAATTGCATACGATGGTGGTTATAGAAGGTAAAGTTTGACTTTAGCTATCCAATGCAGCATTGAAACAAGCAGTAATTGTGAAGGAGAATATCATGTCATTATTTCATAGTACCGTAAGTCGTAGAGACTTTATGAAAGCTATTGGTTTAGTCGGTGCCGGCATCGGTAGTGCATCTCTGGCAGCCCCGATTTTCCATGATGTTGATGAACTTATATCGTCACAGAAAAGTATCCAGCGTCGCCCTTGGTACGTGAAAGAACGAGATTTGTACAATCCCACAGTAGAAGTTGACTGGGAAATGACCCCAAATCGCTATGATCCTCGATTTTCAGGCCAAGCGGCCTACGTACGAGCTATGTATTACGGCAAAGATAGAGTATTGACTTGTCAGGCCAAAGGAGCGGCCGAGAATGCTAAGCGAATGGCTGCCGGTCAATCCGGATTCACTGTCCGAGATCAAGCCCTGACTCTAGTTCGAAAAGATGTTGAAAGATCCTGGACGGGAGCGAAGGGCGTCACTATCGCCAAGACACCCCAAGAAAGAGGAGAACCCAAATGGACCGGGACGCCAGAGGAAGCGAGCCGCATGCTCAATGCTGCAATGCGTTTTTTTGGGGGCGCTTTATTTGGGTATGGTGAGTTGGATCAGAGGATGCGTACAAAAGTCGTAAACTCACATTCAAGAGGAAACGTTTGGCAGAATACAGAAATGTACATCGACAAATCCAATTGGACCGATGCGATGACGAATCCAATCGTATATGAAGATGTTGATTTGGGTTATTCTACGCCCACAAAACTGGTCATCCCATTAAAAAACATGTATTGGATATGTGCTGATTTCCCTGGGGGCAAACACCAATATCAAGCTGCTCCATCGTTGCTCGCAAACGGAAGGGGTCCGCATGATAACCTAAGGGTTCTTTTCTACCCTTCCTTTTCGTATTTTATGCGTTATTTGGGGTATCAGACTCTAGGTACGATGCAGGATGGATGGGATGCAGTGCCAGATAACTCCACAGCAATACTTGGAGGGATTGCTGAAGAAAATCGCCAGGGTGTATTATCTTTGACTCCTGAAATGGCTTTGGCGCATTCATCTTGGACGTTACTTACAGATTTACCTGTTGCTCCAACAAAACCTATCGATGCCGGGATTTTCCGTTTCTGTCAAAGGTGTGGGAAGTGTGCGGAGACCTGTCCAGCGGGTACAATCCCAATGGGAGATCCCTCTTGGGAAGCGCCTCCAGTTGACGGGAAAGAGAATATAATGCACCACCTTGGTAGGAAATCATATTTCGGAAACGGGGCTCTTTGTTGGACTTACATATATGAAGCTGGCCATGGATGTAAACAATGCATTGGTAACTGTTCTTTCATGGTTGGAAGTGGCGCGATGGTCCATGAATTAGTCAAAGGCGCCGCAGCTGCAACCGGGCTATTTAATGGGTTTTTCTACTCGATGAGTAAATCTTTTGATTACGGCCTTTATAATCCAGAAGATTGGTGGGATCAGTCACTTCCGATTATGGGTTTCGATAGCACCATCGTTTCCTATGATGGAGGGTATCGAAAATAGTTCCATTCCATTCTGAAATAACAATGCTGGCTTTTATGAGGAGCCAGTATTGTTATTTTATTCGTCTTATTAACCCCTCGAGGGAGATCCGGACTCACTCCGAAACGCGACGGAGGATGGATTGGCTAAGAACCAGACGGACCGAGAGTCTAAGGCTCTCGGTCTCGTGTTAGAATTTTGTCCTCCTAAGAGTCGGACTCTCTCGGAAACGCGACGGAGTATGGAATGGTTAAGCTCCGGACAGACCGAGAGCATACAACTCTCGGCCCGTTGTTAAAGCATCGCACAAAGGACTAATCATCTTAGCATTCTGAACCTACTCTAACCTAAAATCTGCCTAAAACCGCGTCAAATAGAAAAAGCGAAGGGAGAGAAAACTCTCCCTTCGTCCGATGAAATATTTTTCAATAAAGAGAATTAGCGCTTATACGCACCTGCAGAAGTGAATAGCGTGCTATCCGTGCCCCAAGTTGGTAAGTCTGGTGCAATCTCCCACCATTTTTCGGGATCCAATGTTCCGTAACCAAAGGTCTTGCTCATTTGCCAGAAGAAACCATTAAATATCGAGGTCGTGGATATTGTGCTCCTGACAAGTTCGTGGGCCATAGCTGCTGAACTGGTATTAAAGTTGCAAACCGCACGGCAGATCTGTGGGCAGTTGTTTGTATAGCTCCGTGATGCCTGGCAGGAGGTGATATTAATCCAGAAAAGTTTCTTCCCTGGAACCGAACACATATTGGGTACCTTATAGTCGAAGTTTGGTATTTCCCAAGAAGGTTCGGAATCGTGCGAAATTGATTGGCTTGGGCAGGTGTTTGCGCACATCCGGCAAGTATGGCAGAAGCGGAAGATACCGGCGTCGATTGGTTTAGCTGGCTCAAGCTCTAGATCAGTGAGCATACTATAGTAGCCCGTTACCGAGCCGTGTTCGGGGTTTATGCAAATCTCACTACTTCGGCCCATTTCGGAGACGCCGCCCAGTACGGCGCTGGCTTCCGAAGGCATTAAGCCACCGGGTCCATCCTTCTTTGCATAGCCGTAGCTATGGTAACCTAGTGTTCGAACGAATCCCTGGAGACTCGGAAGCAATGACTGATGGAACATCCGATAGCGAGCTCCGTTGGCGTCTGATGATAACTGGGTAGAGGTTATCCCATCAGCAGAGGTGCTCCAAGACTCGCGGGCCATCGGGATCATGATACCAATATCCCAGAGAGTTTTGTTTGGTAACACTAAGCGCACGTCTTTCACGCCTTCATAAGACTCTGTATATCCCACGTCTACATTTTCAAAATCGATCTTTCGCCAATAGCCTGGCGGTGGGGGCCAAGGTTTGTCGATCCAGCTGTCGGAGGTGCTGGAGCCCAAGGGACCGGTCCGATTGTACGTATACACAAGATTCTTTTCATGGCCCGAAAGTTCAGCAGCGCCAATTTGCCCAGCCCCATAGTTTTTAGCCGCGGCACGTATAATTCGAACGTTTTCCTCTGGAGTTCCTTGCCATTTAGGCATATTGAGGCTTTCAGGAGTAGCGGTTTTATCAGAACCGGTGAAATCCCAATTCCATGTTAACCGATAACTGGAATAGACACCTCCTCCTGCAGCCAGTGCGTAATCGCGCAACTTATAGCCCTTTGTGCCGATGAGCGCAGCAGCCTTCGTTTCGCCCTCTTTTGCGGCTTGATTCCATCTTTCTTTTCCCCAATGTTGTGCGTTAGCCCAAGAGGCGTGGGCAGATACCCTATGGTCAAACCTTTTGACCTGGCCCCAGTCAATTTCTACTGTGGGCTCATCGACAGATTTAACCCACCAGGCGCGTTTCCAACCAGCGCTCTCGGAAGAAATCACCTCATCAAGGTCATGAAAGATAGGCGCAACGAGCGAAGCAGCACCAGTGCCGGCCCCAGCAAAACCGAGAACCTTCATGAATTCCCGTCTACTTATGGTGCTATGGAATACAGACATCTTTAACCCCCTTTGTGTATTTATGGCACATTTTTAAATTTATAGGTCTAACAATACATCGTCCTAAAGGCTTAATTATCTAAGCATTTTGGATTGAGCCTGGAACTAAAGTATGTATATCGAACCAAATGTACATTGAGGTAGAATCAGAACCTAAAATGGACTTATTGAACTAATTAAAAACCAGTGCAACGTAGAGGTTTTTAAGGCTTCTGCGTTTGTTAGACTAAACATCGCATTTCTCAGGGAGGCGATTGTCCAGATCTCGGTCTGGCGATAAAATTTCGTCCTCCTCGGGGAGTCGGACTCTCTCCGAAATGCGGACGTACTTAAATTGGATCAGAACTAGAGCAAAAGAGAGGCTTCAAGAGCCTCTCTTTTGCTAATTCGGCATCGTCCTCCTCGGAGTGTCGGACTCTCTCGAAACGCGATATTTCTTGGAGTGGATCTCAGAATATATGAGTAACGGGCTTATGAGGTCAGTCGATGAGTTTGCATTCAAAGGTTGAAATCCATAACGGTTATGTGGAGAAGCCGATCTCAGTGGAACTTGCCAAGTCTTAATAGTTGCCGCCGGCTGTTATGCCAATTTCCGTCCTTAGTTCTGGTCTTCGACGGTTTTAAGCCAGAAATGCGTTTTTGTATGAAGTGGGTAAAGCCAAAACCAATCAAAATTCGATCAATAGTCGAAGTGCAGTTCAACAAATATCTTGGTAATATTCAAAGTGTATGGTCGAGCGTGAGATATTCATTCCGTGAGGTGGAGAATGGAACAGAGACGCGATTGGTTGCAAATCGGGGTGGCGTTAGCTATTATCCTCTCGCTCATATTCCTCTCAATCGGTACCTACTTTAGATGGTGGGATTTGCGTTTCGATATCGGATCCTTTTCTTTTACACACTGGCTGAGTTGGATTGGGGCCGGGTATTTGACAATATTCGTCCCTCTTTACTCAGTTCTGAAACGGCAATCAAAGATTCCATTCGCCACGATTTTAACCGTACATGTTTTTGGTAACCTCATTGCTTTCGGTATGATCTCGGTTCACTTCGCCCAGCAATTAGGCCGTCCGACCGAGTTTGCCCCGGACTTCGGTACTGGATTGGCGATGTACTTGATAATTACTGGTATCGTCGCAACCGGCCTGATGAGACGCTTCGGAACGGTATCTCCAATTTACAATAATTTAAGATTCATTCACGTCGGATTGGCTCTCTCTCTTATTTTTATACTGCCAATTCACATCCTACACAATCTAAACGTGATCTGAACGGATTCATTTACTTGCCTCCCTAGCTCTGGGACAGATCTATGGGATGGCAGTGACCGTTTAACAGGATTAGATCACCGAATTATCATCTTCCACATTGACAAGGTGTATTATTTTACATTTACCGTCAAGAAGAGTCCAAAGGCATCCTTTTACCCGCCTTCTCATAGTTGGCTATATTCCATTGATATCATCGTTGTGTCTATTTTTTTGTCTTAAATGTCCGAATCTCTTTTCCGGCTGCCCCGACTATTTTTTGGTCCTGGGAGGAACATATTTGTGGTTAGATTGCTCCACCAAGTTTTGATCTCTGATCAGTGCTGACTCTGACCATTTGAAACCTGTCGTTTGATTCGACCATAGCGTCACTGTAAATGAAACCCGAGAGGAACATCGATGCTCTATTGACGTGTCGGCTAATAGTGTCTTGGACCGCGGCAAATTCTTCATAATGAGATTCCACAAAATACTTTTTCGAGGAATATGCCCCCAAGAGTAAAAACGAAATTGTTACGCTAAGCAGCACAAATGACTAAGATCTCATTTTAGGTCTCCGCAGTACCCAACTAAATGATACAACGAACACATTCGGTTTTAGTTATCGAGTAGACCTTTCCAGTCTTTCTTTGAGAGTCGGACTCTGCCGGAAACACGACTAAGCCTCGATTGGTTAATAATTAGACAGACCGAGAGCGTACAACTCTCGGTCTGTTGTTAGGACGTCCTCCTCGGAGAGTCGGACTCTTTCCGAAACGCGACCTATCCTGGAATGGGTAAGAACCGGACAGGCCGAGAGTTAAAAGGTCTCGGTCTGCTTTTTAACTTGCTCATCATCTTGCCGGACTATTTTACGAGACGCGACTAATAATAGATTAGATGAGAGTATTGTCCTAGTCTGAATTATTAGAGTTTCATTATTCAGAGGTGCCACTGAATGTGGTGCTATAGCCGTTAACATTCAGGGTGTAAATGGTACCAAAAGCAAAATCGGTACCCAGGTTAACATCTTTCTCAAACCAGGTATATATCGCTGGGCAGTCGACTCCTTTAGGCCGCTGGACAGTCACCTTGATATTGACAGTGTTGCCCTCTCTGGTTGTCTCGATATTGTGAAAGGTAGTACAGCCATCGGATAAACCACCTTTGATATATACGCCTATCTGCGGGGGATTAGATTTCATAATATAAACTTTAACCTCGTCTATGGGCGCCAGTTTGATTTCCACATCCAGCCGCTGGTTAATCATATCCCATTGCTGATCCATAATAGCTTTGGTTACCTTCCCAGCCTGGACGGTAACTTCGGCAGTATGATGGGTTAATACCTCGGCGAGTACCTGCCCGGTCCGGTTTCCGTAACCGGCGTGTCTACTATCATATTCGATGGTGTACTTCCAGTCATTGCCTACGGAAGTGGTACTCGTTACTTTTAAGGTCTCTGGAATCCCATCAAACCGATAAGTAGCCTCCAGCTTCACAAATTTTAGGGCTACTTTTTGTCCGCCTTCCTGAGACCCTGTGTTCGATTGGGCACACGATACACCTGTGAAGGTTAGTAGAATCAATAACGCAATTATGCAAACAGATCTCATGTTAAACATTGTAGAACCATCCTGCATTAGTGTCTAATATAAAACGAAAATGTTCTTGTTTCGTTTTTTGCTTAAAACGCGACAGAGCATGGATTGGCTAAGGATCAAAACAAAAGAGAGGCTTTTAAAGCCTCTCTTTTTCTATTAAGCATCATCCTCCTCGGAGAGTCGGACTCTCTCCGAAACGCGACGGATATCTAATTGTGGCTGGATGAGACGATAACAACCGAGGGGCTGATGAAGCCCCCCGGTTGTTTTACGAAACCGATAAACTGAGCAATCCCGGTCAAGTTCCGCCACTTACTTGGATGCTATACTTTCAACGAAGTAGTGATGGAGAACCGAGAAAAGGTCCTTGCTGTCCGACGGATGCAGCAGTTCATTGTGCAACGGCTGAAAGAGCCGATAACGCTCTATCAACTCGCCCAGGCTGCTGGTTATTCTCCCTTCTATTCGGCCAGGATTTTCAAGGAGGTAACTGGCAAGACGTCGTTTGAATACATACGGGCGATGCGTATGTCGGCGGCAGCCACCAAGCTAGCTGGTGGTGACTGCAAGGTAATCGACGTCGCCTTTGATTTTGTATTCGAATCGCATGAGGGTTTTACACGGGCTTTTTCAAAGCAGTTTGGTGTGCCACCGGGTGAATTCCGCAGGCGAAAGATGCCATTGAAGCTGTTTCTTCCCTCTCGTGACTCCAACTACTATCTCAATAAACAGAATGGAGAACTTGAAATGGAAAAGAGCAAGAACAATACCGTTTTCGTCCAGGTAATTGATCGGCCTGAACGTAAATTGATTCTGAAATGTGGCCGGAAGGCATCCCATTATTTTGAATACTGTGAAGAAGTTGGGTGTGAGGTTTGGGATACCCTCAGTAACATTAAAGATGCACTATATGAACCAATGGGGATGTGGCTACCCGACAATCTGATCGTGCCGGGGACCTCCGTATACGCTCAAGGTGTTGAAATGCCGAGTTCATATAACGGTCCTGTGCCTGAAGGTTTTGACATGATTTCTCTTCCAGCATGTAAGATGATGGTATTTCAAGGGCAGTCGTATGATGATTCAAAGTTCGAGGACGCGATCAGTGATTTATGGGAAGTAATGAAAACCTATGATCCAACAATTTATGGCTTCGAATGGGCTGACAATGACGGTCCACGTTTCCAACTTGAACCGATGGGTTATCGTGGCTACATAGAAGCCAGACCAGTCAGACAGCTAAATCCAAAACTGTAATCGTCACGAACTAGGTCTTTCTGAAACAAGTGCTGAACCTTAATTAGGATGGAGACTACGCATGAGGGACTCCATTTAGCTCCTCGAATGCGGTTAACCCTTCAGGTCGTCCTCCTCGGAGAGTCGGACTCTCTCTGAAACGCGGAAAGCCTGGATTGGATCAGAACTAGAGCAAAAGAGAGGCTTCAAGAGCCTCTCTTTTGCTAATTCGGCAGCGTCCTCCTCGGAGAGTCGGACTCATGGAAACGCGATGCAATCAAACTGGCTCATATCCAGCCAACCGTGGATTATATTAGTTAGAAAATCATTAACCAGATATATATTTATTAATCCCTTCGTTCATTCAGAGATTAATAAAAATAAATCAGCATAGATGCGTATTTACATTTGACCTCAAGGTTGTAATCTTTAATTTAAAAGTAAATACTCGAAAGGAGAGACCATGTCTAGTTTCCACAGCACAGTCAGTCGCAGGGATTTCATGAAAGTATTGGGGCTCGCGGGTGCAGGTTTGGGCGGTGTGGTTGGCGCTGCGCCGGTATTTCATGACTTGGATGAATTGATGTCTTCATCTGAGGCCAATCCAGGCCGCCCTTGGTGGGTAAAACAGGTCGATGAACCTACGATCGAAATCGATTGGGACATGATGGAACGACATGCTGGTTTTAGGCAAGCACAACGTGCAGAAATTAATCGTATCTATTATGGCGATCGGGTGGATAAAGCTTCAGCCATCGGCAATGCTGCCAACAAAGCTCGATATGATGCGAATGAATTGGGTTATCGCCATAAGGATCGGGCCTTATATAGTGGCGACACGGCCTTGAACATATGTCGGGAAGCTGGCGATTTTGGGTGGGCAGGGACAAATGGAAAAAATGTTATCCCATCTCAGACACCGGAACAAATGGGAATTCCGAAGTGGACCGGTTCTCCTGAGGAAGCATCTCAAATGATGCGTTCAGCCATAAGACTGTACGGTGGCTCATTGGTAGGTTTTCTTGACGTGACAGATCATGAACGCAAACATGTGTTTTTGTCTCACGGCGAAAAGGATCCAAAAACTGCTCGCCCTATTGTCTACGAGGATGTTGATCGAGCCTATGAAACTCCTAATCCCAACGGGAAACTGGTATTTCCGACAAAGCAAATGTGGGAAATAAGTGTCTCTACACAAGGTTCTAATGAACTTTTCCGTAGAGCTCCAGCATTGAGTTTGTTGGCAAATCGAAATACGTTTCCCACTGTCGGCGTGTTAAATGCATGTACTTTCAACTTTTTACGGGCTTTAGGCTATCAGCAGGTAGCGATAATCGGTAACGACGGACTGTACCTTGACTCTGGCGGGCCTCCGGCCATAATGAGTGGTGTCGGCGAAGCATCGAGACAGAAACTGTACACCCTTACACCTGAATATGGAGCTCCTGGGCGTCTGTATTCTATTGGCACAGACCTGCCATTAGCACCTACAAAGCCCATAGACGCTGGTATGTATCGATTCTGTCATAGCTGTCACAAATGCGCTAATTTTTGCCCCCCAGGAGCAATTTCTCAGGAAAAGGATTCATCTTGGGAAATGCCGTTAGTGAATGGTCAACCAAACATATTCTCTGTTAAGGGGACCAAAGCCTTCTACACTGATTTTCCAATATGCCGAACTTATACCAATGAAAATGGTGCCTGTATGCTATGCTGGGGCGAGTGCACTTTTACAGTGAATAGGGGAGCCATGGTACACGGGATAATTAAAAGCACGATCTCCACGACCGGTCTTTTTAACGGATTCTTCTATAAGATGGCTGAGACTTTTGACTATGGCTGTAAAGAACCAGACAGCTGGTGGGAATTGAATCTCCCCGTATTTGGCCAGGACTACAACGTTGTTTCATCGTCAGGAGCCTATAAGAAATAACGTTTTGCATCAAATGAATTCCTGAATAACGGCGCTTTTGCTATAAGTCAGGGGTGATGGAAGTTCCAACTTTCTCCGTCACCCCTGACTTCCTTTTGGATAATTAAACTGATACCCATTTTTATCTTGTGTTATACCGGATGAGCAATAAACACGCTTGGCGCGTATGTTTACTCAATTCGAAGCATTCACCAAATAACGGTGATGCCGATATTTACCCCGATGCAAGTATGACCTGAAAGGCCTATCTTCTAATACCCACTCCACCGTTGAAGACTATTCCACGCTCAAAATGCGAAATTTTTTCTTTAGGTTACCTGTTAGAAAGAGGCAGATTGATTCAGTCTGCCTCTGTTTTTGTTTGGTGTCAGATCCTCAGAAGTAACAAATGCAGACTTTGTGACCTGGACGGGGAGACGGGGAGTGTCGGGCTCTCTTGGAAACACGGGAGGTATTGATTTGGCTCAAAACTGATGAAACAGAGAGGCTTTTAAAGCCTCTCTGTTGCTACGAAGCATCGTCTTCCTCGGAGAGTCGGACTCTCTCCGAAACGCGACGGAGTATGGATTGGCTACACATCAAACAGACCGGAGATTACAACTCTCGATCTGTTGTTAAAGTTACGTCCTCCTCGGAGAGTCAAACTCTCTCTCTGAAACGCGAAAACGATTCGATTGGCTACACATCAAACGGACCGAGCGAGTAAATCGCTCGGTCCGTTTTTAGGTCGGCATCCTCGAAAGGGAGTGCCGGGCGCTCTTGGAAACACGGGAAGTATTGATTTGACCGAGGGGCTGAAGAAGCCCCTCGGTTGTTGTTCTAAACCATTCGAATCAGTTAGGAATTCTTAGTTACTCGATAAATGTAGTACTATCGACAGGGTAAAACCTGATCTGCAGCAATTTCGTGCCGTCATTAACGAGGCCTTGTTCGGTGATGACCAGATCAGCGATGTTAAGTATCCATTCTGAATCGTAATACCAGGACATCGGGGAATCGAGTAGAGACTGTGATGTTAACCAGGCTTCGACATCCAGTTCATCCTCAACGCCGTCATTGTTATAGTCTCTGTTCGGCGCCGTAAGGATATCGCTGTCGTAGTCGCCGATTGGCACATCGAACAGAGAAATAACCCCGTCAGGCACACCTTCAGGACCATTGGTATCAAGGCGGGCGTCCACGACCCATCCGGTATAGGTGAACAGGTCCGTGATGTTGGTGGCTTTTGATTTGCCTTTACCGGCGGTGGAATCAGGATCAAACCGGACGTAAGTTTCTTCCTCGGCGACATACAGGTTTGGCCCTACAATCAAGCCTAAAGCCAACAGCGGGTCATCAACGGGATCAGTGTAATTAGGAAATTCCGGATTTGCTGGATCGGTATCGTTGTAGGCTGCGATTACCTGATTGGGATAGAGGATGATGCTGCTGACCGGTTCGATGCTACCGTTGTTTGGTTTCCCGAGAATTCGGCCAAAAACGTAGTAGCCATCAGCTTCATAGGGAAGTTGAACCCGGGCAGCATCGCCATCGAAGGCTTCTGCAAGCGGGTCAAGCACGTAGAGTTCAGTTTGAGATGATTTTTTATTAGTGACATACTCGATTGTTGAGGCTCCATACTCTAGGATGAAAACCGAGTTGCCTCCCGGAGTCGGGTCGCCAATATAGTCCACCTTCTTACCGAGTATGTTGAGATTGAAGTGCTCACCACTGGGGAATCCATTGCTTCGGGCTATCACATCATTGGTGCCGTTTGAACCGTCTGGTTTTGCCGCTGCAACCTGTGTAACACCCGTCATAATCAAGACGAGTATAAGCGCAAGCGACAACCTTACTGCTTTTCTGCCTTTCATACCTTCCTCCTCTGATGCGCCCAGTTCTTTATTCGCATCAATCAGAAGATAAGTCTTGGTTTGATGATTATCAATCCCCAATTAGTACCCTACCGATTGGTAAAAAAGTCATAATGCAGCCCTTTGGGATTTGACTATGCCGGAAATATGGGAAGACTGGTGTGAAAATACCTAACTCTGGGCAGTTCAGGTTAGGAAAATGCATCTTGTTTAAAGTGAGTTATCGGTCCAAAATATGAGTATGGTACTGAAGGGGACCTGCCCGAAATGCTGTGTTGAAGTGTATGGTTGGTGTTTGTCCTTACCCCGGCACCAGACATGTACAACCTGTGGGGTAGGTTACATTATCACTGAACGTGGCCAGTTCGTTGCAAGAGGGTATTCTCCTTTCCAGGCTCCGGAAGAAGGTCGAATCGGAACCAGAATCAAGCCGAATTCTCCAACGCAACGCGATAAAGCTTCTTGACATAGACCAAACTGGGTGTTAAATATCAAGTAGATTCATTGAGATTTTAGGAAGTGTTAGATGTTACATTTCCTCAGACGCGCGCTAATAATCTTTAGCGTTCTGGCTCTTTTTATCTTGCCTTCCGCTGGTGCTTTGACTGCAGCCGACAATGGTCAGGGGAAAGATCCGCCTGATCTCGAGCGGATTGTTTTTGTCCACCCGAAGGTTAAAGATGTTAAACCATCACCGGCAAAACCGCCCAAAGAGCCGGTATTGTACTCGTATAGTCGCTATCACTGGTCCAATTTGCCTGTCACCTATTACTATAACCCGAGCTCGAGCCCTGTCAGTAACGCACAGGACGGAGTGATTGCTTCTTTTGAAGCCTGGGAAGCTGCTGGCTCAGGCGTTGACTTCACATTCGGTGGTACTACAGATGTATTACCTGGCCTTGATGTATCTGTGCCCGACTACAAGAATGTGGTTGGCTGGGCACCTCTGAACGACCCGGGAAGTGTAGCCATCACAATCATCTGGTCGAATACCAGAACGAAACTAGTTGTCGATACTGACACCATATTCAACTTAGATTCTGGTTATGCTTGGGTACAAGGCACTATCTCTGTGGGCGCTGATCCTGATTTGGCGCAGCTTACCAATACCTCAGCTTATGATGTCGATGTTCAAAACATAATGACTCACGAAGCGGGGCACTGGTTGGTGCTAAACGATCTTTACACAGATGCTGCATCAGAACAGACGATGTACGGATATGCCTCTGACTCAGAACTTAAAAAGCGTAGTCTTGAGACAGGCGATATCGCTGGTGTAAACAAAATATATCCATAATCAATGACACTTTTGTGATAGACACTTGAGGGGTTAATGAAGCCCCTCAAGTGTTTTGTTAGGTCATCATCCTCAGAGAGTCGGACTTTCTCCGAAACGCGCCGTAATATGGATTGGTTAAGAACCTGAAAGACCGAGAGCGTACAAATCTCGTCTCGTGTAAAATTACGTCCTCCTCGGAGAGTCGGACTGCCTTTCTGAATATGGTGTGATCCATTGAGATGTTTAAGAAAAGAACTAATTGGAGGGTTAGAAAAGCCCCTCAATTAGTTCTACGAGCCTTACTTGCAAAGGTGAATTATAAGGGCAATATTAAGAGGGTTATTGACCTTCAGGCACTCACTTCGGGCGTCGGTGCATGCTGGAACGGGTGGGTTCGTACCAGTAACGAGAAGAAATATGGGTAATGGGTTTGTAAATGTTCAGCGTAGTTTAGCCACTCGAATACAAGTCGGTCGTAGAAACGGTTGATATCTCCTTCGAGGTGCTTCATGTCGGTTTCGCCTAGTGACCCTAGGCTTTTTCTGGCTTCAAGTTCTTCAGCCAAGTGCGTAATAGCCCATAATAACTCAGAAAAAGCTTCGCGCTCCAATAGGTTGGGATTTTCCATAAGACTTAGTAAGAATGGTCTTTGATCGCAGAGGAATCCTTTCAATGCTTCCAAGTCAATTTGGTTGAAATCGACCTTGAGTTTAACCTTTAGAGCCATTGCCCGAGCAAGTTTGTAGTCGTTACGTTGCCAGTGGATGTTAACGCTAAAGGTCTTGAAGAGGTTTTCCTGCTCACGGAAATTTGTTAAAAGGTTGGCAAGGAGACGGTTACCTACAGCCATGAAAAAGGCGCCGACAACCATATTGAGCTTGGAGTAGAGCGCTTTTTTTTCCTGCTGAGCTAATAGTCGTTCAATGACTATGACAACGAGGTAAACCTCTAGTGGCATGAAAGCCAAATCCCCGAGTAGATAAATAAGTATATGGTGAGCATCTTGGAAAATCACAAAGTGAAGGAGATATAAGATGATGGACGCGCTGATTGCTAATACGCCAATCAGAACGATGAACCGCTTTGTCATGAATCACTCCTAGAAATTGATTCAATAATATCAGTTATGCCGGGGGTAATTCACCCCTGACCATGATATCAGGTTTGAAAAATCAAAAATATGGTAGCAATAAGGCAAACGGGGTTGTCGAAGTGTCAGATTTTATCTACGCAGGGTGATTCGGACTTTGCTAGGAACAAATAAAAACGCTGGATGGGCTATCATAAACCAGACCGAGAGATCCACGATACTATCGGTCTGTTAAGGCATCGTTCTCCTTCGAGTCGGACTCTAGCTGAAACAATAGACGTCCTAAAGTGGATGACAGAGGGGCTGAAAAAGCTTTTCCGGTGTTGTGTGCGACTTTAGACGATGGTATTATTGCCCCAATCATTATGCCCAGTGATACCACGTTTAAACTAATAGAGTCATTGGCTCAGAACGAAGAACTGATCGGTCAACTTTACCAAGTTTATGCTGATCGATTGCTGATAAGAAAACAATTCTGGCAGTCTCTAGCAGTTGAAGAGAAGATGCACGCGGGTTGGTTACGCCAACTCGGTCAAATGCAAGGTGACGTCAAGGTAAGCCACAGGTTTTCGATAGCCGCTGTATCAACTTATAGTGCTTATGTGCAAAAAGAGATTGAGCTAGCTCTTTCAGGGGTAGTTCAGGATAGACAGGCGCTGGTGACTAGTCTATATATTGAGGAGAGTCTTATAGAAAAGAGATTTTTTGATGCCTTTTCCGGTGAAGGGCAGTCATTCAAAGAAGTACTAAGTCAGCTAGTCGCCGAGACAAAGAACCACATCTCGAAAATCAAATCACAACTTAACTAACAGAACGAAAGGGTAATACAGAACAAAAACATCGAAGTCTGGACAATTATCTCGGCAGGCTTAGCTGTACTGGCGGTTGGTTGTGGATTTATAGCCCAGGGTGAAGAAAAAATGTGATATAGACCCATTCCACGAGATTTCCTGTAACTGCCGGGATTTAATACATGATACAGCTACTAAAGGGATAAAGTCAGTGATGGTGTTGAGAACTTCAAAAGGCGTAGCGGCTGTACGTAATATCATAATAAACCAACTCTTTGCCGTATTAACCACAACAAACGCAAATCAGCCTCATTGTAATCTAATCGCTTTTGTCATAACTGATAATCTGAAAACGATAGTATTTGCTACTATTCGAAATACCCAGAAATACATTAATCTTGTTCAAAATCCCTTAGTTTCGCTATTAATTGATAATCGAACCAACCAGCCATCCGATATCTCGAATGCGAGCGCAGTCACCGTTTTTGGATTGGCTTCTGAAGTGTCAGACGAAAAAGCGAGATATGCTGATCAATTAATTCAGCGTTATCCCAGATTAGCTGAGTTCATCAAGCAAGCTGATACCGCTATTGTCACCATCAGTATAAGCCACTATTTATTGTCAGATTTCCATAATACAAAAAGAATAAAAGTAAAGTAATGCCGATAAGAAAGGCGACCGGAACAGTAGAATTATTCGAATAAGTATAGTTATGCTGCGCATTAATTCACGCTTGATATCAAAAACAGGATATTAACAAATGAAAAAGGACTTTGATCTCATAATCATTGGTAGCGGTTTAGGCGGTTTATCGGCTGCCATCATGGTGCTTGGATTAGGTAAAAAGGTGGCTATCATTGAATCAGGTCTTTTTGGCGGCAAGTGCACATGGAACAACTGTTTACCTTTGAAGGCTTTGATACGTGCCGGTCATGCTATTAAAGAAGCAAGGAATCTTGGAAACTTTGGATTTAGCTCTGGCGTTTTCGACTCAAATAGCCATGGAGTATTTGCCCACGTCAAAGCAGCAATCGCTAGTCGCGCAGCTGGCAACTTGCTTTCTGATTTAGAGGCAGTTGGCATCACAGTGATGTTCGGGCAACCGCATTTTACTGACGAGAATTATATAGAGCTTAACGGTAAAAGTTATTCATCTCGGTTTTTTCTGATAGCCACTGGTTCAACTCCAGTTAAGCCAGTGGTCGAGGGTATCGAATCGGTGCCAGTGCTCACATGCGAAACCATTTATGATCTTGATCATATGCCTAAATCGATAATTATCTTAGGCGGAGGACCCGATGGAGTTGAATTCGCTCAAGCTTTCAGAAATATCGGGCTTGAAGTAAGCTTGGTTGACATTGCTTCTTCGATCTTAAACCGTGAGGATAACGAACTTACTTCCAGTTTGGTCGCTATCATGAAGGCTTCTGGTATCCGATTGTACACAGGGTGCCGTACCATTAAAGTTGTAGGTAAGGGAAAACCGATCGAGCTTTCGGTTACCGGTTCAGATTTCCATGAGGTGATTCAGGCAGAGGTGCTTTTAACGACTGCCGGTCGCGCCCCTGCAGTTGGAGGACTTCAATTAGAAAATGCGGGTGTCAAGTATTCGAAAAAGGGCATCCAGACTGATGCCCACCAAAAGACATCCACCCCTAATATCTATGCGTGTGGTGATGTAACTACGCCCCTTCAATTAGCTATGGTAGCTGAACAACAAGGTCTTATAGCCGCCAACAACATGTTTATTCCTTTAAAAAAATGTTTTCGTTCCGAAAACATTGTTTCGGTCGTCTTTTCTGACCCACCCTTGGCTCACACCGGCTTAACTGAGATTGAAGCGATTAAGCGTTATGGTAGTAATCTACGCATATATAGATACGATTACAGGTCTGTACGACGAGCTGGGATTGATGGAGGAGAGGAAGGTTCAGCCAAAGTAATAACCACTACTGGTGGTAAATTGGTGGGTGCTCATATTCTGGGGGTAGGTGCCGATGAGATCATACAGCAGTTTCATTTGATGCGACATTCTGGAAAAACGATTGCCGGATTACATGATGTTGGTTTTGCCTTCCCCACTTATTCTGAGGGTATAGTCAAACGGATAGGAGATCTAGCTTATCTTGACAGTGTCTCGAGTAATTCTTTTGTAAAATTGGGGCTAAAATTATTGCCTGGTTACAAAAACAATCTTGAACGTGCTAGGCGTGCTTTGCTCTAAAGGAGAACCTGGCGCCTAAATGAATTTACTTGGAACAATAGATATTCTGGAGTGGTTAAGATCCCTACAGACCGAGAGCGTAAAACTCTCGGTCTGTTGTTAATATAATCCTCCTCGGAGAGTCGAGCCTCTCCGAAACGCGGGAAATTCTGGAGTGGATCACTGAAGAGATGAGCGAGGGGTTGGTGAAGCCCCTCGGTTGTCTATAACTCCCAATTTTAACAATCACGTTACCCCCCATCATTCAGGATGAAGACAAGAATGAATCTATATTCTCCTGTGTAATCACATCAATGCCTGTATCAATCCTTTGGGGAATCTGAACGCCTAAAGTAGACTGCCACAATATTAGAATTGACATGGAGCCTTGAACTCTTGGAATAGTTGAAACTGATGATTCTATCACGCCCTCTTTGATTGCTTCGAGTATAGGTTTAATCCCGTCCATTCCAACAACTTTAACCTTAAATGTCTTATCCGATTCCTTTATTGCAGAAGCTATGCCTATCGGTCCAGAAGCATCACAACACAAGTAACCGTTGAGGTCAGGATTAGAATTAAGAACAATAGCCGCTTGCTGCTTAGCGATCTCAATATCATCATTGTCGATTCCTCCGTCAACAATAATGATATCAGAGCATTTTTTCAAAACCGACACTTGTGCTTCGTAACGCGCCTTGTGATTTGGGGCACTTGGGAAACCTTGCATGACCGCTACTTTCCCTCTCTCTCCAATCAATTTAACTAGGCGCTCAGCAGCCACCACTCCCTGCTGTGTGAAATCGTTTCCAACACTTGAAATCCCCTCATTTGATGATGGGGAGTCAAAAACAATTATGGGAATACCCTTAGTTTTAATTTTTGCAATAGCCTTCATCTCACATGGGTTAGCAAGAGGGTCAATTGCGATACCATCACAATTGGTGGATGCAACTTTGTCAAGAATAGAATTCTGCTCATTTATATTTGCGGTTTTAGGTGCAAGATACTCAATCATTATCTTTATACCCAATTGATTTCCGAGTAATTCAGCTTGAGCCAAGGCACCCTTGTTGACTTCATCAAACCAGGGATGGCTAACCTTTGGAATAATTGCAAAACGAAGATTCCTTTTTGCAGGATTGCCTCTCATTGTATTCTCCTCCTAGTTGACAAAATATGGTGCTGTCTTTGTCCTGAACTGAAATGACGTTTTTAGTCTTTCCGTAATGCGGGTGTACGGTTCTTCATAAAAGCATTATAGCTTTAGCAGTACGAATTACAAGAGCTTAAAAGTATGTCTGCAGGGCTTTTGATCGATTCGATATGAAGAGAGTCGGACTCTCCCCGCAACGTGGGAGCTGTTAACCTGGCTCCTAAGCATCGTCTTTCTCGGAGCGTAGGACTCGCGCCTTAAACGCGACGAAGCCTCTTTGTTTATGTTAGCTTCATTCTCGGAGAGTCGAGTCCACTCTGAAACGAGATATTTTTAGATTGGATGGGAATTAGATGGTGGCCGTAGAAAACCCCTCGTGTGTTATTAGGTAGGTTGTCACGCCTTAGAATTTGGTAGAAGGTCATTATATAAGACAATCCGATATCTAGCCTTGTTCTGCCGTACGATTTCAATAGCTTTGTTTATGAGTGACATGGGCATAGATTGGATTAGAGGCTCAATATTGTGCTCGGCGGCGAAAGCCAGCATTTCTCTCATGACCAGTCTCGAACCAAGAAACGAACCGGTTATCGTGAGTTCGTGCGCGACGAGGTCGGTGGAATTCAAAGATACGTTGGGGAAGCCTATCATGACTATGGTGCCCCTCTTTTTCAGGATCTCGAGTAACGGCTCCCATTTGAAATTACCGTGCGCGGTGCAGAAGAGAAAATCGAATGCATATTGCCGCTGCCTGAGTGCGGTCCTATCGTTTAGATCAAGAAAGTGATCTGCCCCGAAAGAAAAGGCTTGTTTTTTCTTGTCGGGAGAGGAAGAAATAGCGGTGACCTCGTAACCCATAGCATGCGCAAACTGTATCGCGAGGTGTCCCAAACCGCCCATGCCGATAATCCCGATGTTTAAAGGTAATTGACTGACTCGCGCTATTAAAGGGGAATAAACAGTAATTCCGGCGCACATCATAACAGCAGCTACTTCCGAGGACATGGACCGGGGAAGTAGATTGGCAAAGCGGCTGTTTGCGACAACAGATGACGAGAAACCGCCATAAGGCAGCCATGTCGCCGCTTGTACGATGTCCATGCAGAGTTGTTCTTGACCCTTACTACACCATTCGCATCGTCCACATGGCCGGCCTAGCCAACCGATGCCGACCCGGTCTCCGATCTTAAGGTCGCCTGTACTTGATCCGACCTCCGACACGACACCAACTATCTCATGGCCGGGAACGGGCAGTCTCGGTGATGTTCTACTGTGAGACGCCTCGCCACTTCCGTGGTTTCGTCAACGACCAAGGATATGTCAAACAGGTAATAGATGTACTGGAGAGATTGCAGGAAGACGATGGATATGGCTCCTGAACAACTCAGTAAGGATGCGTTGACGGGTAAGGTGGAAGCGGCTACACTCACCACCACTTCAAGAGAAGGGTCAGAACTTGACGCCTTATTGGTTAATCAATTCTTGGATGCACTTGCTGAGGTAGCTCTGTCGATAGCATCAAGGAAGGATAAGGTCCCTATAGTTGAAAGCGACCGACTTGCTTGAACAGAAGAGAGCGGTTACCTACACAAGGGTCTCCGATCAATCCCAGGTGCAGGGTCATTCACTTAGCGCTCAAGAAAGACTTTTCCGTGAGCTCTGCCAGAACAGGGGCTGGCAAGCGGTTGATGTTTATCGGGAAGAAGGCAAGAGCGCTCATGTCGATGCTATCAATAAGCGTCCAGTCTTTCGGAAACTTCTAGACGATGCCACAAAACATCAATTTGATGTCATCGTGATCCACACCCTCGACCGCTGGAGCAGGAATCTGAAGGTGATGCTCGAGTCATTATCGATCCTGTCCAAGCACAACATCGGTTTGATATCGATCACCGAGAGCCTGGACTATTCCACGCCAGACGGCATGCTGCACCTACACATGCTGGGAGCTTTCAACCAGTTCTTTTCATCTTCTCTGGCCAAGCATGTGAAGAAAGGACAGGAACAGCGGATATTTGAGGGCAAACACCATGGGGCTATCCCTTTCGGATATGAATCATGCTGGGACAAATCAGAAAAAGGCGAGAAGATCAAGAAGTGCGACCCCGAGCACCCAGCCGGGATCCATATTCATCCAACTGAGGGACCAACGGTAACCGATCTTTTCAGACGCTACGCTTCTGGCTCAGCAACGTTGGCTACCCTTGCTTCCTGGCTCAATGCTCAGGGTTTCAGGACCAGAAATACTAAGGCAATGCCGGATGCCATTGGCAACCTTGTTTCAGGACCAAGGTTCTTCACAACCGCCTCAGTGAGAGGCATACTTCACAATCCATTCTTTACAGGTCAAGTCATCTATCGAGGTAAGGCCTTACCTGGCGCTCATCAACCGATTGTCAGTAAAAAAGTGTTTGACACAGTTCAGGCAGCACTTAGAAAGAACTGCAGCCGGTCTGAGACTCTATCGTCTCACCCTGAAAGAGAATATCTGCTTAAAGGCTTGGTGAGATGCGCCTATTGCGGTATGCCGATGTGGGCTCAGACCTATAAGAGCGGAAATACTTATTATCGGGAACACAAAGCCACCAGGAGCATTGAGGACTGTCCCGGACATGGAGGAGCCATAAGCTGTTCAACTATCGATGAACAGGTTAGAAGCTTAGTCTCAGCCATTGAACTCGGTCCTAGGTGGCTTGAAGAAGTACTCTCGGTGATTGCCTTGAAAGATGATGTTGACCGGATCAACCAAGAAAGGGAAGAGGCTAAAGGCAAACTACACAGAATGGGCAGAGCTTACATCGATGGTCTGATTGAAGAGGAAGAGTACAAGAAACAGAAGAGACTACTAGAACTTAGTCTTGAGTCTCTAATTGTTCCTGACTATAACGCCGCTGAGGAAGCTGGAAAGCTTATTCTGGATCTTCCAAAGCTATGGGCTAAAGCCAACCTCTCAGAGCAGAGAAAGATTCTCGTTACCATGCTTGATGCAGTTTACATCGATGCGAAAGCTGGGAAGAATGTGGTTGCCGTGATGCCAAAGCCGCCCTTTAGGCCGATCTTCCAAGTAGCTTCAGCCAAGAAAGATTCTAAAATCCATATAATAAACGAGCCCTTGGGATCTTCTCCCAAAGGCTCGGTCGTGTTTCTGGTGGAGACGGGGGAGAGTCGAACTCCCCGTCCAGAAAAGACTGTCCGGAATTTACTACAGGTCTAGCCGGATGTTTGTTTCTCGCCCTTTAAGCTTCAACCGGCGGAATCTTTAGGGGCCAGCCGATTTTTCTTTCGCCTTCCGTATCGGTGTCTGGTTGGAGGCACCCCAATCTTTCGGCACCCGGTCCGCGCCCGTTGGGGTGGAGCGCGGCGGATGCGCTGGCTTTATTTAGCCGGCGAGAACGAGTTCACGTTCGCCAATTGTATTTTGCCACCAGGATTAATGAGCTTAGCGGCAAGCTCAACCCGCAATTCCGTAACTAACCTCCCCTGTCGAAACCACGCGTCCCCATGATTTAGAGCCGGTTTTTGAGTACCCGGCCGAGTTCCCGCTCGCACTCGCGCTTCTCGATGACTTCACGCTTATCGTAGAGCTTCTTGCCCTTACCCACCGCCACTTCCACCTTGGCGATGTTGCCCTTGATATAGATCTTGGTCGGCACCAGGGTGAGTCCACGCTCTTTGATCTTGCAGAGCATCTGGCGCATCTGTTTTTTGTGGACCAGAAGCTTGCGCTGCCGGGTCGGCTCGTGGCTCATATAAGAGCCAGGCTCATAACGGGCGATGTGGGCATTCAAAAGCCACATCTCGCCGTTCTCAGGCTTGACATAGGCGTCGCCCAGGCTGACGCGGCCGCCGCGGAGGGATTTGATCTCCGTGCCGGTCAGCACCAGCCCGGCTTCAACCGGGTCGCTGATGAAGTAGTTGTGGTACGCCTTCTGGTTGGTGGCGACGACCTTTATCTCAGCCATATTAATTATTATACCATAGGATTGTTATGCCCGGAGAATTCTGAACGTAAGGGGTGCGAGCCAGCGGGATGCGCCGGCCTCGCACCCGAAAAAGCTAACCGAGAATGGCCTTTAGATCCGCTTCTGCGGTATCGATAGGTTTAAGGCCGAACTGCTCGACCAGCACCGCCAGCACGTTGGGAGAGATGAATGCTGGCAGCGACGGACCCAGGCGGATGTTTCTGATGCCCAGCGCGAGCAGGGTCAAAAGAATGCACACTGCCTTCTGTTCATACCAGGAAAGAACCAGCGACAAAGGCAATTCGTTGACGCCGCATTTGAATGCGTCTGCCAGCGCCAGGGCGATCCGGATGGCCGAATAGGCGTCGTTGCACTGGCCCACATCGATCAGGCGCGGCAGCCCGCCGACGGTTCCGAGGTCCAGGTCGTTGAAACGGTATTTACCGCACGCCAGGGTCAAGATGAAAGTATCAGCCGGTGATTTGGCAACAAGCTCGGTGTAGTAGTTGCGGCCGGGCTTGGCGCCATCGCAGCCGCCAACCAGCAGGAAGTGTTTCACTGCACCGCTTTTGACCGCCTCGATAACGGCGCCGGCCACGCCCATCACCGCCTCCAGGCCAAAGCCGGTGGTCAGGGTTTTACCGCCGTTGATGCCGGTGAACTCCTGGCGAGTTTTATAGCCGCCGAGTTCTAGTGCTTTTTCGATGGCCGGGGTATAGTCGGTCCGCCCACCAGACTCGGGCAGGTGCTTTAGACCGGGGTAGGCGACCACCGCCGAGGTAAAGACCCGGTCGGCGTAGGAAGCCTTCGGTGGCATGAGACAGTTGGTGTTGAAGACGAAGACCCCGGGGGCGCCGGCGAACTCCTGCTGCTGGTTCTGCCAGGCTGTGCCGAAATTTCCTTTAAGATGGGGATATTTTCTCAGCCCGGGATAGGCGTGAGCCGGCAGCATCTCGCCGTGGGTGTAAACGTTGACGCCCTTGCCCGCCGTTTGCTCCAGCAGTTCCTCCAGGTCGAGTAAGTCGTGGCCGCTCATGACTACGAACGGGCCCGGTTCGATGGTGGTGGTTACCTGCGCTGGCGCCGGGTGTCCGAAAGTCCCGGTGTTGGCGGCGTTCAGGAGTTCCATGCATTTCAGGTTGACGCGGCCGAATTCCATCAGCAGGTCAAACCACTCGGTGACGGAATGCTCGCACTCGATCTCGCGCAGGCCTTTGTACAGCCAGCCGGTAACCGTTTCATCGGTATGACCCAGGGCTCTGGCGTGCCAGGCATAGGCGGCCATGCCGCGCAGGCCGAAAAGCAGCGTTGAGCGGAGTGAGACGATGTCGGGATCGCCCCGCCACAGGGCGGCGGCCGGGAATGTCGCGGATCCGCCCAGTCGACTAGTCTGACTCCTGACCTCTTCCACCAATTCTTTGAAATCTTGATTATCGAAATTGACGTTGGTGACGGTGACGAACAGTCCCCGCATCATCAGACCATCCATTGAGGAATCGGTGTTTTTACCCTCGACGGTTCTTGCCAGATCGACCAGCGCAGCCGTCAACTCATCTTGCGCGGCTGAAACCTGCGGCGATTTACCGCAGGCGCCAACTTTAGTGCAGGCTTTGCTGCCCACCGTCTGCTCGCACTGGAAACAAAACATTTCGCCCGAAATAGTTCTCCCTTAATAAAAATTGTTCGCGCTCTCAATCGCGCGACAAAGCCAGTATATAGCTGACCGCGGTTGGTTGTGTATGATTTGGATCAAGTTGACGTTCAGGATTTTGGCCTGATGTCACCAGAGGGATATTATTTAGTCGTTGTCTTTAGGGGGAAGTGATGCACTTGACGAGAATCCGGGAGATGGTTGCCGCGGCGTTTGTCGCCACGTTGCTGTTTTCCCTGTTGAGTTGCGGCACTGCTCCAACGACTTCGACTACTGCTCCCCAGACCACCACTCCCCCGGTCGCCGAGTACACTTATCGCATCGTCAACACCTACCCTCATGACCGGGGTGCCTTCACTGAAGGCTTGATCTACAGCGATGGTTTCCTCTACGAAAGCACCGGGCTTTACGGGCAATCCACTCTGAGAAAGGTTGAGTTGGCTACCGGCCGAGCCTTGCAAAACGCAAGCCTGGACTCTAAGTACTTCGGCGAAGGATTGACCGTGTGGCAGGACTCGCTCGTCCAATTGACATGGCAGACCCATATCGGTTTCGTGTCTTCCAAAGACACGTTTAGTGTGTTGAAAAGCTTCAGTTACGCCACCGAAGGCTGGGGGCTGACGCAAGATGGAACCCGCCTGATTATGAGCGACGGTACCTCGACGATATACTTCCTGGACCCGGCGACGTTCCAGGTGAGTGGCAAGATCGAAGTCAAAGACAAGGGCACGCCGGTAGTCAACATAAACGAACTGGAATACGTCAATGGCAAAATCTATGCCAATATCTGGATGACCGATAAGATCGCCGTAATCAACCCGGGTACCGGCAACGTGGAATCCTGGATTGATTTAACCGGGCTGCTGCCGCCCTTTTCCAATCCCGTGGCTGTCGATGTGCTCAACGGGATCGCCTACGATGCAGCAGGAAAGAGGCTTTTCGTTACAGGGAAGCTGTGGCCGCTATTGTTTGAGATCGAACTGGTGCCTAAGGCTTGAACCGTTGGCTAGGTTGGCTCGTTTGAATCAAATTCCTTGGCCAGTTCCTTGAGCTTGTCCTCGAGTTCATCGGTCGGTGTCACGATGCTTCCCAGTTTTTCCAGTGCTGCCAACCGCTTGTCCAGCTTGGCATGTTCGGCCAGCATGTAACGCACCGCCTCGGCGACCGGATCAGGCAACTTGCCGTGTTCGAGGTCGGTGACGACCTGTGGTTTATGTTCCTCGACGACGCGTCCAGGGATGCCCACAACAGTTGACCCCGGCGGCACGCTCTTGACCACCACTGATCCCGCCCCCACACGGGTACCATCGCCCAGGGTTATGTTGCCCAGGACACAGGCGTTGGTGCCGATGACCACGTTGTTGCCCAGGGTGGGATGGCGCTTGCCTTTGGACAGGCTGGTGCCGCCCAAAACCACGCCCTTATAGAGCAGTACATCGTCACCGATGATGCTCGTTTCGCCGATGACCACGCCCATTCCATGATCAATGAAAAAACGGCGGCCGATGGTGGCGCCGGGGTGGATCTCAATGCCAGTTAGAAACCGCGTTACGTGTGAAAGCCAACGCGCCAGGAAATGCCATCTGATCTTCCAGAACCAATGGAAAATCCGGTATCCCCACAGGGCGTGAAGGCCTGGATAGCAGAAAATGACCTCGAAGACACCCCGCGCCGCCGGGTCCTTTGTGAAAACATTATTGATATCTTCGCGGACGGTATTAAACATCTGTTCGCTCTTGAACAGCTATTATACGGCGGCGAACCTTAAAATAGCTACGCAGCCGGTTCTTCAGCCTCAGGTTCGAGTGATTCATCGATCCATTCGAAATAGCTATCGCTGCCGCCGAGGACCGGCAGGGCGATGATTTCCGGGTTTTCGTAGCTGTGGATCTCGGTCACCGCTGTTACGATATCATCGAGCAACGCGGCTTTTGTCTTGACCATTAACAGGCTTTCCGTAGCGTTCTCGACGGCGCCTTTCCACCAATAGGCTGAGTTCATGCCGTCCATGATGCTGACGCAGGCGGCTTTTTTCTGCTCCAAAAGCATCTTGGCGATGAGCCGGGCTTCCTCATTGTCGGCGGCGGTGACCATGACCATCATGTATTTGAAATCGTTCATTTAGCTTTTATCCTTTTACCTCAAGCATTCTTTCTATCGCCAATCGCGCTTTTTCGGCGACAAGTTCCGGTACTTTGACCTGGGGCTCCTCGGTCTCGAGGGAATATAAGACCTTTTCGAGGGTGATCAGTTTCATATTAGGGCAGACAGCCTGCTCAGAGACTGGATAAAACTTCTTCCCTGGATTCTCTTTCCGCAGGCGGTGGATGATGCCCATTTCCGTGCCGACGATGAATTCATTATATGCCGGATTCTTGGCATATCTGATCATCCCGCCGGTGGAAAGAACTGCGTCGGCGATCGCGGCAACTTCAGGCCGGCACTCAGGATGCACCATGGCCTTGGCATTCGGATGATCTGCTTTGAGTTCCAGGATGTGTTCCGGCAGTATGCGGGCATGGGTTGGGCAGTAACCCGGCCAGAAGTGGATTCGCTTTTTGGTCTGCTGCTGCACGTAATAACCCAGGTACTGGTCGGGAACGAAAATGACCTCCGGGTTAGGCACGCTTTCGACCACTTTTACTGCATTGGCGGAGGTGCAGCAGATGTCGCTTTCAGCCTTGACCTCCGCCGTTGAGTTGACATAACACACCACCGGGCGGCCCGGCAGTTGTTCCTTCATCCGCCTGAGCCCGGCGACGGTTATCATGTCTGCCATTAGGCAACCAGCATGGGCGTCGGGCAGGAGGACTCTTGATCCCGGCGCGATAATCGCCGCGGTCTCCGCCATGAAATGTACGCCGCAGAAGACGATTAGCTTCGAACCCGTTGCCGCTGCTTTTTGGGACAGTTCCAGGGAGTCTCCTACAAAATCGGCAATGTCCTGGATTTCACCCAATTGGTAATTATGCGCCAGAATGACTGCGTTCTTTTCCTTAGCTAAAGCCCTGATTTTGGCGGCGACGTTATCAATGTTCATGGTCGAAACCTCTCGAGGACTAATCCTTAACACTCTCGATGATCTGGAACATCCCCCCCAGAGCCTCTCTCTTGCACAGCACCCGCATGCCTGATGCCTCGACCTCGCCCGACAAACTGCCTTTCATCATCCGGTAGGCGGTGTCATGTTCGAATATTCGTACGAAGACCGAGACCGCCTGGCGGGCGGGGAAACGGCGGGGTAGGTTGTAATCCAGGGTCAGGAACTTGCCGCCCGGTTTGAGGACGCGGAAAACCTCTTTCAAGGCCCCGGCGCGGATCTCCTTCGGGATTTCGTGCAAGCCGTAGGAACATAAGATGGCATTGAATGAATTGTCGCCGAAGGGCAGGGCATCGACACTGGCGCGTTCGAAACCGACCCACTGGGCTGGTACCTTTCTCCGGGCGACGGCCAGCATATCGGGCGAAAGGTCAACGCCGATGATGTGACCCTGGTTTACCTCTTCGGCAATAATGGCTGTGGTGGAACCTGTGCCGCAGCAGATGTCCAGCACCTGGTTCGTATCCTTCAATTTCGCCATGGCTACGAATTTTCGGCGGAATCTTTTTTCACCCCCGAAGGGCAGAAAAGCTAGTTTCGTTGTCCGGTCGTAGAGTCCGGCCCACTTCCGCCAATAGGCGACGCTGTAGTAATTCGGGGTTTTTATCTCAGGGGAAATTTCGGCCATAAACGCTCCTCGGTTGAATAGCAGCATTATACGGGCGGGGGCTGGGGGCGGGCAAGAAATGATAGGCTCCAATCGATTAAATAGGACTTCAGGGACAAAACCTAACTATACAATACCATTGCTAACTTATGCCGATCATCTGGCCTGAAAAACGAGTATTGAAATGTGTAAAAAATAAGTAGATATACCTATAGCACCCAACATTATTCAGTTTAATAATGACTTAAGTACTGAGCGAAGTGTTTTTCGGGAGGTGTAGCGGTGCCCCATTTCGGTTCCCGGATCTCAATCCACGGTTAATAAAAAGGAAGGAAGGATTTTTAATGGAAAGATTTGACATGATCAAAATGACACGCCGCGATTTTGCCAAAGCGGCAGGCGCAGCTGGCGTAGCCTTAGGCGCGCTGGCGGCAACTGGTGTCCAACTCATTGAAAAACCCAAGAGAGTCAAAGCTCAGGCGGCGGTCATGACGCCGAACTCCCAGGGCCAGGTGCCCATTGTGGGAGGAACTTTGACAAAATACCTGGATCCGCTGCCTGTTCTGGATATCACTCCATTGCCTAACGGAACAATCCAAACTATCGTCACGCCTGCCTCTCAAGTCAACATCGAGATGCGTGAATTTAAGGCAAACATGCTGCCTTCTGATTTTGTTCCGGCCGCCGGAACGTACACCGGCACCTGGGTGTGGGGCTATGTAACGGCAGGGACCGATACCACCATCACCCGCGATACTTACACCGGACCTGTTGTGGTAGCCGCTCGCGGCACACCCAACACCTTCAAATTCACCAACAATCTTGGTAATGCAAATACCACCAACGTACTGGCATATAAATGGGCCATCGACCAGAGTCTCCATTGGGCTAACCCCGATGGTTCCCCGATGTATATTCCAAATGCGGATCCGGGGGTTCCGTGGATCGGCAACCCCGCCCATTATCTGGCGGATATCCCTGCCGCGGTGCACCTGCATGGCGGAGAGGATATCGCGGCGGTTGATGGTGGTCCTGAAGCTTGGTTCACTTCTGCTGGGAGGACCGGCAAGGCATTCTACTCCGAGGGCTGGGACGGCATTACACCTCAGAATTATTCCATCTATACTTACCCCAACATCCAGGAAGCGGCCCCGCTTTGGTTCCATGATCACACCCTGGGTGCCACCCGCCTTAATGTTTACGCCGGTCTTGCAGGCGCGTACTTGCTAATCGATCCGAACCTACAGCTTCCCCCCGGCCTTACTGCGACTGGCGTGGGAACTGATGTCCTGGTTCCGCTGGTTATCCAGGATCGTATCTTCGATCAAAACGGTCAGCTTTACTTCCCTGCCGGCCCCGATGATCCCACCAATCCTGCGTTAAATCCGGAGCACCAGTTCTGGGCTCCGGAATTCTTCGATGGTGATCCTAATACCTTGGCTGCGTTATGCGTCAACGGTAAGGCCTGGCCTTATCTGAACGTTCCAAATACAAGGCAGCGCTTCTTCCTGATCAACGGTTCCAATTCTAGGAGCTATATCCTTAGCTTTAAAAATGCTCCCCCTCCAAATATTCCGACTCTGGCGGGATACCAGGTGACTAATATCAATCCAGTCGAACCCACCATCTGGCAGATCGGCACTGATCAAGGCTACCTGGATACCCCGGTGGCTGTTGATTACCTGCGGATCATGCCCGGCGAGCGGGCTGAGTTCATCGTCGATTTCGGTACCGCCGTCGTGGGCGACAGGCTCGTTCTTCACAACTTTGGTCCAGATGCTCCGCTGAGCGATCTCACCGCCACTGGTTTCAATGATCCAGCCACAACGGGTGTCGTCATGCAATTTAGAGTCACGGCAGGAGCCCCGGATACCGGATATAACCCGGCAACAGGTCCTGCAATCAGGGCGGGCGCGCAACAGATCGTGCGTCTGGTAGATCCCGCCACGGGGACTCTGGCCGCGGGCGTAACCGTAGATAAGATCCGCGCCCTGACCCTCAATGAGATCGCTTTCGATACCCCTCGGACCACTCCCGTCGACGGCACCGGTCTTGTTTACAACTGGGTAGGCGGTCCACTGGAGGCTGTGGTCAATAACTCCAAGTGGAATGGATTGCGGCCCGATCCCGCGATGCCGAACGAGCATATGTCTCCGCCTCTGTTGCCTGTTAACGGCGGCCAGTCTGACGGTTTGATGAACTGGTTGACCGAATTCCCGGTTGAGGGTACAACGGAAATCTGGGAGATCATCAATACTACTATGGATGCCCATCCTATTCACACCCATCTGGCTCAATTCCAGGTATTAAACCGGGAGGCCTACATGGGTATGTGGCCGGATCCAATGGCCGTTCCGCCCATTCCCGTATCTACCGGCTACATCGCGGCTTATGAAGCGGCATTCGCTTCTGGAGCTTATGAACCGGCTTTTGGACCTCCGCTGGCCTATACACCTTCAACCGCCTCGGGAGGAAAATACGGGGGCAACCCGGACATCACCCCATTCCTCACCGGTGGAGTAGTTCCGCCCGATCCTAATGAAGCCGGCTGGAAAGACACGGTTTTTGTTCCCCCGTTCATGGTTACCAGGTTTGTTGTCCGCTGGGGTCCGCAGCACTTCCCGGTTACTACTCCTGCTGCGGATATCCATTATGCGTTCGTTCCCAATGGGCCGGTCCAATCTCAGGCCTGGCCGAACGGCATGTATGACTACGTCTGGCACTGCCATATCGTTGACCATGAAGACAACGAGATGATGCGGCCGGATGCGGTCTATGCTCCGCCCGTAGTCACGATCAACAGCGCCGCGGCTGATCCTACCACCTTCGTGCTTAGTGGCGGTGGCTCGTACCGGGCTTCCGGAGCGGCTCCCTGGACGGCAACGGTCGACTATGGTGATGGAACCGGAGTCAATCCGCTGGCTCTGAACACCAACATGACTTTCGTATTCAGCCACACCTACGCTCAGCATGGCTCGTATACCATCACCGTTGTGGTTACCGACCGTCTCAACACCTCCGGTACCGCCACTGCCCTTGTAGCCTTTACCGACGTTCCGGTGGTTAATGCCGGCCCGGATGCAGCTATCAACGAGGGCGATACCTTCGTCAGTTCCGGTTCCTTCACCGATCCGGATGTCGATCTCTGGACGGCCACCGTTGATTACGGCGACGGATCCGGAGTCATGGCCTTGGCTCTTAACGCTGACAAGACTTTCGCCTTGAGCCACAAGTACACCGACAATGGTGTGTTCACTGTAACCGTAGTCGTTATGGATGACGAAGGTGGCAGTGGTTCTGACACGGCGATCGTTAGCGTCGGCAACGCTGGACCTGTAGTCAATGCAGGGCCGGATAAGACAATCCCGGTGGGTGGCACCTTCGCCAGTTCGGGTTCCTTCACTGATCCGGGCAGCGATGCCTGGTCGGCAACCGTAAACTACGGCGATGGGTCGGGAACCATGAACCTCGATCTTACGGACAAGACATTCGTGTTAAGCCATGTCTACACCACCGCTGGCAGTTTCACCGTCACGGTGACGGTCGCTGACGATGATGGTGGAGTAGGATCCGACACGGCTGTCGTTACCGTTAAGGCTCCGACTCAGGTCGATGCTGACTTTGCTCCGAAGGTGTTCAATCCGAATGCTAAAGGCACGTTCAAGATGACCGTCTTTGGCAGCTCCACCTTCGATGTTAGAAACATCGATCAGGCTACCGTCAGGATCGGCCCCACGCCTTTCGGCAATGTGTCCACCCGGCCGACCAAGATCCAGATTCAGGACACCAACGCCGATGGGATAGCGGACCTGCTGGCATTCCTAGATCGACCTGACAGTGTCTCCGCCGGCCAGACTTTGGTATCCATCTGGGGCATGACCAAGGATGGGTTCGGATTCTTTGGCACGACCAACATCAAAGTTCTCAGTCGTTGATCCCGGTCCTTCCTAAAGAAAGAGGGTGCCACACGGCACCCTCTTTCTTTTATTCGATCTTGGTCCATGCATCTTAAGATTCTGAGCGGCTTTTTCTCCAATCCAGGAAAATATATGCACCGAGTGCCACGCCGAGGATTCCGTTCAGGAATGCGAATGGGTAAAACACGGTGCCGCGGACAATGAACAGGTTGGAGCTTTGAAGCGTGTCTCCGTAGAGTCTCAGGATGATAAAGTTGCCAATCAGCACCATAGCGACGATCGATAGCAGAAGGCGGAGCGTGGTTTTCATGGTTAGGCAATCATATTCCAGTCAAGCCAAACATGCCAGTCCATCTTGGACGGGCACAACGAAAATCGGAATTGCCGGCGATGACTCAATAGGTCCTGGTGAACGAGCCGATCCTCCTGGCTTGTCCACTGCCCTCTAATGCCGTTTAGATCTTGACGATGCAGGCTGTCATCTTTTCCGTCTGGCGATGCTGATGATCACACCGACGGCCAGGATCCCGGCGGCGCCCCCGAGGACTACCGGTAACCAACCGAGCGCTTTACTGCCGCTGTTAACCGGGCTGGATGCCGGGGGAGCCGCGGTCGTTGTAGTGACCGGCTCTGTGGACGGCATGGCTATTGTTGTCGTTGGAATAACCCCCGTGGTGGTTGGGGGCAGCGTCGTCGTTGGCGGCGGAGTCGTCGTGGGAGGCGCCTGGATGGCGCCCAGCAATGCGAAGGTGGTGAAGTGGGTGATGGTGGCGGTGACCATCTTTTTGGAGGTGTCTACGCTGCTGGCAAGCTTGACCCACACCGAGCCGTCCCACCAGGCGATGTACAGGCTATTTTCACCCACATTCGACGCGAGTTCGGCGGCAGAATAGGTGAAGGTGATCGAGATGCCGGGATTGAAGGTAACGCCGGTGGTGCCCATTTCAATGGTCGCGATGAGCGCCTGTCCTGCTGGCGTCGGCGGCGGGTTGTCGACCGCCCTGGCCGACAGGAAAGGCTGGGCTGCGCCGGCGGCGTTCCAGATATAGACGCCGACCGGAATGGACAGTGTGACCTTGCCGTCTGCGGTGCTGATGACGCCGGGGGTGAGTGACTTGCCGTTGCCATCCATGAAGGGTGATTCACCCGCAAGGTTGATGCCTATCAACTGCGACCCGAAACCGCCGCCTCCTCCCCCGCCCCCTCCGCCGCCGCCGGTACCGGGGGTATTAACCGTCTGCGAAACCGCATTGGAAGTCGTGGAAGAATAATTGGCGTCGCCGCTATACACCGCGGTGATGTTGTGGTAACCGCTGGGGAGAGTGACGGTAATAGAGGCGGTACCGCCGTTCAGGGTCACCGGCCCGGATCCCAGCGCCGCCTGGCCTTCCTTGAAGGTCACCGTGCCCGTAGGGTTGGGAGCGGTGGCGGCCACCGTCGCTGTAAATGTAATCTGGGTGTTGGCGTCCGCAGCCGGGTTGACCGAGGATACCAGCGTGACGGACGGCGCGGGCAGCGCGACGCTGATGGTGCCCGACCCAGTGCCGTTGTTGTAATTGATAGTGTCGTTTGGCACAAAGCTGACGTTTATTAACTTGTTGCCTGGGGTCAACGTACTGCCGACTGTCAGTATCGTGTTATTCGAGGCCAGTTTGTAGGTGAACGTGCCCGGAATAGCGACACCTGGCTGATTTGGATTGGTGGCCGTGGCGTTTAATTGGGCTGCGGTGAGGGGCGTCGCCGCGGCAATCCCGGCAGGGTGGTAAGCGATCACCGGCGTTACTTTCACAATTAGTGTGGCAGCGGTGGTGATTACCGTTGTCCCGTTTGGCGGCGGCTGGTTGTTGTGGAAGACCGCTCGGTATCGATTGCCGCTCATGGCGGCGGTGGTATTCGAGATAACGAGCGTGGTGGAAGTGGCGCCGGTTATCTGGGTAAATGCCCCGTTGTTGACACTGACTTCCCACTGGACGGTGGGCAGGGGGTTGCCGCTGGCGGTGGCAGTGAAGACGGCGTTGGCGCCGGCGGTCACCGATACGTTAGCCGGGTTGGCGATCACCAACGGCGCCGCATTCGGAAACGGAAAGACCTTGAGCATGACCTGGGAAACGGCCGCGCCCGAAAGATAATACACCGAGACTCCGGTAGAATTGGACACCAAAGAAGGCAGGTTGCCTGCGTCCACGGCGGTCCCGGCACCGAAACCCGCGCCGCTTGAGAGCGCGTACATGATGTTTGTGCCGGACAGGTAAGCCGCCGCAAAGGAACTTCCGCCGGTTATGGCTACACCAGTGACGTTCCCCATTGAAACCTCGGACCAGGTTGTTCCCAATGTTGCCGAGTAAGCGCTTCCCCCCTGGGCGTACGCCGCCCGGACACCCGTACCGGTGGTAGCGATCGGGTTCTGGCTGAACTGGGCTTCGGAAGGCCTTGGTGGGGATTCCATTCGGGTTCCGCTCCCGGCCGAATTGAAGTAAGCTACCGAATATGTGATAACGTTAGGAGTTCCGGGCGTGTTAAGCTTGTGACCGGCCGTAACGTGATAGACCCCTGCGGAGTCGATGGCGATGTGTGGATTGGAGTAGTAATTTCCGATGCCGCGGGTGTTGTCTAGCCCGCTATCAAAGATCACCGTCGCCGTTTGGAAGTTCCCGGTGGTGAACATCGTCTCTGCCAAGGAGTCTCCATCCCAGTCTGCGGAATATATCACCCTGGGTGCGTTATCGGCGCCGATGGCGATGTCGGGATTACCTCCCAGCGGTACGTCTCCCACCAGAATGGGCGATGCCGGCCATCCGGTTGTCGCTCTCTTTTTGTAATACGAGCCATCGTTGGCTGCCCACACGATCTGAGGCAGGTTGTCCGGGCCGATGGCGATCGCCGGATTGTTATCGGCGAAACCGGTTGGGGGAGTATCGACTACTTCCTCGGCTCCGCTGGTCCCCGCTCGGTAATAGATAGCCCCGCCGCGCTGGTAAACGACATGGGTGATACCTGTTGAGTCGATGGCGCAGTCCAGGTTTACGTTGGACGTGGTTGAATTCGTCAGCGTGTAGGTGCCGCCGGTTTGCGCCATTGCGGGGATAACCATGAATCCCAGCATCAGGAACGAAGCGACCGCTCCTATAGCCCCGGCTACGATGTGCAACAGAACACCATTGTTTTTCAGGGGATTCATGCTGTTTCCCTTCAAACGGAATTTTTTATCAGGCCTTGTTTCTAAGACTTTTTACGTATTATGCGTTTCATCAAGCTTAGACACTATCCGTATTCTTACGTGTTTTACGGGGTAAAAATACGTAATTAAATTGAGTTGGGGGAGTGTTTACCTACAATAAATTTCGCAGCAGGATTGCGAAGGTTATTCTGAATGCGTTTAGGTGAAGGATTTCAGGTATATCAACATAGCGAGCATAGTACATAACAAATATTCCCTGCCAAAAACGACATGAGTCGCTTGACATAGTGAACTTATGTGCTATAATACCCCATGAATGAAAACAGCACAAATGTGTCTGAAGCAAATTATGAAATGAATTGCGTCATCTGGTTTCGCGCAATGAGTTCATTGGAAAGCCGGGAGAGGCTTCCGAGGTTAGTTGCTACTGAAGGGACGGTCTTTCAGAAGATTTGATTTCGGAAACGAATCTTGCGTTTGCGGTAAAGCTAATTAAAACCGAATCGTTTCGCAAAAAAAGCTTTTTGGGGTCGGAAAAACAAATCTGTAAAAAATGAGGAAATCAGCTGGTCGTGCGAGGAATTTGGTTCAGGGGTGGGGGATCGAACCCTCTAACTTCCTGACCAGGTCTCTGAATAGACAAGGCGCTATGGGTTGTAGGAATCACTGAATAGAATGTAGAAATGAAAAGAAGGCAAATTGGTGGAGCCGGAGGGGATCGAACCCTCTACCTTTTGACTGCCAGTCAAACGTTCTCCCAAGTGAACTACGGCCCCACGAGGACAGAATCGAAATATAGCATATCAGCCCGGTTTTCTGCAAACCAGATTCTCCAAATGGGCTGGTTCAGCCCGGATCTCCCATGGGTTAAAATGTAGCGATAAACATGTACCAAAAGTTGATTTCGTCCGTCAATTCGATATTGCTGACCGTCATACTTGTCTTGCTGGTTGGCGCCGGTGGCTGCACTCCCGCGTTAACCACTGCACCAGATGTCGATTGGCAAGACTTGAGTATTTATGAGCCCAATCTCATTCAGAGCGAACACGCCTCCATGGCAACGATGTCGGAGCTGACTGTCTACCATTTGGATGTGAGTATTGCCCCAGGTTTCGGAACGGTTACCGGGCACGAAGAGGCGCATTACGTCAACCGGGAGACGGTTGAGTTGTCATCGTTATATTTCAGGTTGTTCCCCAACGAATCAGGCGGGCAGGAAGTCGTTTCAGTCGTTTTTGTAGATGGAAAACCGGCAAATTTCGAGACAACTTCAAGTTCATCGGCTCTGAAAGTAACTCTTCCCGAGGCATTAAAACCAGATGACGAGATTACAATCAGCTTGGATTTTAGCTTGACGCTCCCTTTAACGGCCGAACAAAATTTTGGTCTTTTGGGCTATTTTAATGGAGTGCTTGCTCTTGATTCTTTCTTTCCGATCATCCCGGTCTACGACGAGAGCGGCTGGCATATCGAGTCTACCGATCCTGACGGAGATAAAACCTATAATGACGCCGCTTTTTTTCTGGCGACAGTCACTGCGCCTTCGAACGTAACCCTGGTGTCTTCAGGAGTTGAGATCGGCGGCGAAAGGCAGGGACTGAACCAGATAGTCAGATTTGCTGACGGCCCGGCTCGAGATTTTTACCTGGTGGCCAGCGACCAATTATCCAGGAAGAGTTCGACTATCGGCGAAACAACCGTAAACAGCTACTACCTCCCCGGAGAGCAGGACGGGGCTGACAAGGCTTTATCAACGGCGACGGACGCTTTGAAAGCATATGGCGACAGGTTCGGCTTATATCCCTACACCGAATTCGACATCGTGCCGCTAGCCCTCTCCGGAGGCGGCATCGGTATGGAATACCCCGGCATCGTCTGCGTCGGGATGAGCGTCTACGATAATCTGGCATTGCTGGAAGAAACGGTCGCCCATGAAACGGCGCACCAGTGGTTTTACAATCTGGTCGGCAGTGATCAAGTGAACCAGCCATGGCTCGATGAGTCCCTGACCCAATATGTAACCAGCCTTTACTATATCGACGTTCACGGCCAGGACGGCTGGAACGTCACGAAGTCCGGTTGGAACAGTTTTTGGTCACGGACGCTCAAAGCTGAAATTCCGATCGGGATGCCGGTGTCGTCGTACCCGGGATATACCTACGGTTCCATTATTTACGGACGCGGACCGCTGTTCGTGGCGGCGCTGTCGGATTGTATCGGAGGTCTTGTTTTCGAAGACTGCCTGCAAGCCTACTGCAAGAATTTCGAGTGGCAGGTGGTAAACACGGCGTCATTTCAGAATTGGTTCCAATCGTGTTCGGGCAAGGATTTGGGCGCGCTTTTCCGGAAGTGGGTATTGCCTTAACCTGATCGATGGATAGACTGATTCTGAAGTTGATCTTGGTACAAACGCAGGTACTGCCGCATTGAACGGTCCCATGAATGGTCGGCCGTCATAGCCCGGTGGACGAGTGACTTCCATTCAATTTCATTGTGGTACACAGAAAGTGCCCTGTCGACGGCTTCGACCAGGTCTTTCCCGGAAAAATCATCGAACACGAAACCTGTTCCGCGATGGTTTGTAGCGTCATATGGTTCAACTGAATCGGCAAGGCCTCCGGTCCGCCTGACTATCGGGACGGTACCGTACCTTACCGCGTACATCTGGGTAAGGCCGCAAGGCTCCCTTTTCGACGGCATCAGGAGGATATCCGCTCCGGCGATCATCTGGTGGGCGGCGGCTTCATCGAAGGCAATTCTGGTACCGACGCGGCCAGTGTTCTTACGTGCGAGTTCCATAAAATATTCTTCATAACGCCTCTCGCCCCGGCCGAGTACCAGGAGCTGGACATCCTTCATAAGAAGTTGTTGGCTGATATCCATGATCAGCTCCAGGCCTTTGCCTTCCACTAGACGAGTTACGACACAGGCTATCGGCACATTTGGATCTGGTTCAAGCCCGTAACAATCCTGCAGAAAACGCTTGCATTCGGTTTTCCCCGATGCGTCCGTTGCACCGAAACGTTCCTTGATGTACGAATCAGTATTTGGGTTCCAGACCTCGTAGTCGATCCCGTTCAAAATCCCGGAGAGATCCTCTGCGCGTTCTCTCAGCAACCCTTCGAGGCCAAATCCGCCACCGTCCTGCTGAATCTCCAGGGCGTAAGTTGGGCTGACGGTGGTCAACCGGTGGGCGGTTGCGATACCGGACTTCAGGTAGTTTATCTTGCCCCAGAACTCGAATTGCGAAGGGTTGAAATGACGCCAATCAAGGTCAAGCGCCGGCCAATGATCCGTGCCGAATAGACCCTGATAAGAGAGATTGTGAATGGTCAGGACGACCCTTGTATCCGATAGCGCAGGATATCTTTCAGGTTGCAGCCTGAGGAACGCGGCTGTGGGTGCCGCCTGCCAATCGTGCAGATGGATTATCTTGCTGCGGGTTATGGTCGCGACCTCGAGAACGGCCCTAGAGAAAAAGGCGAAACGCTCCGCATTGTCAGAGTAGTCTCCCGAATCGTCCCCGTAGAGGCATTCACGGTCGAAATACTCATCCGCTCGGATAAAAAAGGCATTCAGAGACCGCCCAATGCGTTTTTTGTAAAGCTGCACGCCGACGATCTTGTCACCGATGCGGATGGCGAGGGTGGTAGACGGTTTCTGTTTCGCCAAAAAATTCGCGATTACGGCACGATAAGCCGGCATCGCAAGGTTAACCTTGGCTCCCGACGAAGCTAAGGTTTGGGATAACGCGCCGACGACATCCGCCAGTCCGCCCGTTTTGGCAAACGGGACAATTTCTGCCGAAGCCATGGTGATAACGAACCGAGGGTTGGATGGACCTCTTGATTTTTCAGGCATCGGACTTAGAACGTCAACTGCTTGGCGATGGTCTCAGGCTCGATGATAGTGCCTTCAGGCAGCACGGTCCCCTTGGGCACGACGACAATGCCGTCCTGGATAACCCAGCTGCCGTGATCGGCGTTGGTGCCGCGTGGGAACGGTTTGATCACGGTGCCGGCTCCAATGCTGACGTTTTTATCGATGATGGCGCCCTGGATGTAGCATTTCTCGCCGATACCGATCGGCCGATCGTGGTTGTCGGCCCGGTAGCAGTCGGCACCCATTAGCACAGAATCGCTGATGACACTGCCGCGCCGTATCTGGCTGCGGACGCCAACCACCGAGTGAATGACGCTGGAACTCTTGACCAGGCAACCGTCTCCGAGCAAAACATCGTGCAGGCTTGAATCCTCGATAATCGAACCGGGCAAAAACCGTGCGTGGGTGTAAATCGGTCCTCGAGGGTCGTAAAAGTTGAAAGGCGCGTCCTGGCGTGTCAGTTCGAGATTGGTCTCGTAAAACGAGCGAATAGTACCGATATCTCGCCAGTAGCCATCGAATTCATAGCTGAAAACAGTCAGATTATCGACAGCCCAGGGAATAACATCCTTTCCGAAATCGACGAAATCCGGTTTATTCGTCAGGATATCGGCAAGAACGCCGGCTTTAAAAACGTAGATGCCCATTGAACCGAGATAGCAGTTGGTTCGATCCGGATAGCTGACCATGGCGGCCTGGGATGCCGGGTCTTTGGGCTTCTCATTGAAAGAAATGATTCTGCCGTCGGCGCTGCGTTTCAGGACCCCGAATCTGTCGACTTCCTCTCCGCCGATCGGGATAACGCCGACGGTGATATCCGCCCCGGAAGACCAGTGACACTCGACCATTTTAGAATAATCCATGCGGTAGAGATGATCCCCGGCTAGTATGAGGATATCGGAGGGGTTGGCGGACTGGATTTGAATCAGCTGTTTCCTCAGGGCATCCGCCGTTCCCTGGTACCAATCGCTGGTGATCACAGTTTGTTCGGCAGCCAGGATTTCGATAAATCCGGCGTGGAACCGGTCGAGCTGATAGGTCTGGCTAACATGACGGTTGAGTGAAGCTGAGTTGAACTGGGTGAGGACACTGATCCTGAATATGCTGGAGTTGATGCAATTGGAGATGGGGATATCGATGAGGCGGTATTTACCCGCCAGGGGGATGGCAGGCTTAGCCCTCAGAGCGGTCAGGGGGTGCAGGCGGGTGCCGCGGCCGCCGCCCATGATGACCGCCAGAATATCTTTTAAGGAGGGCATCGATGTTCACCTTCGCGGGCCTTGCCCGAACTCAGAAGATCGGTTTGGGATATTGTATATAGTTCATGATAAGTTAACAACAAGACGATCGGATTCTTATTCCCAAGCCAGCCTGGAGCGCCGGGTCGAGCAGTTCAAAAATCCGGCCGTAACCATCGATGACCAGGTCTCGCCAATCCATTATATTCTCTGCTCCTGAAGATTAGCTCCCTTTAAAGACCCAGGTGGAAAGGTACCTTTCCCCCGTGTCCGGCAAAATTACGACAATCAATTTGCCTTTCATCTCCGGCCGTTTTCCAATTTCGACTGCTGCCCATACCGCTGCGCCGGAAGAAATACCCGCCAGGATTCCCTCTTCTTTGGCGAGACGTCGGGTCATCTCCCCGGCAGCATCATCGCTGACTTCGATCACCTCGTCTATCAAATCCGTCCGCAGGTTCCTTGGAACAAAACCTGCACCGATGCCCTGTATCCGGTGGGGACCAGGACTGCCGCCGGAGATCACCGGCGAAGACGCCGGCTCGACAGCGAAAGCCTTGAAAGACGGCTTCCGGGTCTTAAGAACTTCGGCAACTCCGGTAATCGTGCCGCCGGTGCCAACCCCGGCGACAATGGCATCGACCTTCCCCCCCGTGTCCCGCCAGATTTCTTCGGCAGTGGTCAAACGGTGGATTTCAGGATTTGCCGGATTCTTAAATTGTTGGGGCATGAAAAAACCCGGATTGGCGTCGACTATTTCTTGGGCTTTGCGTATTGCTCCAGGCATACCCTCGGCACCGGGGGTCAAGACTAACTCGGCACCGAGAATGGTGAATAACTGGCGCCGTTCCACCGAAAAAGTGTCCGGCATGGTCAATATCAGGTGGTAGCCCCGGGCCGCCGCGGTAAAAGCTAACGCGATCCCCGTGTTGCCTGAAGTCGGTTCGACTATCGTGGCGCCGGGTTTGAGTTTCCCTGTTGCCTCGCCATCGATGATCATGGCGACGCCGATCCGGTCTTTGACCGAATGCAAAGGGTTGAAAGATTCGAGTTTGGCTACGAGTTCAGCGCCGGTCCCGGCGCTCACCCTGTTCAGACGCACAAGAGGGGTATTGCCGATAGTTTCGGTGATATCGCAGGCGATGCCGTGTGTGAAATGGGGGAAAATCTTGCCTCGGAAGGGAACTCCGCTGGATCCGGAAGACTCAGGCATACTGTCTCCTCAAGCTATTGAGTTACTAACAACGGTCTTAGTTTATCAGCATCTTGGGCTTGAGTACATAAGATTCCAGGGGGAGGATAAATCGAAAGACCACCGGGATCAACCGCGAAAAGACTTATTGACGGCCGATCTTAATTGATTTATTTGTGTCAGTTGATCGAAGGCATCACCAGGGGAGGGCTGACGTAACGACCGCCCGCCAGGGCTTCCCTGATGGCGTTTACCGTATGCTCAACCCCTGATTCTTTCAAGATATATCCCGAGGCGCCGCAGGCCATCGCCCTGGCTACATATGGTTCATCACCGTGCATCGAAAGTATAATCACCTTCGTCGGCCATCGGCGTTTTCTGATTTCATCAGCCAGTTCGATTCCAGTGAGCCCGGGCATCGAGAGGTCTGTTACAAGCACGTCAGGGATGGTTGTTTCTAACAGTGACAAAGCTTCACTGCCGCTTCCGGCTTCGCCCACAATATCGAAGTCGGGCTCGTATTCCAGCAGAGCGCGAACACCCTGCCGCACAATTTTGTGATCATCCGCTAGAACTATCGTAGTCATATCCCAAACACCGTCGTCGCCCAATGATTTCATAATTGTATTTTAGGCGGAACCAGGTATTAAAAAAATACGTAATGATACGTATTTAGTCGTCTGAATGGGACTAATTATGTTAAACAGGTTTACTTAGTTGGTTTATAAGGTAAATTTACGTTGATAATCGTGCCTTTACCCGGACTGGATTCAAGCGAGTATGTTCCACCCAATAAAGCGGCTCTCTCTCGCATTGCCGACAGCCCGGTTGACATGCTTGATGCAGCGGGATCGAATCCGCGGCCATGATCTTCGATTTTCAAAGTGAGAGTGTGATCCTTGATCGACATCTGAACCCATACTTCTTTCACGCCCGCATGCCGCATAATGTTGGTCAGTGCTTCCTGAGTGATACGGTAAATTACCGTGTTCATATCTGAAGACAAACCCGATATTTCATCGTGTTCAAAATGAACCTGAAGATCCGTTTGCGCCTTGAGTTGTTTGAAAAGCCATTCCATCGCGGCTACCAGACCCAAATCATCGAGGATGCCCGGTCGAAGCGACAACGACAGGCTCCGCACCTGTTTGATGATCTCTGCGATAAGGTTCCCCGTGTCTTTGAGGATCGGTTTCATTTCCTCAGGCGCCATGCGGTCGGCCCGGCCGAACATAAGCTTCAGCACTGTCAGGCTCTGGCCAGTTTGATCGTGGAGTTCCCGGGCGATCGCCCGCCGCTCCTCCTCCTGGATCGAGAGCAGCCTGCTGGACAATGAACGGAGGGATTCTTCAGCCTCAGCTCGGAACCTTAGTTGCTCGGAAAGGTCGGCGTAAGCGGTCTCCAATTCCATGGTGCGCTGTTCGACACGGCGTTCCAGACTGGCGTTCAGTTCCTGGATTGCTTGTTCGGCACGCTTGCTGTCGGAGATGTCACGGAACACTCCGACATAGGCGATGATCTGTCCTGTATCGTTGCGGATCGGGCTCGTTGAGGCAACCACCGTGGCGCGGCTGGTGTCTTTGCGGACAATGTCCATCTCTTCATTATCGACCGCTTCGCCTGTGGCGATCGTCCGGTTCATCGGCCATTCAGATGCTAGGTATGATCTTCCATCCCGGTGATAGCTGCGGCTCAAGTCGAACGTGTTTTCACTTGACGGCGGTTCGCCGAAAATGCGCGCAAATTGACTGCTGGCCATAACCAGCGTTCCGTGCGCGTCCCGGATGACTACTCCGGTAGGCAGTTGGTCCAGGGTATTTTGCAGCAGACGGCGCTGTTCATCGATCTGTTGATGTAATTTTTCCCGCTCGGCTTCGGCCAGCTTCCTTTCGTGGATGTTTTTTACGATGTGGACGCTGCCGACGCATTTTCCGTCGACGTCGATGATCGGCAAGGTCGTGGCTTCGATAAATATGCCCAATTTCGGTTCCATGAATTCTTCTTTGGCTTCGGCTCCGCAGTTCATGGTGCGCCGGTGGGGACAGAAAGCCGGCGGATGAGCTGCGGCATGGACGACTTCGTAGCAATATTTTCCCACTGCCTGTTCAACAGGGATTTTGAATGTCTCGGTGAAGGCTCGATTGGCACGGATTATTTTGTGCTCGGGATCGAGGAGCATGATGATGTCGTTAATCGAATCGAAAGTTGCCTGCCATTCCTCTGCCGCTGCTTTGACAGCTTCTTCAGCTTTTTTACGGTTGGTGATATCGTGGACGATACCGAAGCCGCCGAGGAGCGAACCGTCGTGGCCAAATTCCAACTCAGCTTTCTCCCGCACCCATTTCAAACGGTCGTTAACTACGAGGCGGTGCTCAATGTCATACGGTTTCTGCTGACTGAGGGCGGCCTGCCAGCTATCGTCCACAAACCGCCTGTCATCGGGGTGAACGCTGGCTAAAAAGCGTTCATAGGTTATGGCTTCGCCTGTAGGCACCTCGAAAATACGGTAGGTTTCGTCGGACCAGGTGAGGATGTTACGGCGAGTGTCCATAAACCAGTTGCCGATCTTGCCAACTTCCTGGGCTCTGGCTAAGTCCTGCCGGCTTCTCTTGACTTCCTGTTCCGCCTCGACATTTGTGGTGATATCCCGGTTCGACGCGCGGCGGCCCAGCGGCGACCCGTGAGCATCGTAAACCGGTCGGCAGACATGGCCCAGCCAGCGCTCCTGGCCGTCCTTGCGGATGATACGAAACCGGAGTTCACTCTCGTCCTGGTCGACTGCCGAAGCCGAGAGATGATTCGTCAGCAGTTCGCGGTCATCAGAGTGGACGATCCGGGTGATTAGGGTATGGTCGTTGTTGAACTCTTCCCTCGAATATCCAGTGATCGCCTCACAGGAAGGAGAGTTGTAATAGAACTCGCCAGCCGGGCTCAGCCAGTATTCCCAATCGTGGGTGAAGTCCGCGACAATGCGGTATTGTTGTTCACTCTGACGAAGGGCTTCCGCAGTTCTTTCGATATCTGCCTTGGCTTTGGCTAGTTTCAGGTTGGAGTACCCCAGTTCCGATACCATCGATGAAAATCGAGTGAAAAAATCCATCAGGGCGGCGACTTTAACCCGGCTATGGTGTGGCGCCCGTTTCAAGGCGGTAATGTACGCGGACCTATCGAAACCGAATTCATCCGCCTGTTTCAAAAAACGGCTTTCGTCAAGTTGTTCGTCGTCAAAGAAAAATTGGCCGGTAAAGACGTTGCCGACATGACGGTCGCCAATATATAGGGGTGTGACGATATCCCACATGTTATTTTTGCACTTATACGTTTTGAATTCGCCTCGTGCAACGCCCCGAGTCAAGGCTAAATCGCTCTCGATGCAGTTAGCGCAGGCCCGCGGATTTTTTCGATGGAATTCCGTACAGATCTCCTGCCATCCGGTGCCAACCAGAACCTTGCCCTTGAGATCGATAATTGAAAACCCTATTCCTGTCACCTTATATAGGTCTTCCATCATGTTCTGAACCGCAGGCAGGTCAAGGACGGCGCCCAGGTCGTACTCGACCGGATGAGCTTCCGATGAGAGTATATAGTCCAACTGCACCCGGAGCTTGGCCTCGCTCGTTTTCAGAGCGTCCTCTACCTTTTTGCGGTCCGTAATATCGCGGATGACAGACAGCAAAAGTCTGGTGCCGGCGATGGTAGCTCCCCGGGAACTGACTTCAACCGGAAATTCGCTGCCGTCGCGACGCCGGTGAACTGTTTCAAACATGATGCCTTTTTCGTTGGCCTCCGCCATTTGCCGGGAAATCATTTCCTGTTCAGGCGCAGCCCTGAGATCTCCGATTTTCAAATGCAAGAGTTCTTCCCGGTCATAACCGTAGGCGGAGGTAGCGGCTGTGTTGGCCTCAACGATGCGCCCATCGTCCGCCCTGACCATCAGGATGATGTCGCGGGAGTTGTTCGACAGGAGTTCAAAACGCTGTAGCTCGTTAGCCCGTTCCTCGAAGTGCTCTTCGTTCAGCTTCAATTGGCGGAACATCAGGTCGAAGGGGCGGGACAGTCCGGTCTCGATGATCGCCTTGTAGATGAAGTAGATCGAAACGAGGATCAGGAAGTGCCCGACGGCGTTCAGAAAACCGTACGCATCGGTATACAGGGTAAATGCCATCTCCGATCCGATGTTCGCCAGCATGGCGACGGTGAGGAAGGTGATGACATTAGGACCGAATTCGTCTCGGTCACGCCGCAATAACAAGATGGCGCCAACCAGGATGCCGGAGATGATATACTCGCTGATTATTTTGAAAGCGGTGAGGCCGCTTCCCACAATGAAAGCGGTAGGGAAAACCTGCCAGACGAGAATTGAAATCAATATCAGAGCTGTGGCGATTCCAAACACCGTGAACGCTGCGTTGGAATTCAACCGGCTGTGGATGAATAGCGGCGCCAGGATTAGTGTCAGGCTTTGAAGGTATCGGGCGGCGATCCAAAATTGAGCCGCAAGGTTGGTAGGTTCGAAGTCGTTAAAAATCCCCATACCCCGGTAGGACAGGGTGTGCATCGTGCCCAAAATACTGACGAATAAAAAACCGATGCCGATAAACAGCAGATAATCGTTAGATATGAAGCGACGGGCATTCCAGGAGATAACGAAGATGCTGAATGTGACAGCGACACCAAGCAGTTCCACAATGCTGTGGAAAAGGAGGTAATCGGTCCTTGATAAGACGTAAAACCCGATAAAAGCCAGGACTCCGGCCGACAGCATTCGCACCGAAATGGGGGCCGTTCTGGTTTTACTTGCGTTCATTGTTTCTTATTGAAGCTGCGCCGAAGATAAAAATGAAGTGAATCATTATAAGAATTTGTTCGAATGCTTTTCAAAACAACAGAATTTTCTCAATAGGTTTGTTCAAATTGTATGAAATCAAAATTCAAGCCGGCTTGATTTGCGAGTGCTTTGGTATAAATCGTTCGGGCGGTCGCGATATCCTGGATTGCCAGCCCGGTCGAATCAAAGACGGTAATCTTCTGGGGATCGCTGCGTCCCGCTTTTTTACCTGATGTCAATTCACCAAGGGTTGCGTAGATGTTTTGGATGCCGAATGAACCCTTAGAAATCGGAACATTGAGTTCTCCGGCGTGGGTCGATTGTTCGATGTCATCGACGACCACGATAGAATTTGCCAATACTTCGGGTTCAAGTTCCTCTTTGCCCTTTGCGTCGGCGCCGATGGCGTTGACATGGGCGCCCGGCTTAAGCCAGCGGAGTTTCAAAAAAGGGTTTCTTGATGGTGTCAAAGTGCAGACGATATCGGCGCCGCAGGCTTGTTCCAGGCTCACGATCTTGATCGGATAATTTGGGAATAGAGACTTGAACCGTTCCGCGGATTCAGAAGACCGGTCGAACACCATGATTTCATCGAATTTGAAAAATTCCGAATGAGCCAGAAGTTGCGTCTGCGCTTGTTTGCCCGCACCGATCAACCCCAGCGAATTGGCATCCTTTCTGGCAAGGTATTTGCTGGCGATGGCGCCGGCTGCCCCCGTCCGGTATGCCGTGAGTTCGGTAGCATCCAGGATGGCCAACGGGTAGCCGGTCTCCGGGTCCGAATATACGACGATAGCCATCACCGTCGGCAATCCCAGTTTATTGTTCTCAGGATGCACGTTGACCCATTTCAAGCCGGCTGCCCCCGGCACCGATGCCGGCATAGCCCGGAAATCGCCTAACGGCAACGTCAGGTAGGCTTTGGAGGGCATTGCTGCTTTATCAAGCGCGTAATCGGTGAAGGCCTGTTCGACTGCTTTCAAGGTCTCCGGCATCGTTATCAGGGTTAGGATATCGTGCCGCGTGAGGAGTAGCGTGGACATGGGACACTCCCCTTATCAAGATTTTTCTATCAGTAAGTCCGAGTGGCAAATTGGTACTTATAAAGGTTTGGTCGCCTTTGCGCCGTGTTAGTAGCTGCTTTGTTTTGGTTTCAGCAGGCATGGTACTCTCTGCTATGTTAAAACTCCTTATCGGGCGAGTTTTTCGGCGGTCTCAAGGATTGAAAGGTCGAGTGTCTTTTTATGGCTGACGACCTCGGCATACGGGGTAGCCTCTATTTCCCCGCAGGCCAGGCCGAGGAGCGAGCCTGAGCGACCAGAGGCGAGTTCCCTTATCGCTGCGATCCCGATTCGAGTGCCGAGCATCCTATCGAATGCTGTCGGCGCCCCGCCTCTCTGGACGTGACCCAATATGGTGGTACGGATGGAAAACCCCAAACTTGGATTTTCCTTGAAGTGCTCCTGAAGCCGCATTGCATTCCAGTAGGCGCCTTCAGCCACCACGATGAGGCAGTGTGATTTGCCGCGTGAATATGTTTCCTCGATTACCCTAGCGATTTGTTCAGGGCTAACTTCAACTTCAGGGATAACTACGCATTCCGCTCCTCCGGCGATGCCGGCGGTCAATGCCAGATAACCGTGGTTTCTTCCCATGGTTTCAACGATGTGGGCACGGTGGTGGGACGAGGCGGTGACTTTGATACGGTCGATGGCTTCCAGCACGATGTTCAGGGCCGTGTCGACACCGATGCTCTGGTCGGTGCCGTACAAGTCGTTGTCTATCGTTGAAGCCACGCCGACAACGGGAAACCCCATTTGGTTCAGGAGGTGAGCGCCGGTTTGGGAACCATTGCCGCCTATCACAATCAATGCCTCGATGTCGGAAGAGACAAGATTGTTGATCGCTTTTTGTCTTCCGGCCACGGTTTCAAATTCTTTCGAACGGCTTGATCCCAGGATCGTGCCTCCGGACTGGATGATTCCAGAGACGTCGCGTGGTCCCAGAGGTCGGAATTCTCCGGCAATCAAGCCGGAGTAGCCGTTATTCGTTCCTATGACTTCGAAACCGGATGAGGTGCCGTATCTGACGATAGCTCTGATGGCGGCATTCATTCCTGGTGCGTCGCCGCCGCTGGTAAGTACAGCTATCTTTTTCAAGTACCGCCCTCTTTGCTCGATTTGTTAGATTAATTATAACGCAAAGTTAAGAGAACTCAGGATTCCCGGGTGCCTGTTGTTTCAAGGAAATTCGCGGCCGCTTCTCCGGCTACCCAACCGGTTGAGAACGCCGCCTGGAGATTATATCCCCCTGTATCGGCATCCAGATCCAAAACCTCGCCGGCTAAATATAGACCGGGCACCAATTTTGAGGCCATCGTCTTGGGATCGACTTCCGTAAGTTCGACGCCGCCGGCGGTAACCATGGCCGCGCCCAGCGGCAGGGTGCACTTTATCTCGAAGGTTAAGTTCTTGAGGAGCCTGACCAGGGAACGACGATTCTCGATGGTGAAATTGGAGGCCGTCCGTCCCAGGGGAATCCCTGAAATTCCCGCCATTACCTCTACCATTTTTTCAGGTAATAATTCTCGCAGGATCGCCGGAAGTTGGCGTTTGGGAGAGGCGGCAAACTCGCGCTGCAAACGAGTATCGAGTTCTTTGTTTGAGAGTGCGGGTTTGAGGTCGATGCTTATAGACACTGGGCTGGCGTCCAGTGCCCGCGCCACTGCCTGGCTCATCAGCAATGTGATGGGTCCCCCGATGCCGAAATGGGTGAACAACATCTCACCGAAACGGCTCTCGATGATCGGTTTTGCCGGTTTTTCATAGCCCGTGCCGCGACCGTAATCATGTTCAATCGTCACTTCCGGGATCGATACCTTATCACAAGCAAAAGCAGTAAGCCGGATGTTTTTGAGAGCTACGCCCTGGCAGGCAATGGCGAAACTGGTTTCCTTCAGGACCAGCGGCACCAGCGCCGGGTATAAAGGGTTTATTTTGTGACCGACGCCCCGAGCCAACTTGAAGCCGTCGCCCGCTGAACCGGTGGCCGGGTAGGAGGCGCCGCCTGTTGTCAGGATGACGGCTTTTGCGCTCAATATCTCGCAGGACTCGAGCTGGACGCTAATGATACCGTCGCAGCCTCGTTCAATACCGACGACGCGGCTGTTTGGTCTGATTTCAACGCCGTTTCCCTTAGCGTATGACACCAGCGCGTTAACGACATCGGCGGCATTATCCGAAACGGGAAAGACCCTTCCCCCCCGTTCGTTCTCAGTTTCGACGCCGCGGCGGCGGAAGAAGTCCAACAACTCATCCCGGAAGAAACGGTGAAAAGCCCCGTGGAGGAATCTGCCATTCGGGCCGAAAGCGGACAAGAATTCCTTGAGCAGAGCGGTGTTGGTTATGTTGCAGCGGCCTTTGCCGGTGATGAGCAGTTTCTTCCCCGGGGCGTCCATGCGTTCCAATAACGTTACACTAGCCCCGAGTTCAGCCGCCCGGCCAGCGGCGATGAGTCCAGCGGCACCGCCGCCAATTACTATGATTTGGATTTGGTCCATCGATTTTGGAGGATTATTCATGGGCTACTCTGGAATGTTTCGCAATCACCTTAAAGGTCAGCCAATTCGTCCCATAAAATATCGTCCATCTCAAATACAGGTCCATCCTCACAAACTTGTTTTTGACCGTTTTTGGTTTTAATCGTGCAGCCGTAGCAAAGCCCGATCCCGCAGGCCATACGAACTTCGAGGGAGATCTGCATTGGTTTACCGCCAAAGCGATGGTCCTTAGCCAGGGCTCGATACATGGGTAGTGGTCCGCAGGCAAATATCTGTTCGGCGGTTTCTATGTAAGCGTCGGGACAATCGGTGACACGCCCCTTAATCCCTACCGAGGCGTCCTCGGTGCAGAATACACATTCATTGACCTGGGGTAGATGCGAAGACGGGCAGAGAAGTTCGCCCGTACGAGCGCCCAACATCAAGGTAACTTTTTTCCCCAGTCCGGTCGCTCTGGAAGCCAAGAAGTTGAGCGGAGCAATGCCCATACCTCCCCCGATGAGCAACAATCTCTCGGTTCGGTCGTCGATGGTGAATCCGTTCCCTAGAGCGCCGATAATATCGAGTTCGTCACCGGGCCGTACGCTCGAGAGCCAATCGGTGCCTTTGCCCACCTTTGCAATCAGCAGACTAAATTGTTCGGACGGACCGTTGGCGTCAGAGATGCTGATGGGCCGTCTCAACAGATTGTCCCCGCATTTGATCATAACAAACTGGCCGGGTTCGCCTGAATGCGCTATTTCCGGGCACTGCAACCTCAATTGGAAAACATTAGGCATGACCGCATCGTTAGATAGAACGGTTGCCATGCACGCCTGAGGTTTATTCTTTGCCATTGCGATACTCGGGCATCGATTTAATATTGTAATTGTAGCCCGTGTCAGCCAATGCGTCGATGGCCACTCTTGCGGTGTCGAGAGAGGTGAAACACGGCACACGTTTTTCGGCGGCAGCCCGACGAATATGAAATCCATCCCGAAGCGGCACCCTGCCGCCGGTAGAGGTATTGATGACCCCTGAGACAATACCTTGTCTTATCATATCCACGATATTTGGGTGACCTTCAGATAATTTCTTAGAAATCTTTTTCACCGGCATCCCGGCAACTTCGATCATCACCGCCGTGCCTTCGGTTGCGTATAAGTGGTAACCGATAGAATGCAATTTACGGATTAGCGGCAACGCTTCCGCCTTGTCCCGGTCTGCGATAGACAGGAGGATACTGCCTTCTGGAGGCAACGCTAGACCGGCTGCGATCAAGGCTTTGATCAGAGCGCCTTTCATATCATGGTCTACACCCATGACTTCTCCCGTTGATTTCATCTCAGGACCAAGGTAGGTATCTACACCGATGAGTTTCGACATTGAAAATACCGGAGCCTTGATAGCTACGAGAGGCCGGGCAGGCCACAAGCCGCCATCGTAGCCTTGATCTTTGAGGCTTTTTCCCAGCATCACGTTCACCGCAACGTCCACCATCGGCACGCCGGTTACTTTAGAGAGGAATGGGACGGTGCGCGAACCTCGGGGGTTGACTTCCAGGATGTATACTTTGCTCTGGCCTTCGGAGCGCATGATGACGAACTGGACGTTCATCAGGCCGCGGACGTTGAGGGCGAGGCCTATGCGGGTGGTGTAATCGACAATGGTTTTGTTTTCCTCTGGAGTCAAGCCGAGCCCAGGGTAAACAGCCATCGAATCTCCCGAATGGACACCGGCCCGTTCGATGTGCTCCATGATGCCCGGAATAAGGACTTGCTGGCCGTCGGCGATGGCATCGACCTCGCATTCCTTGCCCATAAGGTATTTGTCGATCAGTACCGGATGGCCGGTTTGAAGTTCCATCGCCAGTTTCATGAAACGGACCAACTCGGAGGCGTCGTAGACGATTTCCATAGCCCGGCCGCCCAGCACGTAACTGGGCCGCACCAGCACCGGGTAGCCTATTAGGTTCGCAACATTCAGCCCTTCGTCGAGCGTTGTTACCCCGGCGCCCGGAGCCTGAGGGATGTCGAGTTCGGATAAAAAGGCTTCAAAACGCCGGCGGTCTTCAGCCAGATCGATGGTTTCAGCGGAGGATCCGATGATCGGATTGCTGGTGCGAGTCAAGGGATATGCCAGGTTGATAGCCGTTTGACCGCCGAACTGGCAGATGGAGGGGGTTAGCTGGGAACAACCCGAGTTTTCATTGTCTAGGATATCCCGCACGCTCTCGTTATCGAGTGGTTCGAAGTAGAGGCGATTGGAGGTGTCGAAGTCGGTGGACACCGTTTCCGGATTGGAGTTTGCCATAATCGATTGGTATCCGGCTTTGGACAGAGACATAGCCGCATGTACCGAGCAATAATCGAACTCGATGCCTTGGCCGATGCGGATCGGCCCTGAGCCGATAACCAGGGCTTTATCGCAGTTTTCGGGCACGGCTTCGTTTTCGGATTCGTAGGTTGAGTAGAAATAAGGGGTCTCAGCGTCGAATTCGGCGGCGCAGGTGTCCACCATCTTGTAAGTTGGCAGGATTTTCCACTGTTTGCGCAACTCGCGTACCTGCTCAGGCAAACGGTCGCCCAGGGTGGCTATTTGTTCATCACCGAAGCCGAGTCTCTTGGCCTCGCGCAGCAGGTCCGGGTTCAGGGTTTCCGACAGCAAGCGCTTCTCCATCGTGATGATATTGAGCAGTTTTTTCAGGAACCAAAGGTCGATCCTGGTGGCTTGGAAGATCTGCTGCGGCGTGATGCCTCGCCGTAGCGCCGCCAGGATCGACCAGAGCCGCAGATCGGTCGGTTTCAAGGGGTAACTTGAGATGTCATCGACCAGCCCCCAGGATGAGTCTTCCCATAAGATAGATTTCTTACCGAACTCCAGCGATCGCACCGCCTTCTGTAGGGCCGCTTCGAAGGTTCTGTCGATGGCCATGACTTCGCCGGTGGCTTTCATCTGGGTATTGATGATCCTGTCGCCGGTGGCAAATTTGTCGAACGGCCAGCGGGGAATCTTGACCACTACGTAATCGAGGGCAGGTTCGAACGAAGCCATTGTCTTCCCAGTGACTGCGTTGGGAATCTGGTCGAGCGTTTTGCCAGTCGCGATTTTAGCTGCCACGCGGGCGATGGGGTAACCTGTTGCCTTCGATGCCAGGGCAGAAGAGCGGCTGACGCGAGGATTGACCTCGATGACATAATAAGTGGCGCTGTACGGGTCGAGGCCATACTGGATATTGCATCCACCCTCGATGCCCAGCGCCCTGATGATATTGATGGACGCCGTCCGCAGCATCTGGTATTCCTTATTGGTAAGGGTTTGCGAAGGGGCGATAACTATGGAGTCGCCGGTGTGTACGCCAACCGGATCAAAGTTCTCCATGTTGCAGACGGTGATGCAGTTGTTGGCACCATCCCGCATCACCTCGTACTCGATCTCTTTCCAACCGGCGATAGACTTCTCCACAAGTATCTGGTGAATCGGTGAGGCGGCGATACCGCCCGCGGCGATCTCCTCGAACTCGTCCATATCGTTGGCGATGCCGCCGCCGGTGCCGCCGAGGGTGTAAGCCGGGCGGATGATGAGAGGCAGCCCCAGCTTCCCGGCAACACGCTTTGCTTCTTCAACGGTAGTGACCGTCTCAGAGGGGGGAACATGCTCACCGATAGAAAGCAACAGTTGCTTGAAGAGTTCCCTGTCCTCAGCCTTACGGATCGTGTCGATTGGCGTACCGAGGACGCGAACATTGTATTTATCCAAAACACCCGCATCGGCCAGATCCACTGCCAGGTTTAGACCTGTCTGGCCGCCCAATGTCGGTAGTAAACCGTCTGGACGCTCCCGTTCGATGATTCGGGAAACAGATTCCACGGTCAGGGGTTCAATGTAAACAATGTCGGCGATTTCTTCATCGGTCATGATGGTTGCCGGGTTGGAGTTGACCAGCACGCTGGTCACGCCTTCCTCGCGCATCGCTTTGCAGGCTTGAGTTCCGGCATAATCGAACTCCGCCGCCTGCCCGATAACTATTGGACCGGAACCGATAATCAGGACTTTAGAAGGTTTAGCGGGCATCGGTCCTCCCCATCATAGTCATGAACTGTTCGAACAAATAGGTATTATCCAAAGGGCCTGGGCTGGCCTCACTGTGATACTGGATGGTGAAGATCGGCAATGTCTTGTGCCTCATTCCTTCCACTGTGCCGTCGTTTAGATTGATGTGCGTTACTTCTAATCCGCTGCCTTTGAGAGATTCCGGGTCGACGGCATAGCCGTGGTTCTGCGCGGTAATGTGGACTCGCCCGGTAGCCAGGTCTTTGACAGGGTGATTACCGCCGCGGTGGCCGAATTTCAGCTTGAAGTTATGCCCCCCGAAAGCCTTGGCTACGATCTGATTGCCCAGGCAGATGCCCATGATCGGCTTACCAGCGTCGACCAGCCCTCTGACTGTCTCGGTGGCGTAGTCCAGGAGTTCCGGATCACCCGGACCGGGCGATAACAGGATTCCGTCGGGATTTATGGCTAGCATCTCTTTGGCTGTTGCAGTGCAAGGGAAGGCCGTAACCCGGCATCCATGATGCCTGAGTATCCTCATGATGTTGAACTTGCAGCCGCAGTCCAGCAGCGCCACGCGAGGAGCTGTCTCGGGTATATCTTCCGAGTCCCAGTCATAAGTCGCTTTGGTGGACACTTCTTTGACTAGGTCTGTCGTACCGTATATCGGAGACATCCGCAGGATTTCGAACGCTTGCCCCGGCGTCTTGTCCGAGGTTATCATGCCCATCATTACGCCATGGCTGCGTAGTTTCCGGGTAATGGCGCGGGTGTCGAGCCCCCATATCCCCGGAGTGCCGCCCTGTTTCAAATAAGAATCAATCGTTGCTTCAGTTTGGTAGTTGCTGGGTTCGGCGCATTCTTCCCGGACCACAAAACCTCGAACCTGCAGCCGGTCCGATTCCCAGTCCGCAGGGTTAACCCCATAATTGCCGATCAAGGGGAAGGTCGGGATAAGTATCTGCCCAGCGAAGGATGGGTCGGTTAACATTTCCTGATAGCCGGTCATGCTGGTGGAAAAGACCACCTCCCCGAAGGCGTCTTTTTCCGCCCCGAAACTGTTCCCTTCAAAGACCGAACCATCGGCCAGGACCAGGATGGCGCGTTTGGTCATCTGTTATCCTCTTTGTAAACGATGTTGCCGTGATAGATCGTGGCGATCACTTTGCCCTTGAGCTTTTCCCCGGCGAGTGGGGTATTCTTACCTTTGGATGCAAATTTTGAAACATCAACGGTCCACTCCGCTTTCGGATCGAAAATCACTACATCGGCTGGGTCGCCAACCGTTAACGAACCAGTCGCTCCAAACCCATCGCCTATAATCCGCGCCGGTCCGGCGGTCAGCTTCTCGATAATGAGAGGCAGCGGTATTTTACCGTTGTGCACCAGTTTCATAAGGCTTCCCAGAGCTGTCTCCAGACCGGATATGCCAAAGGGTGCCAGGGCAAATTCGCAGCACTTGTCATTTTCGGAATGTGGAGCGTGATCGGTTGCTATTGCTTCAATAGTCCCGTCGATAAGTCCTGCGATAAGGGCATCTATATCAGTTTGAGTTCTTAACGGCGGGTTGACCTTGGAATTGGTGTCGTATCCCAGGCATCGTTCCTCAGTCAGGGTGAGGTGGTGGGGGGTGGCCTCGGCAGTCACTTGCACGCTGTCGGCTTTAGCATTACGGATAAGATCGACCGAACCTTTGGTGCTGATGTGGCAAAGGTGGATCCGGGCACCAGTCAGCTTAGCCAGGGCGATGTCGCGGGCAACCATCGTCTCCTCCGCGGCGTTGGGAATGCCAGCGAGCCCCAGCCGCGTGGCGATAATGCCTTCGTTGACCTGGCCGCCCTCGGCCAGGCTTGGCTCCTCGCAATGATCGATAATCGGCAAGCCGAGGCCAGCGGCATATTCCATAGCCTGTTTCATTAATCGCGCGCCTGGAACCGGCGAGCCGTCATCAGAGAAACCGATGACACCGGCTGTTCCCATCTCGCCAAGTTCGGCAAGGATTTCGCCCTTGCGCCCTTTGCTGATGCATCCGATGGGGAGTACTCTGACTATGCCCTCACTTGAGGCGACGCACTTGACATAATCAACAATGGAGCGATTCTCGATTGGCGGGTTTGTGTTGGGCATCGCGCAAATTGTGGTGAAGCCGCCCCTCGCCGCCGCCATAGTTCCCGTGGCAATTGTCTCTTTATCCTCGAATCCCGGCTGCCGAAGGTGAGTGTGCAGATCGATGAAACCGGGAGCGACGATCATGCCTGACGCATCAATAATCTCGTAATCGTCTTTAGGCAGGGTGCCACTACCGATCCAGGCCACTTTGCCATCAATAAGCGCAATGTCAGTGTGACGGTCATTGCTCTGTTCCGGGTCGATGAACCTGCCGTTTTTAATCAAAATGCTTTTCATAGTTCACCCTGTCTGCCGGATAGCAGGTAGAGAATCGCCATCCGGATAGCCACACCATTACTCACCTGCTCGTTGATAACCGACCTTTCGCCATAGGCTGATTCGGTGGCTAGTTCGATGTCTTCATTCACGGGACCGGGGTGCATCACCAGGACGTCTTTTGCAGCTTTTTTCAATCGTTCAGAGGTAACCTGGTAGCGCTGGACGTATTCTCGAACCGAAGGCAGCAGGCCGCCCTGTTGTCTCTCTCGCTGTAATCTTAAAGCCATGACCAAGTCGGCGCCTTCGATTGCTTTTTCAACCTGATTTTCGACCCGCACCTTCGGAAAATTTGAGCCGGGGTTTTCGAGCCCGTACGGCATGAGGGTTGGCGGGCCGCATACGGTTACCTCCATTCCCAGGCGGGTCATACCCCAGATATTGGAATGGGCTACCCGGCTGTGGCGCACGTCGCCGACGATAACAGCCTTGAGTCCGGCGAGGCTGCCTTTGTGTTTCCGGATCGTATACAGGTCGAGGAGTGCCTGGGTGGGGTGGGCGTGCCAGCCGTCTCCGGCGTTTATGATATTGGCTTTGCTATGTTTGGTGGCTAGGTAGGGGGCGCCCGAGAAATTATGGCGCATTACGATGATATTCGCGCCAAGTGCTTCCAGCGTTTTCAGGGTGTCAATGAGACTTTCACCTTTAGTTATTGAGGAAGCTGTCGAGGTGACATTTAGGACATCAGCCGAAAGGTTCTTGGCGGCGATCTCGAACGATGCACGGGTCCGGGTCGAATTTTCATAGAAAAGGTTGACCACCGTTTGCCCGCGAAGCGCCGGCACTTTCTTAATCGGTCGTGATAGGATTTCAGACATGGCATCGGCCGTCGCGAAAACAAGTTCGAATTCTTCCGGCGTGAAATCATCGACATCAAGGAGGTGGCGGTGGTTCCAGTCGGTCGTCTTTTGGGTTGCAGTCATTTCGTTCAATATATTATTCACCTGATGAGATGAGTACTTCATCCATCGTATCCGTTTCAGCCAGTCTTACCCTGATGTCTTCATTGGTTGCGGACGGAATGTTTTTGCCGACATAATCAGCCCGAATCGGCAGTTCCCTGTGGCCACGGTCGACTAGCACTGCCAACTGGATTACCTGCGGCCGCCCGTAGTCGATCAGCGCATCCATAGCCGCGCGGACCGAGCGGCCTGTGTACAGTACGTCGTCAACCAGGATGACGACTTTACCTTCGATGTCAACCGGAATGTCGGTGGATTTTACCTGCGGGTTAAAGTTGCGGCGACCCAGATCGTCTCGATAGAGCGAAAAATCCAGGGCGCCTACAGGTACCTGAACTTTTTCAAAGTCAGCGATGAGAGAAGCCAGACGATTAGCAAGGGGTACACCCCTGGTTTGCATGCCGACGAGTACAACCGACTTGATGTCCTTGGTGCGCTCGACGATTTCGTGAGCAATCCGGGACAGCGTTCTGCGCATGTCCTCAGCGGTCATTACCGTTTTTGCGGACATTAAAAAACCTCTCGCCAATTTTCCGGCAAGAGGTGTCTGCGCGTTTAATCCCGCTAACCCTTGCCGGCCTCACAGGACCGGGTTTAAAGGAGGGGTTACTTATTAAGTTGTTGGATATTATATCAGTGGCGCAGGGTAAAAACAATAGTTATTTAGTGCCTGTTTTCCAAACCATGCCTCGCCCTGCCTCCTGAAAACCAAAAATGCTATAATGGGCGGCTTTGAATACCGATTTTTTAAAAGATTTGAATCCCGCTCAACGCAAGGCCGCCGAGGCCATCAAGGGGCCGGTTCTTATCCTAGCAGGACCCGGCTCAGGTAAGACAAGAGTTATCACTTACCGTATCGCTTATCTTGTGAGAACGGTGGGTATTAACCCGCACAGGATTCTGGCGGTGACCTTTACCAATAAAGCCGCACGCGAGATGCGTGAAAGGCTTGAGAAACTTCTCTTCGGTTCAGTCAAAGACATGACGCTCGGAACGTTTCATGCAATCTGTGCCGGAATCTTGAGGAAAGACGGGGAGGCCATAGGGATCCATCCTGAATTCGTTATCTTTGACGCTGACGACCAGGAAAAACTCTTGAAACAGGCTTCGATCGATGCCAAGGTGGATCCCAAACAGTTTCCTGCGCCCAAGATCGCCGCGGCTATTAGCCAGGCCAAAAGTCAAATGGTTACTCCCGAAAAGTTCAAGGAGACCGGCAAGAATTATTTCGATGAGATTGTCGGGCGGGTTTACGAGCGTTATGAGAAGATGCTTTCTCAAAACAATGCCGTCGATTTTGATGACCTTTTGCTTAAGACCGTTTTCCTGTTCAAACGTAAACCTGAAATCCTGAAACGGTATCAGGACCGCTATGTCCACATCATGGTTGACGAGTTCCAGGATACCAACTTGGTGCAGTACGAACTGGTAAAACTTTTGGCCGGAGGGCATCGTAACATCGCGGTCGTTGGCGATCCGGACCAGTCCATTTATTCGTGGCGGGCTGCCGACTTGCGCAACGTGTTCAATTTCGAAAAAGATTTTCCGGACGCCCAGATTCATTATCTGGAACAGAACTATAGGTCGACGGCCAAGATCCTGGAAACTGCTTCCAACATTATTGCCGACAACCGGACTAGAAAAGGCATCAAACTCTGGACCGAAAACGAACCGGGCGAACCGGTATGCCTGATCGAAGCCTATAACGAACAGGAAGAAGCTCAGATGGTTGTTCGGGAAACGGAGCGGCTGACGGGATCGAAAAAATTCCGCCTGAATGACATTGCCGTTATGTACCGCACTAACGCTCAGTCCCGGGCACTGGAAGAGGCCTTCATCCGCTATGGGGTGCCTTATAAGCTGGTTGCCGGCACCAGGTTCTACGAGCGGCGTGAGGTTAAAGACCTTATAGCCTATTTCAGACTTATCCATAATCCAGCTGATTCGGTCTCATTGATGCGGATAATCAATATGCCCCCTCGAGGATTGGGCGATAAATCGATCCTCGAGATGCAAAGCTGGGCCAAGCAACACGACATTTCTCTTTTTGAAGCTTTGGAACAGTCGTCGACGGGGGTTGATAAACCGCCGCTGGCAGCCCGTGCCCTCGCATCTTTCGATATTTTCTACAAATTGATCCGGGGTTTTATCGCCGAAAGCAAAACTCTACCAATACTTGAACTCTTCGATCACGTGTTGGAAAAATCCGGCTATTCAACATACCTCAAAGCCCAACCCGACGGCGAAGAACGGCTGGAGAATATCGCCGAATTGCGCACCGTCGCTGAGCCGTTTAATTCCCTGTTGCCTGGCGATGCTCTATCGCCGTTTTTGGAAAGTGTAAGCCTCGTTTCCGATGTGGACAATCTTGATGAAACCGAAGGTGGCGTTACTCTGATCACCCTGCATCAAGCCAAAGGGCTTGAGTTCCCGGCAGTCTTTATGGTTGGCCTGGAAGAAGGCGTTTTGCCTCACTTCCGATCATTCGACGATCCCGCTCAGATGGAAGAAGAACGGCGGTTGTGCTACGTGGGCGTCACCCGTGCCAAGCGACGGCTGTATCTCCTGCGAGCGTTCCGCCGAAGCCTGATGGGCGGCAGCACCGTTAACGAACCATCGCGGTTCCTCGCATCTATTCCCGCGCACCTCACCACGGCAACCGCCGCCCGCGAGGAACCGGTCAAACCTCTTATCCCGCTGCAGAAGAAACTTTACGATTATGCTGAACGACCCGCTCAGCCTACCATACCGTCTGCCCCGATCGGGGGCGGAATTGCCCGTACCCACGTTAAAGCAACGCCCCCGGCCTTTAAGACCGGCGATCAGGTAAAACATGCCGTGTTTGGCGATGGGGTGGTAATCAGCACTTTGCCGGTCAAAGATGATACAGAGGTTGTTGTCGCTTTTAAAACCGCCGGGCTCAAGAAATTACTTCTTTCTTTCGCCAGGCTGGAGAAGACCTAGTGCCCATCCGCGTTCTCGACCACCAGACCGTGGCTCGTATCGCCGCCGGCGAGGTTGTTGAACGGCCGGCTTCGGTAGTCAAAGAACTGCTGGAAAACTCGATAGATGCTGGGTCTCACCGCATTGACATTGAGATCAAAGGCGGCGGCGCAGGTTTGATCAAGGTATCCGATGACGGCTGTGGCATACTATCCGACGAACTTCCTTTAGCTTTCGCCCGGCATGCAACTTCCAAGCTATCGTCGTTTGATGATCTGAGCTCTATCGGAACTCTGGGGTTCCGAGGTGAAGCCCTGGGTTCGATTGCAGCAGTGGCCGAGGTGGAAGTGACGACGGCTGTCAGTGGAAGCCCATCCGGCAAGATGATGTCCTTGCGAGGGGGCCGGGGAGATATAGTCCGTCCCATAGCGCGGGCTTGCGGCACGACTATTTCGGTCTCTCATCTCTTTCGCGAGGTGCCCGCGCGTCTGAAATTCCTCAAGTCGGACACTACGGAGACAGGGCATATCGTGACCGTTGTGAGCAATTATTCGTTAGCCTATCCTGAGGTCAGGTTTAAACTTATCGTCGACGGACGGGACACACTGATGACACCTGGTAACGGCAAATTGCGGGATACCGCCATTGAAATTCTCGGCCATCATGTCGCCGCCAGGATGATCGAAATCTCCGCTGTCGATGGCTCATTTTCGATTGCCGGCCTTGTCTCGGCGCCCGAAAATTCCCGGGCGAATCGAACTGGCTTGTTCCTTTTTGTCAACCGGCGCTGGGTCAGGAGCCACATCCTTTCGCGAGCTATCGAGGAAGCCTGTCACGGTTTACTTACAGTAGGCCGTTATCCCAATGCCATCATAAATCTTCGGCTTCCGCCATCTGACACCGACATCAACATCCACCCGGCTAAAACCGAAATCAAGTTCCGCGAAGACGGCAAAGTCTTTGAGTTCGTGCGCCAAGCGGTGCGTGCGGCGTTGCTCGGAGAAGCCCCGGTTCCGAGTTTGGCAGTTGCAGCCCCAACGGTCGCCGATGCTTTTTCAAACTATCGTCCGAGCGGATTTCAAACTTCTTCCATTCCGACGGACCTATTTTCGGAACGAAATGATCTCCGACCTACGCCCTCTCAGGCTATTCCCGCATTAAGGCCTTTGGGGCAAGTGGCCGGATGTTATATCCTTGCCGAAGGTCCGGACGGTCTCTATATCATTGATCAGCATGCGGCGCATGAGCGCATCATGTACGAAAAAGTCATCGCCGGGCGTAAGAGTCGAATTCCATCGTCGCAGGCGTTCCTTGAACCGCAGAATGTAGAATTATTCCCGGCCGAGATGAACCGGTTTTCGTCACTGTTTTCCACACTGGCTGCCTATGGTTTTATCATTGAGTCTTTCGGTGAGCGCAGTTTGTTAGTCCGCGCCATACCACAGGCATTATCGGGCGGCGATTGGCAAACGGCTCTGCATGAATTCCTGAACTCGCCGGAGTCTCTCGCACTGGGAGAGGAGAGATTGGCTGAACTCATTGCCTGCCACTCGGCGGTCAGGGCGGGAAAAGTTTTGTCGATGGATGAAATAAGGGTTTTGTTGCTTGATTTAGAAAAAGCTCAAGTTCCCAACGCCTGCCCCCACGGCCGCCCCACCCTGATGAAGCTGGAAATCTCGGCTTTGGAACGTTTTTTTAAGCGGACTTAGGTTAGACTAACTCTTTCTTCATCTTGAAATATTCCAGAGGTTCATCTTCAACCATTTCAACTTCGTGAGAGATAACGATCCACCCCAGCCGTTCCCAGAAACTTCTGGATGTCACGGAAGCATCGAGTTCCAACGCCCTGAGGTCTCTAGCCCTGGCTCGATTCTCTAGCTCCTCGGCGATCATTTTCCCGTAGCCTCGTTTTCGATACTCGGCGCCGACAAACACGCGTGATACGTGATTTCCGACCAGCGTACCGGTTGCAACGGCGCTCTTTTTCTCCCAACCGATCAAGATGGTGCCGGCGCCGGCATCACGGAGGACGTTCATACGCGCATGGTAATCAAGAAAAAAGCGAACCGCCTTCGGCGGATAGGCGCTGGAATACGACTTCTCAATCGTTTCATTGATCAAACGGGTAAGTTGCGATAATTCGTCTTCGACAAACTGCTTAATTGAGAATCGTGTTTCCGCAGGCATCAACTATTGCCCTGAGAATTGCTTTCATCTTCACATCGCCGCTCGATAAGCTCCCACCGTACCATCCCGTCCTCGATAAGTTCCTGGATCTTTTTTTCCGACGGAGTCAGAACGCAATTCTTGCCGCTCTTTACCTCGACGATCACCACCTCTTTGGGATCGCCGGCGGATAATCCCGGAAAAACGACAAAGTCGATGGGCGAACCGATGAATCGGGCTTCAGTGGGATCATATTTGAATTCGGGCAGGTAGGGAGCCATTTGCTCGGTAAACTTGCCGCCGAGGACCGCCCGGCTTTGAGCTACCGCTTGCCTGGAAGTGCGTTCAACCTCATTTTGCCAGTAGATTTGTTCTTGGGCTTGCCACTCTTTGAAACGTGTTTCAAAACGGCGGCGGATGAGGTAATAGTTGACGGTGATGATAGTGAAAGCCAGGAAAATGACGGCGGCGATGGCGAGCGCCGTGCCCATTTAGCTGCTCCCTGGCTTCGTAAGCGGTTGTCCCGACTGGCACAAAGGGCAGTGCTCTGGTTTATAAGCAGGGATGTTGGCGACGCGCAAACAACTGAACAGCGGTGCGCCAAAACCAAATGGAGTATCGGAACGATCGACCAGGACACCTACGCCGACTATGTCGCCTTTATGCTTGGCCACAGCATCGAAAACCTCGCGGACGCTTTTTCCTGTGGTCAACACATCGTCTACAACGAGGATTTTCTCGCCGGCTCTGATCTTAAAACCCCGGCGGAATTCTCGCTCTCCGGACGGCACTTTTTCTGCGAAGGCTGCTGGCAATCCCATAAGGCGTGCAACTTCGAACGCCAGGATGATGCCTCCAGTAGTTGGGCCGACGACCAGTTCGATCCCTTTGCCCTTAAAGTGCTCGGCGATCATATTACATAGCGACACAGCCGTGGCAGGGTTTTCGATAATGCGGAACTTTTCCCAATAAACCGGAGAATGGAGACCTGATGTAAGTACGAAGTGTCCGTTAAGGACCGCGCCTGATTTGATGAATAGGGCTTCGATGTCGTTAATGAGAATTCTCCTGTCGGCGAAGGATGAAAATTGGCAGTAGGACAGCGCCGGCGGCAATATCGGCAAATTTATGGTTGGGTGCGAATCCAAAACTCTTGAACGGGTAAAAAACCAGCCAGGCTTTTCCGTTGATATCGGCGCGTTTAACAGTCCAGCCCTGGCGGGAATCCAGACTCACCGGGCGGTTGTCACCCATGACGAAATATTCGCCGGTTGGAATTACGGTAGCCGGATAACTTCTGGTATCTTTATTCACCAGATAAGGTTCGTCGATCAGTGTTCCGTTGATCCGGACTTCCCCGGAAACGATCTGCACCGTCTCTCCCGGCAGGCCGATGATGCGTTTAATGAATTCCCTGCCGTCGCTATAGGGTGAAGGAAAGATCACGATGTCGCCACGCTTCGGTTCGCTGAAAACGTAGCTTACCTTGCTGACCAGTAAACGATCGCCGTTCATAAGGTTGGGTTCCATGCTGGAACCGTCGACGATTGAGTTTTGGAGTGTGACCTGGAAAAGGAGGAAAATTATTAACGCCCCTGCCAGGATATAGGCTATCTCGAGAAGGGCGGATTTGAATACTTTCAATCGGTCTCCCTGAGTTTTTCCCATTATAACAGCGCCGGGATTATTAGTTAAATTGCCTGTTCCAGAGGTTCAAGTCCGATAGCTATAAAACCTTGCAAGGCTGACCCGCGTAATGCGCTCTCGCTTTCACCAAAAAACAGGTGAGAATAGCAACGGCAGTCGCTACACCCGAAGTTGTGGGCCGATTTTAATCGGGCAAACTGACCGGCCAGTTGACATTCCTGTTTTGCTTCGGTTTGAGCCAGGAATACGGCTTTTATCCGGGCACGGTCCAGAAGGAAATCAATGTGCCAGTGTTGTTTTTTCGATTTCGAGAGGTGACGCTTAACTCTGGCTTCGAGATTATTCATCGCCGAACCGACATACATGTAAAACCCTTTGGACAGTGTGAATTTCTTTTTCAGAGTGTTGATCTCGCCATCCGCCGGTAATTCGATAACAAGAATGTAAATTCCTTTCATCGACTCGTCGCCTTGATTAGCCAGTGACGTCCCTCTTCTTGAATAAGTAGAAGGAATAGGTGACAAAAGCGATGGCGTAAATGCTGAGCAAGATCGTTGCATGTAGAACGCTAGGCGCTGAATTATCACCGGCTCCGCCGAATCCTCCGCTGAAGCCTTCCGGCAGGTTAGCCAGTGCTGTAATTACGTTCACATTCGCCCCGAGTAAATATTTCGGAATATCAGCCACCCAACCGCCCGCAAGACTCATTAAACCGGTGATGATCGGCTCGAAAAAGAGTACTCCGATGCCCAGGGCAATGCCCGGCATGGCCGAGCGACCGGCGATCGAGAGCATGAAACCTAGGAACACGAAGGGCAGCATCACGAAAAAAGTCCGCCAGAACTGAAGGAACTGGTCCCAGGCGTAGCTTCCGGTAAAGAAGTTGAAGTTAAAACTGTTTCCGCCTATAGCCGTGGTGATCATGCTCATTAAGAATCCGGTGATCACGCCTATGACCATCCCGATCAAAATGAAGATGAAAACCGAAATTAACTTGGCGCCCAGGAGTTTGAATCGGCTCTCGCTAGCCGCGACGGTACTGCGGATAGTGCGCCAGTTGTATTCATTGCCCATGGAACTGGCCATGAGGATGACCGCCAGTACGGTTCCTAAAGATGCCAACATGTTAAAGGCAAAAGGAATCGCCACCGGAAGTCCCAGCACCGTTTGCAAGTCGATCTGTCCTGGTCCTCCGGGACCGGTCGGAATGTTAGCCCTGGAGACAGCATATAGTATCAGGTACACCACCACGAGGATCCCCATAAGCACAAACAGGAGGGTCCGGGTCATGCCGCGTTTCCGCAGTTTGAACAGTTCGGCGCTGATCAACCTAATCATGACTCTCACCTCCGGTCAGCTCCAGGAAAATGTCTTCCAGGCTGGCGACATGGGGCACGATTTCCGAAGCGAAGATATTCTTCTCCGCCAGCGCCTTGTTGACCTGGGCACCGCTTTCTTTTGGAGCATCTACCACCAGATAGCCGTTCTCGGATTTAACCGAATGGATCCACGGCAGGTTTTTTAGTACATCGGAGGCGGCGGTTATGTCCGAATCGACAACCCTAACCTGGAGTACCTGCCCAGTAGTCAGCAGTTCGCGCACCTGGGCATTGGCGATCATGTTGCCTTTCTTGATGATGGCTACCCGGTCGCAGACCAGTTCGACCTCGTGAAGAAGGTGGCTGCAAAGGAATACCGCGCGGTTCTCATGGGCAAGTTCCGGGATCAGGTCCCGGATCTCCTTGGTGCCAGCCGGATCCAGCCCGTTGGTCGGTTCGTCCAGAATAATGAGTTCCGGGTCGCGGAGCAGCGCAGCGGCGATACCGAGTCTCTGTTTCATACCCATCGAATATGTTTGGTATCGGTCTCTTGAACGGTCGAACAGATTGACTCTTTCTAGTACCTCTTTGATCTTGGTAAGGGGTACATCTCCGATGGATTTGCTCAGGGCTTCTAGGTTATCCCAACCTGATAAATATGGATAAAAAGCCGGCTCTTCAATGATGGCCCCGATCCTTCTGAGTATCGGCCATCGGTGTTCTTCGAGCTTTAGCCCGAAGATTTCAATCTCTCCGGCGGTGGGAGCGATAAGATTGAGCAGCATGCCGACAGTGGTGCTTTTGCCGGCGCCGTTTGGCCCCAGGAAGCCGAACACTTCGCCTTTTCTAAGTTCAAGGTTCAGGTTCTTGACCGCGGCCAATGTACCGAAATATTTAGTGAGCCCTGAGGTTCGCAGGATTACGTCGCCATTTAAGTGTGGACTTATTTCAGGTGTCATAACATTCCTTTTCACGAAAGCTTAAAGAACATGTATTATCAGAATAACATAGTCGCATTCGGTTGACACAGGGAGGCTGCGGACTTAAGTTATCGAGGATTATTCAACGGTAAAATGAAATTTCTGGAATCGGGGATCAATTATCGGATTGCCCGGTAACCCCCCGCCACTCCCCGTTTTGAAAAGATCAGTTGCCACAACTGGTTTTTCCTCGCTCTGAATGATCCCGCGCAGGAGAGGAGGAAATAAGTCCACATCCGGTAGAACCGTTCATCATATTTATTCGAGAGGCTGGGCCAGTTGCTGGTGAAATTTCGATGCCACGCCATGAGAGTCCTATCGTAATCTGCTCCAAAGCTGTGGCAGTCCTCCAACACAAATAGCCCTTCGATCGCCCTGGTGATCTGTGCCATTGATGGGATCATGGAGTTCGGGAAGATGTATTTGGTGATCCAGGGATCAGAGCCAGAGGTTGATTTGTTTCCCCCGATTGTGTGGAGAAGGAACAATCCTCCATCGCTAAGGGCCCTATTTACCGCTTTCATAAACACTCGATAATTCTTGTGCCCGACGTGTTCGAACATCCCCAGGGACACCACGTGGTCGTATTTGCCGTCAATGTCTCGATAATCTTTAAGTTGAGTCCGTGCTGGAATGCCGCAACACATCTCGTCGGCAAGGGCTTTCTGTTCCTTTGAGACGGTAACGCCATCTGCCTCAGCTTCATAACGCTCACTGGCAAACTTGATAAAACATCCCCATCCGGACCCAATGTCCAGCACCTTTTGCCCCGGCCGCAGATTGATTTTACGGCACACCAAATCCAGTTTACTTTCCTGTGCATCATCGAGGGTTTCGGCGTCTTTCCAGTAGCCGCAGGTGTATGTGAGGCGTTTATCCAGCATCGCCCTGTACAAGTCGTTGCCGATGTCGTAATGCTTTTGACCGATTTCAAATGCCTTGGATTTGCGGCCTGGATTGGTGATGGTATTCCAGGCGAAGGCAGCCAGCAGTCTGGGATTGTTCCTGATTTTTTTATCCAGATCCGCGGCTAGTAGGCGATGGAAGAACTGGTCGAGGCTTTGGCAGTCCCACCAGCCATCCATGTAGGCCTCCCCAAGGCCGAGGGATTTTTCTTGAAGTACTCGCTTATAAAACCGGGGATCGTGTATCTGGGGGTCATAAACGTTATCCCCATCGGGAGTGATCTCAGCTTCGGAGAACAACTGCCGGACGATACCCTTTTCGTTGCTCATCGCAGAACTTTCAGCCCTACGCTTGCGCCGGATTCGGGATAACGGTGAAATGGCGCTCGCCCCCAGGCTCGGGCCGGTTCCTCCGTTGTTATTTTTGCTAATTATACCACCGGTTTTTGCGAGCCCATATGCAAATTTTGGGAAGAAAACTGTACTAACTAATTTGAAAATGCGCCGTTATACTTCTTGAGACCGCAAAAAATTTGTAAAAGGAGAACCGCCATGAAAAAGGGTATCTTGGGAGCCCTGATAGCGATTGCCATCTTCGCTGTCGGGATGGGTGTCATGGGATTTACGGCTGCTCAATCTGGTGAACTCGTCAACACCACTCAGCAAGTCGGAATCTGGGTTTCGGGTGAAGGTAAAGTGACCGTTGTTCCCGATGTTGCCAACCTGTCTCTCGGAGTTCAAGTCGAATCAGCGACGCTTGCCGATGCCAATCAAAAAGCCTCAGCCGCCATGGATGCGCTGATTAACGTTCTGAAGACTCAGGGCATAGCCGACAAGGACATCAAGACACAGAACTTCAATATTTATCCAGTTTATGATTACACCAAAGATATCGGCACTCCCGTTATCCGGGGTTACCAGGTGACCAACACGGTCGTCGTAAAAGTCCGGGTGATCGCCAACGCCGGTAAAATCATCGACGCTTCCGTCGCCGCCGCAGGTGATGCTGTCCGCGTCAATAGCATCGCATTCTCTGTGGATGATCCCACTAAAGCGATCGATCAAGCTCGTGAACTTGCTCTTCTCGATGCCAAGGCCAAGGCTGAACAGATCGCCCGTGTTACCGGAGTGTCCCTGGGTTCTGTCAGCTACGTCAGTGATTCTTCCAGTACCGCCGCCCGGGTTCTTCCGCCGTCCTTTGATTCGAAAGCCGGAGCTGCCGGTTCTACGACTCCTATTCTTCCCGGCGATACCGACCTGACTGTTTCCGTTCAGGTCATCTACAACATCAATTAGCTCCTCCTCCCTTCAAATAGAAACGAGGCCTTCAAGTCGAGGGCCTCGTTTCTTTTAGGAAATCGGATCTTTTTAAGACACGACCAATTTCCTCAGTTCCTCCACTATGCGTACCATGCCGTACGTATCCTGGCCGCAGTATTCGAGAAGATCGTTGAAGATCGTTTGCCGGTCAGGTTCTGAAATCTCACCGAATGCGGCAGCCATAAATTTCAGACTTGCGGTTTGCCCTTCAGCTATGTTCATGCCTTCATAAGTGATGCCTGCGATCGATGGCAGAACGTGTTTGAGCGAAGCGCTGCCGCACTGGTTCGGGTGATAGTAATTAAAATTCCTGAAGGGAATGATCAAGTCTTTCATCCGTGATATAACATTCTCGATCCAGTTCTGGTATTCAGGATAAGCCTCAGCTAACTTTTCCAGGACCCCTTCTTCGAAGCTCTGGTTGTAAACAATAATTGAACCTTCTTCTCCGAGACAGGAGCTTAGCGCTTCGATGAACTCTCGACGCGGGTCGCCGGGTCCTCTGGCAAGAAAATACTTATGTTCAACTCCAGATGATGGCGACGCAACAGTATGCAGCGAGAATTGAAACGGGACGGGTTGGAAAGGCTTGGTTCCATCGAACATCGGTATAGCAGTCGCAAAAGTCTCAAAGTCGAGGAAGTAATGCGGATACTTCAAATCCGCAAGGAAATCGACTATTTTATCGGTTTCAAGATAGGGCTGACCGCACTCGACGCAGGTTTTCTGGATGAGTTGCTTCTCGTTTAATTTAAATCCTGCTGGAATCTCGCGGATCGAAGTGATGCCGCGTTTCAATAGGTCATCCATTTTCGATCCGATGCGGTAAAGGTCGCTGACCGGATGTTCCGGCAGCGACGCCCAACATCCGTCTTTTAGCGGGCAAATGTAGGGTGAATCGCAAAGTCGACCGATAACCGAATCGGGGCAATCACCGGATATAGTCTGGAGCATGTCCTCCACCATATCAGCCATGCCGCCTATGACCTCGGCAACGCGTTCGGTGATATCCTCAGACATCAGAAGCCCGGCCGGGTCGATCTCGCCCTGTCTGATGTATTCACGGTTAATGTGGACGAGATAACAGCGGTTTACCGTTAACCCGCACCGCTCCGCTACGTAACGCTGGAAGGCTACGTCGGCGATATTTTCGTCTTTTACTTCGGTAGCGCTCTTGACCTCGACGATGTCCCAGCCGTCATCACCGGACGGATTCAGGATATCGACCCGGGCGTATAGCTGATTACACTGAAAAGCAGCTTCGAAGATGGGTTTCCGATCTGTTAGACGCGCCGAGGTCTCCGATAGCATTTCCCGAAAGCCCAGGTTCGACATGTCGAGCCCGCCGGGGAAGAGCTTTTTGGCTATCTCCCCGACTTCGTGCCCCTGATCGAAGGTGTGTTGGGTGATAAGGTTTGGCTGGGGGATGCGGCTGGGATCGTTAACATAAATCCACAAATAGCGTGGGCATTGTAGCCCGGCCATGAATTTGGACTTGGTTAGGAGTTTGCCGCCGCGGTGTTTCACGTTTTTATTGTATTCCGTTCGTCTTGAGCTTGTCGAAACACGAAACGGTTAGTGGGACAACGATTATCCTTGGCCTCGCACTTTATTGATAGCCTCGGTAACACCGCGGGTGACAGCCCGGGCAATCAACTCGCCCAATTTGACCTGACCCGATACATAGAAGCATCGATCGCCATTCCCCGGAACAACGCAGACCTGATCGGTGCTGGTCCCCGTCGCGAGCAATTTGGGATTGTAGGAACTTCGAATGTCCAGATCCTGGAGGGCTGCGGTCTTGGCCTCGGTGATTGTAATAAAGCTGCTTGCCATGGCTGCTTGTCCTAAGTCTGAGGAGGTGAGGACGATGATGTTGATAGTGCCGGGCTGGGGTGGCTCCTTATGATCGAAAGGCTGCCATAGTCCTTTTCGTTCGATTCCATATGCGGCATCCCTGCCTATCCTAAGGGCATTGGTCTTGACGCCGGCGGTGACCCAGGCTTGCACCCACAATTCCTCAAATGTCTCCTCGACCACAACGTGCTTGTGCATGTCTACGCCGGTGAAAAGAAGCGCCGTCTTTTCACCGGGGGCCACTTGCTTCAGCATCTCGCGGTGGATCCAGCGCGTGTATTCCCAATAGGTGCGGTTAGTATTGTCAACGGCGCGCCAGGATTCCGGCGGGTGGAAGCAGTTAAGCACGGAGGTAACCTTGCGGTAACCCTGGTAAGCGCACAGGACCCACTTGGGCTGCGGCAGGCGGAGGACCAGGGTGTTGGCGGGGTAGTCCCAGACGCAGTGGCCGATGATCTCGGCTTTGGTGCCGTGAAACTCGCCCAAATGCTCACGGTATGTGATTTTCGACACAGGATTTTTTGAATCAGCCGTACAAGGGTCGGGTGACATAATACCTCCACCAGAATCGGATGACGCGGAAGAACTCCTTCGCGCTTGGGTTGACGGGGATATAGAAGGAAAACATTCCGTGCCGCAGAGCGAAGAACGTCCTCCGCCAGAAGTAGTATTTTACCAGCTTTCGCTTGAAAGCGGCGGTCATTTCTTTGGGCACTTCGGACCACCGGGCGCCGCAATCAGGTTGCGATATAAAAGCCGCCCATTCCTCGGTCGTTTTCGGGGGCTCAAGGCCGCGAGCGATGCAGTAGTTATAAAGCTCGGTCCCGGGGTAGGGCAGGAAGGAGACATACTGGTATGGCGGGTTGCCGAGTTCTTTTATGAGATTCTTGGTAGCCTCGAAGTCCGCGACGGTTTCGGTCGGCAGTTCCGAGATCAGGTACAGCTTGGGCAGGATCTTGTATTTGACGAGGAGCTTGAACGTCTGCTTGATGTCCTCGAGTTTGGCTGTCTTGCGGATGAATTTCAGCAGCCGCGGCGAACCGCTCTCCACGCCGAAGCCGACTGAAGCGCAGCCGCTTTGCTTCATTAGCCGTACGTCCTCCTCAGTTAGGCCGGCGCGCGCGTCGCAGTCCCAGCGGATTTTCATTTTCTTTTCGATGACCAGCTTGCAGAACCGATGCAGCCGCGGTCGGTTGTGGCAGAAATCGTCCTCGAAGAAGCGGAAGAGCGGCACGTCGTAGCTCTTCTTGAGGGTCTCCATCTGGGACACGATGCGTTCGGCGGAGAATTCGCCGAGTTGGCCCTTATGAAAGGGCGGGTTGTAGCAAAAGATGCACTTGCTGGGGCAGCCGCGGGAGGTGTTCAGGGATTTTTCCCAGTAATCCTCCATCGGCACCAGGTGCCAGGCTGGGTCCGGCAGTTCGTCGAGGTTTTGGATGAAGGGTCGGTCGGGGTTGATGATGACCTTGCGATCATTTTTGAATGCGAGGCCATTGATACTCGACAGGTCGGATGGCTGCCGTTTTTCGAGGTGGTCCACCAATTCCAGCATTGTGTACTCCCCGGGGCCGATGACTACGTAGTCTACATAATCCTCGGCCAGGGTCTGCTCGGGGAGCATACTCGGGTGGACGTTCCCCCAGACCACTTTTATCGAGGGATCTAGGCGCTTGAATTCTATCGACTGCGCGATAGCCTCATAGATGATTCCCCCGACCGAAACGGAGAACCCAACGAGTTGCGGATTGAGGGACTTGAAGAAATCTGCCGGTTGCCGTGCGTCGACCTGTTGGTCCCAGATCATGACCTGGTGGCCGCCGCGCTCCAGAACCGCGCCAATGAAAAGTAGAGAATTGGGCAATACTGTCGGCTGCAGAGACCTCGTTTTACCGAGGAAACCTTCGAAACGTTTGGCAGGGTTGACTAATAAGACGCGCATTGGCTCATTTTTTCAATTTGTCATTCTGGCCCTGAGCGAAGCGAAGGGGAAGAATCTCAATCTAGATTAACGTAATTGCCCTCGTAATTTTCCCTCCGCCACCGGCCGAGTATTGAAATAGAGGATGAACCGCTTTATGCCTTTCCACAATTCCTTAGGCCATGGCTTCAAACGGGTGAAATAGAGTGGCATATGGCGCAGGGCAAAGCGCAACGGGCGCAGGAAATACATGTCGCGCAGGTCGTCGAGGGCTTTATCCAAAAGCACAGGAGGTACGAGCAGGTATCTGGGGTTGATGGCGCGCAGTGTCACAACGTTCGCCCATTCTGCCAGGCTTGCAGGCTCCTTAAGCAAACCCTCTTTAAGGCAATACTCATAGAGTGCGGTTCCCGGGAAGGGATTGTAAGGCATGTACTGGTACGGAGGCTTGTCCAGTCGCTTGATGAGATCTTGCGTTTCCTTAAACTCCTCAACGGTCTCTGTGGGCAGTTCGGCGATGAAGTAGAGGCGAGGCATAATCTTGTGGCGGGCTAGGCGTTCAATCGTCTCCTCGACAGCTTTCACTGTGATGCCTTTTTTGATGAACTTGATGATCCTGGGTGAACCGCTCTCGATGCCCAGCCCCACACTGACGCAGCCCGCTTTGGACATCAGACCGATATCCTCGTCTGACAGTCCGATTCTCGAGTCGCAGTCCCATTGCACCGGCATTTTCTTTTCGATCATTAACCTGCAGAACTCACGCAAACGCTCGCGGTTACAGGTGAAGGTGTCCTCGAAGAAACGTACAAACTTCACTCCATAGGTTGTATGAAGATGCTCGATTTGGGAAACGATACGGGCAGCGGACAGGTCGCCGGAGTAGCCTCTGTAGAAGAGCGGCGAGTAGCAGAAGGTGCATTTGCTGGGGCACCCACGCGAGGTATTGAGGGATTTTTCCCAGTATTTCGGCACGTCGATCAAATGCCATGCCGGATCTGGGAGGTCGTCCAGATTTTTAATGAATTCGCTCGGCGCGTTGACAACGACTTTACCATCATCCTTCCAGGCCAGCCCTTTGATCTTATCGATCGAGGGTGAACCGGTTTCCAGGTGGCTGGCTAATTCGGCCATCATATATTCGCCGGCGCCAACGCAAAGATAATCGATAAATTCTTCGGCGATCGTCTGTTGCGGCAGGACGCTCGGATGGACATTCCCCCAGACCGTTTTCACGTCCGGCAAATACCTTTTGAATTCCTTCGTCTGCTGGATGGCTTCAGCGATGTTCGGACCGGACAGGACGGAAAAGCCTACAAGTTGCGGTCCCCAATCGATGAAATCCTTGGGCCCGCGAAGGTCCACCTGGTTATCGTAAATACGCACATCGTGCCCCGCCTTCTCCAGCACCGCCCCGATATAGAGCAGGCTGTTGGGGAAAACACTGTGATGGCCGAAGGTGGCAAGATGCTTGCGGGCTGGATTGACCAGAAGGATTTTCAAACAGAATTCTCCGAGAACGACCTTACTGCAGGTGACGGTACACGCCGGCGATGACCCATACCGCCAGGTAGATGACAACAACCGCGCTGATAAGCACAATCACCATTTGCGGGAATTATGCCTTATCGGTCTAAGAAGGCGCAAACATACGTTTTGACCTCATTTATCAATCACCTACAATGAGAACGGAAAGCTTGAATAACAGACGGAATTCGCGAATGAAAATCAGGTTCCTGATCCTTTTAACGGCAATAATTCTCGCTCTGTCGTTCTCGGGTTGCGGCAATGCCCCTGTTTCTACCACGACCAAGGGACCTATCACCGTCGGTTCAAAGGTTGACACCGAGGGAACTCTGCTGGCGCAAATTATCATACTCATGCTCAGGGATTACGGTTTCACTGTCAATGATCGTTCTGCTACCGGGCAGACTCCTATCGTCCGAAGAGCCCTGCTCAACGGTGAAATCGATATTTATCCCGAATATACCGGCAACGGCGCTTTCTTTTTCAACCTGGCGGATTCTCCGGTGTGGCAGGACTTCAATGCGGGATACCAGAAGGTCAAAGAACTGGATAAAACTGCCAATAATGTCATTTGGCTGCAGCCTGCTCCGGCCAACAACACTTGGGCCATCGCCGTGACCAAGACATTCGCCGATAATAATAACCTGAAAACAATGGATGATTTGGCAGCCTATATCAACAACGGCGGGGTATTCAAGCTGGCGGCTTCAGAAGAATTCCTGACCAGCCAGGTCGCTTTACCGGCCTTCGAGGCTGCTTATGGCTTCAGTTTAAGGCCCGATCAGCAGGTAGTCGTCTCCACCGGCGGAACTGCGACAACTGAGAAAGCGGCCGCTGAGGGGACCAGCGGCGTGAACGCGGCTATGGCCTTCGGGACCGACGGCGACCTGGCAGCGCTGGGCTTGTTGATCCTCGATGACAACCGGCATGCCCAACCTTACTACGCTCCCGCGCCGATCGTTCGTGGTGTTGTATTCGATAAATATCCCGAACTGGCGACAATTTTGAATCCCGTTTTTGCCACCCTCGATCTGCTGACTCTCCAGACGCTGAACGCTCAGATTCAGGTGGAAGGCCGGGGCGCTGCCGCCGTAGCCCGGGATTACCTGAAATCCAAAAACTTCATACCTTAAATGCAAAAACTCGAGATACATGCAGTTGCCGCAGCCGCTGTCGTTCTCGGGATTTCAGCGGCTTTTCTCGATTGGTTCAGTCTCAACCCTAACCGGTTGGTCTCCGGGCAGGGATTGGGATTTTTCGAAAGCCTCGGTCTGGTTCTAGGGACTCTGCTGTTAGGGTCATGGGTAGTCATTCTCTCAATTGCGGCGATTCGAAAATCCTGGTCAAAATATGCCTACCCGGTTTTGTTTTTCGTGGTTTTATTCGAAGTTATAGGTGGTTCCGGTCTTGCTGCCACAAGGCACCTATCCGGTGCTGGCGTCCTTTCTCGCGTCAGTCTCTCTGGCGGGTTCTGGCTTTCCCTCCTGGCGGTTTACCTTCTTTATTTCGTGTCCACCCGTAAAGGTCATCCTTTCAGCTCCCTGGTAACGATGCTTGGCCCATTGGCCGTCCTGGCAATCCTGGCGTCAGGCTGGTGTGATGGTCTCTCGGTCATCGTGGAATTCAATGCGCAACGTACCAGGTTTGTGGCTGAACTCTGGCGTCACCTGTCCATCTTCGGCGTTAGCCTGGCGGCTGCCACCGTGATCGGCATTCCGTTGGGGATCTGGATTTCTAAGGGTAGTAAAGCAGCCCGACCTATCCTATGGTTTCTCGGTATAGTCGAGACCGTGCCAAGCCTCGCTTTGTTCGGTTTACTCCTTGTGACTTTGGCAGCTATCCGGGACTTATTGCCTGCGCTGGGCATTTCGGCCATCGGTTTTCTGCCGGCGGTAATTGCCATTACCCTCTACGCGCTGTTGCCGATCGTACAGAACACCTACACCGGCATCAGATCGGTTGCTAATGAAATTTGTGATGCCGGGTTCGGGGTTGGCATGAGCCGCTTTCAACTTCTGTCCAATGTCGAATTGCCGCTGGCGGCTCCGGCCATCGTGTCTGGCTTGCGCATCGCCGCCATCCAGGCGGTGGGTGGCACCACCGTCGCTGCCTTGATCGGCGCCGGTGGCCTTGGCTTTTTTATCCTTCAGGGCCTCGGCCAGGCTGCCTCGGATTTGATCCTGTTGGGGGCTCTGTCCGTCACCATTATGGCATTGGTTGTTAATGCCTTCTTCCAATTCATCGAGGACCGGCTGAGTCCCGGGCAGGTGGCCGCTGCATGATCGAACTCCTCGATGTATCAAAAGACTATGGCACGACTCATGCCCTCCGCGGTGTTTCGATAACCATCCCGAGGGGACAGGTTACCGTGCTGATCGGGCCTTCGGGCTGCGGCAAGACCACCTTCCTTCGCGTGATCAACCGCCTTGTGACTCCAACTGCCGGTAAAGTGTTGATTGACGGCCAGGACAACACGGGTATCAAATCGGAAGACCTTCGGCGAGGCATCGGTTACGCCATCCAGGGAGTGGGTCTGTTTCCCCATTGGACGGTCGCCGGAAACATCGCCACCGTTCCCAAGCTCATCGGCTGGCAACGGGAGCGCATCGAAAAGAGAGTCCGGGAATTGCTGGAACTGGTCGGCTTATCACCTAAAGATTACGCTAACCGCTACCCTGCCGAACTATCCGGTGGCCAGGCGCAGAGGGTGGGTGTCGCGCGGGCTCTAGCCGCGGATCCCCCTATCCTCCTCATGGACGAGCCCTTTGGTGCGGTAGACCCGCTGACCCGGATCCGACTCCAAAATGAATTCATGCGCATAC